>JAKLLE010000061.1 GCA_023150295.1 Giesbergeria sp. | reverse complement strand
AGATTGTCAGCGACCCTCGGGCTTTGAGCGCGGCGTTGTACTCTGCCCAGTTGGTGGTCTTGTAGCGGGCCTTGGACCCCTTCGGTTCACTCATGTCTCGAGGCTACCAGCTCAGCGGACTGGCTTTGTGCAACAAAGCCCCTCCACTGGCAAACAGGCCAGGTACCGTCGAAAGTACCGTCAAATACCGCCGGATGCAAGCGGAAGCTATCGCACTTTGGCGAACGTCAAAACGGGCGCTACAGAGGGAAAAAAGAAAAGGGCCGCACGTTCTTGGAACTGTGCGGCCCTTGATGTGGTGCCGATTGTCGGGATTGAACTGACGACCTACCGCTTACAAGGCGGTTGCTCTACCACTGAGCTAAATCGGCGCGAGCGGTATTGTAATACCCCGCCAACTCACTTGACGCGCTTGAGCGCGGGGCGGGTTGGCGATGCGGGAGGGGGCGGCGGGTCGCCGTCCTCGTCGCCCGGTTCGCTGCTGACCAGTTGAACCAGGCGGCTTGCGTCGGTGCCCGGAGCGGGCTGCGCTGCAAAACTGGCGGGCGGCGCCACCATGTCTTCCGACGGCGGGAAGGCCATGCCTTGCCCGTTTTCACGGGCATAGATGGCGACCACCCGGCCCACGGGCACCATGATGTCGCGCGCCACGCCGCCGAAGCGGGCCTTGAAGCTGATGAAGTCGTTGCCCAGTTGCAGGCTGCCGGTGGCGTCGAAGCCCACATTGAGCACGATTTCACCGTTGTTGACGTACTCAAACGGCACCTGCACGGTCTCGTCCACGCGCACGGCGATGTAGGGCGTGAAGCCGTTGTCGGTGCACCATTCGTGCAGCGCACGGATGAGGTAGGGGCGCGTGGAGGTGGTTTCCAGGGCGTTCATGGGCGGTGTGGCCTGCAGGAATGGGCGGGGGACGGGCTTACTTGCGCATGACCTTTTCGGAGGGCGTGAGCGCCTCGATGTAGGCCGGACGCGAGAAGATGCGCTCGGCGTACTTGAGCAGGGGCGCCGCGTTCTTGGACAGCTCGATGCCGTAGTAGTCCAGGCGCCACAGCAGCGGGGCGATGGCCACGTCGAGCATGGAGAAGTTCTCGCCCAGCATGTACTTGTTCTTCAGGAACACCGGGGCGAGCTGGGTCAGGCGGTCGCGGATGTGGGCGCGGGCCTTTTCCAGGGCCTTTTCGTTGCTCTTGGTGGCGCGCGATTCGAGCGTGCTGACGTGCACGAACAGCTCTTTCTCGAAGTTGAGCAGGAACAGGCGCACGCGGGCGCGGTCCACCGGGTCGCCAGGCATGAGCTGGGGGTGGGGGAAGCGCTCGTCGATGTACTCGTTGATGATGTTGGACTCGTACAGGATCAGATCGCGCTCGACCAGGATGGGCACCTGGCCGTAGGGGTTCATGACGCTGATGTCCTCGGGCTTGTTGTAGAGGTCCACATCGCGGATTTCAAAGTCCATGCCTTTTTCGAACAGCACGAAACGGCAGCGGTGGGAAAAGGGACAGGTGGTTCCCGAATAAAGCACCATCATGGCAAGTAGCTCCTAAAAACCAAAGGAGTGGAACGCCTGCAAGCGTCCACTCCGCAAATGACTGAGCCGCGCCCGGGGGCGCGGCAATGGCAAGGCAGTGCCTTACTTGACGTCTTTCCAGAAAGCGGCGTTGAGCTTCCAGGCAAGGAACGTCATGACGAACAGGAAGCCCAGCACCCAGATACCCAGGCGCACACGGGTACCTTGGGCGGGCTCGCCCATCCACTGCATGTAGGCTACGAGATCGCCAATGGCAGTGTCGTAGTCCTGCGCGCTCATGGAGCCGGGCGTGATCTGCTCGTAGCCCTTGAAGGCGTGGGTGGTTTCATCGAACACGGCGCGGCGCTCGCCCTGCAGTTGCCACAGTGCGTGCGGCATGCCGACGTTGGGGAACAGTACGTTGTTCCAACCGGTGGGCTTGGCATCGTCACGGTAGAAGGACCGCAGGAAGGTGTAGAGGTAGTCCGCACCCGTGCCATCGTGGCCCGCACGCGAGCGCGCGATCACGGTCAGGTCGGGCGGGTTGGCGCCAAACCATTCCTTGGCCTGCTTGGGGTCGATGTTGGCCTTCATGGTTTCACCAATCTTGTCGGTGGTCAGCAGCAGGTTGTCCTTGATCTGCTGCTCGGTCAGGCCAATGTCGGTGAGGCGGTTGTAGCGCATGAACGCCGCCGAGTGGCAGCCCACGCAATAGTTGACGAACAGCTTGGCGCCGTTCTGCAGGGCGGGCAGGTCGTTGAGCTTGTTGGGCGCCTTGTCCCAGGCAATCGTGCTGCCCCCAGCGGCATGGGCCGCACCGGCAGCCAGACCGAGGGCTGCGATGAACGAGAGAATGATTTTTTTCATGGTGGGAGACTCCGGCTCAATGCGCTTTGAACGTGACACGGTCGGGCACGGGCTTGGGTTCACCCTTGGCGCTCCACCAGGGCATCAGCAGGAAGAAGCCAAAGTAGATCAGCGTACCCAGCTGCGAAACACGCTCGCCCACGGGCGACGGCGCCTGCACGCCCAGGTAGGCCAGGATCACGAAGTTGACCACGAACACGGCATACACGTACTTGTGCCAAGTGGGGCGATAGCGGATGGAGCGCGCAGGGCTGCAGTCGAGCCAGGGCAGGAAGAACATGATGACCACGGCACCGCCCATGATCACCACGCCCCAGAACTTGGCGTCGATGGCGAACATGAGTGCCACCACCACGGCAGCGCCCACGGCAATGATGCCCTTGAAGAGGACGGGAATGCGTGCCTTGAACACCCCAAAGGCAGCACCCAGCACCACGCAGGCGGCCAGCACATACACCATTTCGGTGGTGATGGCGCGCAGCATGGAGTAGTACGGCGTGAAGTACCACACCGGCGCAATGTGCGCAGGCGTGACCAGCGGGTCGGCCGGGATGAAGTTGTTGTACTCAAGGAAGTAACCACCGGCCTCAGGCGCGAAGAAGATCACAGCCGTGAAGACCATCAGGAACACGCAGACACCAAAGATGTCGTGCACCGAGTAGTAGGGGTGGAAGGGGATACCGTCGGCAGGGGCCGTGGGCGACCAGCGGTTGCCCTTGGGGCCCTTCTTGATCTCGATGCCGTCGGGGTTGTTGGAACCCACATCGTGCAGCGCCAGCAGGTGCGCCACCACCAAGCCCAGCAGCACCAGGGGCACGGCAATGACGTGGAAGCTGAAGAAGCGGTTCAGCGTGGCATCACCCACCACATAGTCGCCGCGGATCAGCAGGGCCAGGTCGGGACCGATGAAGGGGATGGCAGAGAACAGGTTCACGATCACCTGGGCGCCCCAGTAGGACATCTGGCCCCAGGGCAGCAGGTAGCCCATGAAGGCTTCGCCCATGAGCGCCAGGAAGATGGCGCAGCCGAAGATCCAAACCAGTTCGCGCGGCTTGCGGTAGCTGCCGTAGAGCAGCCCACGGAACATGTGCAGGTAGACCACGATGAAGAACGCGGATGCACCGGTGGAGTGCATGTAGCGGATCAGCCAGCCCCAGGGCACGTCGCGCATGATGTACTCGACCGACTCGAAGGCCTTGGCGGCGTCGGGCTTGTAGTGCATCACAAGGAAGATGCCGGTGACGATCTGGATCACCAGCACCAGCAGCGCCAGCGAACCGAAGATGTACCAGAAGTTGAAGTTCTTGGGTGCGTAGTACTCCGACATGTGGACGCGGTAGGCGTCAAATGCCGTAGGGAAGCGGTTTTCAAACCAGTTGGTGAGCTTGGCGCCCGCCGAGGCGTTGGGGGAAATTTCCTTGAATTCAGCCATGGTGGGGTCCTCGATTAGGCTTTCTTGTCGTCACCGATGAGCAGGCGCGTATCCGACAGATACACGTGCGGCGGGATTTCGAGGTTGTCGGGCGAAGGCTTGTTCTTGAACACGCGACCGGCCATGTCGAAGGTGGAGCCGTGGCAGGGGCACAGGAAGCCGCCCTTCCAGTCATCGGGCAGCGAGGGCTGAGGACCGGGGACGTATTTTTCGGTGGGCGAGCAGCCCAGGTGTGGGCAGATACCCACGGCCACGAGGATCTCGGGCTTGATGGAGCGGTGGCCGTTGCGCGCATACTCGGGGGTGAACTCGTCGGGCTTGCGCTCGGACTTGGGATCGGCGAGCTGTGCGTCCAGCGCAGGCAGGTCTGCCAGCTGCTCGGGCGTGCGCTTGATGATCCACACCGGCTTGCCGCGCCATTCGACGACGGCACGTTCCCCGGGCTTGAGTTGAGAGATATCCACCTCGACGGCAGCACCGGCGGCCTTGGCCTTTTCCGATGGCTGGAAGGTACTCACGAAAGGAACGGCGGTTGCCACGCCGCCCACAGCGCCCGCGCAGCCGGTCGCGATCAGCCACGTCCGTTTGCTGGAGTCGATTGGAGTGTCACTCATGGGGGTCCTCGATGATCATCGCTAGGGTTGGGTCAACCGTAAATTGTAGCGGAGTGCAAAGTTCCGCTTTTGACAATCTGACACCAGTTTGACCTGGGTCGAACAAGGGGAATTCAGCCGTTTTTGCGGGATACTGCGTCTCCTGGACTTTTTGAGGGAGTCAATCCATGGGAATGGTGCAAGAGTTTCGCGAATTCGCCATCAAGGGCAACGTCGTTGATTTGGCCGTGGGCGTGATCATTGGCGGAGCCTTCGGCAAGATTGTCGATTCGGTCGTGGGCGACCTGATCATGCCGGTGGTGGGCCTGGTGTTTGGCAAGCTGGATTTCTCCAACCTGTTTGTCGTGCTGGGCACCGTGCCCACAGGCACGGCCATGACGCTGGATGCACTCAAGAAGGCTGGTGTGCCGGTGTTTGCCTATGGCAGCTTCATCACCGTGGCGGTCAACTTCCTGATTCTGGCGTTCATCATCTTCATGATGGTCAAGCAGATCAACCGCATCAAGCGCGAGGCGCCCGCAGCCCCCGAAGCACCCGCAGCCCCGGCCCCCACACCCGAAGACATCGTGCTGCTGCGCGAGATCCGCGACAGCCTCAAGCGCTGATCATCTGGACAGGCGGCGCGCCATGCGCACTGCCTCGATGAGGCTGGAGGCATCGGCCACACCCTGGCCTGCAATGTCGAAGGCGGTGCCGTGGTCCGGGCTGGTGCGCACCAGCGGCAGGCCCAGGGTCACGTTCACGCCCTTGTCCACGCCCAGGTATTTCATGGGGATCAACCCCTGGTCGTGATACATGGCCAGCACCACGTCAAACTCACCCGGATGGCCCGGCGCATGGCGCGCGCGCATGAACACCGTGTCCGGCGGCAAGGGCCCCGCCACGTCCCAGCCCCGGCGGCGCCCCTCGGCAATGGCGGGGGCAATCACCTCGATTTCCTCGCGCCCGAACAAGCCGCCTTCGCCCGCATGCGGGTTCAGGCCCGCCACGGCGATGCGCGGCGCGCGACCCAGGCTGCGCGAGAGCGCTTCGTGCGTGATGTGCAGGGTTTGCAGCAGGTTGTCTGGCGTCACGGCATCCAGCGCATCGCGCAAGGACATATGGATGCTGACCAGCACGGTGCACAGTTCGTCACTGGCCAACATCATGCGCACGGGCATGTCCGCCAGTGCAACGCCTGCGTGCGCCGCCGCCTCGGCTTGCAGCAGCTCGGTGTGGCCGGGGTAATCCACGCCCGCCGCATGCAAGGATTCCTTGTGCAGCGGCGCCGTCACCAGACCAGCCACCTCGCCACGCAAGGCCGCGCGCGCGGCCCACACCACACACTGCGCCGCAGCACGCCCCGCCTGCGCCGAGACCTGCCCCCAGGGCACCGGGCCGGGCAGCCCCGGCAGGGGCAGCACGGGCAGGCAGCGCGGGGGCATGTCCAGCGCCTGCGCGGGCACATCGATCTGCGCCACGGGCAGTTCGGGCTGGCCTGGCCGCACCAGGCACTGGGCCGCCCGGCGCAGCGTGGCCAGGTCGCCCACGGCAAAGCAACCACGCAGCAGCTCAGGGGCGTCTCGGAACGCCTTGGCCACAATCTCGGGGCCGATGCCGGCGGGGTCGCCCTGGGTGATGGCCAGAGGGAGCAGGGAGGATGAGGTATTCATAAGAAAATGGCCTTGACGCCCGTATTCATTGCGCAAGCAGCTATTATTTTTATAGCATCCTACGCAGGGTTGTCGATGTCTATGAACTGGTGCTCCAGCCCCAGCTGTGCCGCCACATGGGCGGCCACCGCCGGGGCGCCGTAGCGCTCGGTCGCGTGGTGCCCTGCGGCGATGAAGGCCACGCCGCTCTCGCGCGCCAGGTGGGCCTGGGGTTCGGAGATTTCGCCCGTGATGAAGGCGTCGGCCCCGGCGGCCATGGCGGCCTCGAAATAGCCCTGCGCCCCGCCGCTGCACCAGGCCACGCGGCGGATGGGGCGCGCGTCCTCAGGCGCCACCAGGGTAGTGCTGCGCCCCAGCACCTGCTGCACATGCTGCGCCAGCAGCTGCGCGTTGCCATAGTCCACGCTGGCCACACAGCCCAGGTCCTGCTCGCCAAAGCGCGCATCGGCCTGCCAGCCCAGCAGTGCACCCAGGCGGGCGTTGTTGCCCAGTTCAGGGTGCGCATCCAGGGGCAGGTGGTAGGCGTAGAGGTTGATGTCGTGCGCCAGCAGGCGCTGCAGGCGTTGCTTCATCCAGCCGGTGACGCGCCCGTCCTGCCCGCGCCAGAACAGGCCGTGGTGCACAAAGAGGGCGTCGGCCTGCTGCGCAATGGCCGCGTCGATCAGCGCACGGCTGGCCGTCACGCCACTGACGATGCGCGCAATCTGCGCCTTGCCCTCGACCTGCAGGCCGTTGGGGCCGTAGTCCTTGAAGCGTTCGGGCTGCAAGAGCGCGTCCAGGGCCTGCAGCAGGGTGTCTCGGTGAATGGTCATGGGCGTATTGTCCTGCGGCGCAGGGGGGCGCTTGGGCCACAATAGCACCCGCACTCTTCTCGCTCACTGTTCATGAAACGCATCTGGCTGCTGTTCTCGCAAACCGTGACGGTTCTCGTCGCGGCCTATTTCGTCGTTGCCACCCTGCAGCCGGATTGGATCCGCAAGGGAGCCATCCGCTCGGGCGCGGGCATTGCGCTGATCGAGGCGCCACCCAGCGCCACCGGCCACGTCCCCCCGGGCAGCCTCAGCGGCGCAGCGCGCAAGGCCTCGCCCGCCGTGGTGAGCATCAACACCAGCACGGCACCGGCGCGCGATCCGCGCAGCAGCGACCCATGGTTTCGCTTTTTCTTTGGCGACCAGGGCAACGAGCCCCAGGCCGGCCTGGGCAGCGGCGTGATCGTGAGCCCCGATGGCTACATCCTCACCAACAACCACGTGGTCGAGGGGGCCGACGAGATCGACGTCACCCTCTCCGACAGCCGCCGGGCACGCGCCCGCGTGGTAGGCACCGACCCCGAGACCGACCTGGCCATCCTCAAGGTCGAACTGGACAAGCTGCCCGTCATCGTGCTGGGCAACTCCGACGAGTTGGCCGTGGGCGATGTGGTGCTGGCCATTGGCAACCCGTTTGGCGTGGGGCAGACGGTGACCAGCGGCATCGTCAGCGCACTGGGGCGCAGCCAGCTGGGCATCAACACCTTCGAGAACTTCATCCAGACCGACGCCGCCATCAACCCCGGCAACTCGGGCGGCGCCCTGGTGGACGTGAACGGCAACCTGCTGGGCATCAACACGGCCATCTACTCACGTTCGGGCGGTAGCCTGGGCATTGGCTTTGCCATTCCGGTGTCCACGGCGCGCATGGTGCTCGATGGCATCGTGCGCGAGGGCAAGGTCACGCGCGGCTGGATCGGCGTAGAGCCCAACGAGCTTTCGCCCGAACTGGCCGAGACCTTTGGCGTGAAGGCCGCCGAGGGCGTCATCATCACCGGCGTGCTGCAGGACGGCCCGGCCGCACAGGGTGGCATGCGCCCCGGCGATGTGATCGTTCAGGTGGCGGGCAAACCCGTGACCAATGTGGCGGGCCTGCTGTCCTCGGTGGCGGCACTGCGCCCCGGCGAGGCGGCGACCTTTCAGGTGCAGCGCGGCAACCGCGTCATGGACCTGGAACTGACCCCTGGCGTGCGGCCCCAGCAACGGCGCACGCGCCAGCAGCGCTGAAGCCGCTGCGCGGTCGCTCAGGACGCCGTGTTTTCCTGCGAATCCTCCGGCGCCTTGGTGTGCCGGATGAAGATCTGCGCGGCCCAGATGCCCAGCTCGTAAAGCAGGCACATGGGCACGGCCAGCGCCAGTTGCGACACCACATCGGGCGGCGTCACGATGGCTGCAATGATGAAGGCCAGGACGATGAAGTAGCCGCGAAAGGCCTTGAGCTTTTCCACGCTCACCAAGCCCAGACGCGCCAGCACAATCACCACAATGGGCACCTCGAACGCCAGGCCAAAAGCGATGAACATGGTCAGCACAAAGCTGAGGTAGGCCTCGATATCCGGCGCAGCCGTGATGCTCTTGGGCGCAAAGCTCTGGATAAAGCTGAACACCTGGCCGAACACGAAAAAGTAGCAAAACCCCACGCCCACGAAAAACAGCAGGGTGCTGGACACCACCAGGGGCAGCACCAGGCGCTTTTCATGCGCATACAGGCCCGGCGCAACAAAGGCCCACACTTGCCACAGCACCACCGGCAGGGCCAGCAAAAAGGCCGCCACCAGCAGAATCTTGAGCGGCACCATGAAGGGCGAGATCACCGAGGTGGCGATCAGCGTGGCCCCTTTGGGCAAGTGGGCCACCAGAGGGGCGGCCAGCAGGTCATAGAGAGGGCCAGGCCCGGGGAAGAAGAACAACACCGCCGCCGCCAGGCCCACGGCCATCAGTGCCTTGACCAGGCGGTCACGCAGCTCGACAAGATGCTCCACAAAGGGCTGCTCGGTGCCTGCTTGTTCTTCGTCTTTGGATGATTGGTCGGACATGGTGGGTTGCCTGCAGGCCTGCGGCCTGCGGTGGCGTCGCTGGCAAGCGCGCTTCAGTGGAGTTTTTGGGGCCGGTAGCGCGCCACGCGCGCAGCGCCGGATTGCGCCTTGGTACGCACACCGTTGCGTGACTTGTACCACTGGGGCACGGCGCCGCGCTTGAGGCGCCAGTTTTTGCCCGGGTGGCGATAGACCGCGGCTGCGGGCTCCACCGAGGCACTGCCCTCCAGCGCTGCGCTGGCCTGGCCTGTGGCCTCGGCCCAGTCCTTTTCGAACTCGTTGGCGGAGGTGTGGATGGACTGCTCCACGTCACGGGCCGCAGTCTCCACCGTTTCCTTCATCTTCTTGAGCTCGTCGAGCTCCATGGAACGGTTGACCTCGGCCTTGACGTCGGCCACGTAGCGCTGCGCCTTGCCCAGCAGGGTGCCCACGGTGCGCGCCACGCGCGGCAGCTTCTCGGGCCCGATGACGATGAGCGCCACCACCCCCACCAGCGCCAGTTTGGACAGGCCAATGTCAATCATGCGAGCGAAAGCCTATTGCGTGCGCGCATCAGCTCTTTTGCTTGGCTTCGACGTCGATGGTGGTCTTTTCGGCCGAAGCGTTGCCGGTGACCTGGCCTGCGGGCGGCACAGCCGGGGCAGCAGCATCGCCCGAGGTGCCGCCGTCCTTCATGCCGTCCTTGAAGCCCTTGACGGCGCCGCCCAGGTCGGAGCCGATGTTCTTGAGCTTCTTGGTGCCAAAGACCAGCACGACGATCAGCAGCACAACCAGCCAATGCCAGATGGAAAAACTACCCATGGAAATTCTCCTAACGAATGCGAGCCATTTTAGTCGGGGTGCGTGACAGGGCTGTCAGTACCCTTGCAAGTTCTCTACCTGCCCTGGGCCTCTCAGCCCTTGAGCCACGGACGCGGCCCGCCCATCACATGCACATGCAGGTGGTGGACTTCCTGCCCGCCTTCAAGCCCCGTGTTCACCACGACGCGAAACCCGCCCTCGGGATAGGGGCGGCACCCCTGCTCCAGTGCCAGGCGGGGCGCCAGCGCCATCATGCGGCCCAGCAGGCCCGCGTGCTCGGGCTGCACCTGGGCCATGGAAGGCAAGTGCAGCTTGGGCACCATCAGAAAATGCACCGGCGCCCAGGGGTGGATGTCATGGAAGGCAAAAACCTCGTCGTCCTCGTACACCTTGCGGGACGGAATCTGGCCCGCAATGATCTTGCAGAAAAGGCAGTTGGGGTCGTGGTCGTGAAGGCTAGCCATAGCGGTTTCTCAGAAAAGTCAAAGCAGAAGGAGTTCCGTCATTCGCGCAAGTGGCGCCACCCAAAACGCCAAACACCGGCGCGGCCCAGACCAGCGGCCACCGTGCAAGGGCCGCCCCGCCGCACCGGTGGCGTCCCCCTTCCCGAATTGCGCAGCAATTCGAGAGAAGGGGGAAGGCGCGCAGCGCCACAGGGGGTTGCTCCCCATCACGCATGCTGCGCCAGATCCAGTGTGGCGCGCACGCCCACATCGGCGCGGTGCGCCAGCAGCCACTGCTGCCCAGCCTCGCGGCCCAGGTCGAAGAGTTTGTGCAGAAAGGCCGCATCCGCGCGCGACTTGCTGGCAAAACCCTGGCCTTGCAGCGGGGTTCCGCCATCGATGCGGTGCATGCGCACGTTCTTGTACCGGCGCGGGTCCAGCTTGCCCTCGGCCAGCAGGCGGCGCACGAACTCAATGGCCCGCAACTCGGCCAGCAGGCTGGCGTTGAAGGTGATTTCGTTCATGCGATCCATGATCTCCGGCATGGTGTCGGGCACGCCCAGGTGTTCGATCGGGTTGATCTGCACCAGCAGGATGTCACTGCTCTCCGTCTGGTAGATCAGCGGGTACAGCGCGGGGTTGCCGGAATAGCCCCCGTCCCAGTACAGCTCGCCCTCGATCCGCACGGCGCTGAATACCAAGGGTAGGCAAGCCGAGGCCATAACCGCATCGGCCGACAGCCTGGGGCCGGAAAAAATCTCCCCGCGCCCCGTGCGCACGTTGGTGGCGCACACAAACACCTGGGGCATGCCCTTGTGCTGCGCGGCCAGCAGTTCGAAATCCACCTCGCGCACCAGCAGGCTGCGCAGCGGGTTGACGTCGAAGGGGTTGGTCTGCGCGGGCGCCAGCCAGGGTGTGGCCATCATCGGCAGGCCCGCAAAACCTTGGGACTGGGGCAGCCCCCAGGCCATGTTGCCCAGGGCGCCCACGCCCTCCCACAGGCGGCGCAGCGTGGTGCGCGCCAACGCGGCGCCCGCCTGGCGGGCCTCCAGCGGGTCGGCATGCTCGCGCGCGGCCTGGGCAAAGCCATGGGCCAGCGCGACAGCGTTCATGGCCCCGGCGCTGGTTCCGCTGATGCCGTCCAGGTGCCACTGCCCGTCTTCCAGCAGCACATCGAGCACACCCCAGGTGAAAGCACCGTGCGAGCCGCCGCCCTGCAGGGCCAGGTTCAGGCGCTTGGGGGGCACACGATCAGACTCAAGCATTGATCGCACGGCTCTGGTTCATGGTGACCATGCCCCGCACGATACGGTAGAGGAACCAGATGGAAATCAAGCCCCAGGCGATCCAGCCGGGCAGCACGAACAGCACCCACAGCGGCGCCGTCAGCACATACAACACCCCGGCCCAGATCACGGTACGGATGCGCCAGGCGTAGTGGCTGGCCTGCCAGGTACCGTCGGAATCGCTTTTTTTCACCAGGTCGATGACCAGGGCAATGATGAGCAGCGCCGCGCCGGGCTGTGCGCCCGGAATCACGGCGCCCACGGCCACGATCAGGTGCAGCAGGTAGCTGACCCAGCCCCAGGCCTTGAGGCCCTCGGCACGTTGGTCTTCCACATCGGTGATGTCGCTCATGGCACAGCCCTCCTCGGGGATGCGGGTTTCAGGTGCGGTCGCGTGCGGCCTTTTCGGCAATGCCGCTGGTGCCTTCGCGGCGCTCCAGTTCGGCCAGCACGTCGTCGGGGTGCAGCCCGTAGTGGGCCAGCGCCACCAGGCTGTGAAACCACAGATCGGCCACCTCGTACACGAGCTTGGCCTTGTCGGCGCCATGGTCCACGTCCTTGGCGGCCAGCACGACCTCGGTGGCTTCCTCGCCGATTTTCTTCAGAAATGCATCCGGCCCCTTGGCCAGCAGGCGGGCCACGTAGCTGGTAGCGGGGTCGGCGCCCAGCGCGGGCTTGCGGCTTTCGATGGTGGCGGCCACGCGGGCCAGGGTGTCGCTGCGGGTCATGCGGGTATCACTTGTAGATCGATTCCGGGTCTTTGAGCACCGGGTCGGCAGCCTGCCAGGCATCGCCCTGCAGCACGTTGAAGAAGCAGCTGTGCCGACCGGTGTGGCAGGCAATGCCGGGCTCATGGCCCAGTTGGGTGACCTTGAGCAAGACCACATCGGTGTCGCAGTCGGTGCGGATCTCGTGCACGGTCTGCACGTGGCCGGACTCCTCACCCTTGAACCAGAGCTTGCCGCGCGAGCGACTGAAATACACCGCGCGACCCAGCTCGGCCGTCTTGGCCAGGGCCTCGCGGTTCATCCATGCAAACATCAGCACATCGCCCGTGTCTTTTTCCTGCGCGATGACGGGCACCAGGCCCTGCGCATCCCATTTCACTTCGTCCAGCCAGTTCATGTCGGCATTGTCCTTGAAAGCCGTTCAGCGCCACTGCGGCGCCCAGGAGCGCATCGCGTGCACGGCCCCTTCGCCCAGGGTCATGCCAAAGCGCTTGACCAGGCGCTCGGCCACGTTCTCGCGGCGCGTGTAGTCGATGATGTCCTCGGCCTTGACCACCTCGCGCGCCACGTAGTCCAGGCTGCCCAGGTGGTCGGCCAGGCCCAGATCAATGGCCTGTTGGCCCGTCCAGAACAGGCCGCTGAAGGTTTCGTCGGTGGACTTGAGCCGGTCGCCTCGCCCTTCCTTGACCACCGCGATGAATTGCTGGTGAATCTGGTCGAGCATGGACTGCGCGAACTGGCGCTGCTTGTCCGACTGCGGGCTGAAGGGGTCCAGAAAGCCCTTGTTCTCCCCGGCGATCAGCAAACGGCGCTCGACCCCGAGCTTTTCCATGGTGCCGGTGAAGCCAAAACCGTCCATCAGCACGCCGATGCTGCCCACAATGCTGGCCTTGTCCACGTAGATGTCGTCGGCGGCGGCGGCAATGTAGTAAGCGGCCGATGCGCAGGTTTCTTCGACCACGGCGTACAGCGGCTTGTTGTGCTTTTGCTTGAGGCGCACGATCTCATCGTTGATGATGCCTGCCTGCACCGGGCTGCCACCGGGCGAATTGATGAGCAACACCACAGCCTGCGAACCCTGGTCCTCGAACGCACTGCGCAGCGCAGCGAGCACATTCTCGGCACTGGCTTCCGCGCCATCGGCGATTTCGCCCTTGACGTTCACCACCGCCGTGTGGGGCGCCGATTTGCTGGCATTGCTGGCCATTTCGTTGGAAGCCAGCGTCCAGACCAGGCCGGCAAAAAGCAACAGCCAGGCCAGGCGAAAGAAGATGCGCCAGCGCCGAGCGGCACGCTGCTCTGCCAGCGCGGCAAAGGCGAGTTTTTCGAGCACCCCGCGCTCCCAGCCCGGAGCGCTGGAAGCATCCTCTTTTGCTACCGATTGAGTAGCAACTTGCGCCCATGGATCGGGCGTCGGCAATGGTTTTTGCTCAGATCCAGCGCCAGAAGTCGCTTGGGGGTCGGTCATGTCAGAAATCCACAGGTTTCAAAGATTGCGCAGTATGCCAGTGCACCATGCCATCGCTCTCGGTCAGGGCGATCTTGACCAGCCCGCCCCGGCAGGGGCCGCCCACGCAGGTGCCGGTGTCGGGGGCATAGGTAGCGCCGTGGGTGGCACACATCAGCCAGCGCCCGCTGTCGTCGAAAAAGCGGTTTTCCTGGTAGTCCATTTCCATGGGCACATGGGCGCAGCGGTTGAGATAGGCGTGCACCCGCCCCTCGAAGCGGATGGCAAAGGCGCGGCAATGCTGCCCGTGGTACAGCACGTCAAACGGCACGGCCAGGCCGCCCTCCTGCAGGTCGACGCTGGGGCACAGGGGCAAGGCTGGTGGGTCGGTGTGCTCGCTCATCTCATGCCGCTCCATCCAGCCAGGCGTGCAGGTCGGCCACCGAATGCGCCACATGCAACGGATTCAGCGCCGCAAAGGCCTCGGGCTCGTGCGCGCCGTAGCTCACGCCCACACTGGGGCAGCCCGCGTTCAGCGCCATCTGCAGGTCGTGCGTGGTGTCGCCCACCATGAGCAGGCGCTCGGGCGGCACGTCGAATTCGGCCATCAGCTCCTGCAGCATCAATGGATGGGGCTTGCCGGCGGTTTCATCGGCGGTGCGCGAGCCGTCGAACACACCGCGCAGACTCACGCTGCGCAGTGCCTCGTCCAAGCCACGGCGGCTTTTGCCGGTGGCTACGGCCAGCAGGTGGCCACGTTCGCGCAGCCGCTCCAGCAGGGGCAGCACGCCATCGAACAGGCTCAGGTCGTCCTGGTGCTGCATGTAGTGGTAACGGTAGCGCTGGCCCAGTTCGGGGTAGCGCTCGGGCGGCACATCGGGCGCGGCGTGGGCCAGCGCCTGCGGCAGCGCCATGCCGATGACATAGGACGAGGCCTGCACGCTGGGGGTGGCGCCGCCCACGTCGCGCACAGCGGCCTGGATGCTGCGCACGATGATGGCGGTGGAGTCGAACAGCGTGCCGTCCCAGTCGAAGGCAATCAGGTCAAAGCGGCGCGCTCGGGCGGAGGAGTTCATGGTGTGTCGGGAACAAAGTGGGCCAGATCGGGCGGCAGCGGCGCCAGCAGCTCGGTGCGCGTACCGCTGACAGGGTGGTTGAACTGCAGGCGCCAGGCGTGCAGGAACATGCGCTTGAGGCCGTGCTTGTGCAATTGGCGGTTGAGGTCGAAGTCGCCGTATTTTTCGTCGCCTGCAATCGCATGGCCCTGGCTGGCCAGGTGCACGCGGATCTGGTGCGTGCGCCCGGTCTTGATGGTGACTTCGAGCAGAGTGAACGAAGGCAGCCCCTCGGTGGGGCGCGCTGGCACGGTGGAGCGCACCTTGACCAGGGTGATGGAACGCATGCCGTCCGGGTCGTCCGGCGTGGTCACGCGCACACGGCGCTCGCCATCTGCCTGCAGGTATTTGTGCAGCGGGGTGTCAATGACCTTCTTGTTCGCGGGCCAGGCGCCAATCACCAGCGCCAGGTAGGTCTTGCCGGTTTCACGCTCGCGAAACTGGTCCTGCAGGTGCGTGAGGGCGCTGCGCTTCTTGGCCACCAGCAAAATGCCCGAGGTCTCGCGGTCCAGCCGGTGCACCAGTTCCAGGAATTTCGCCTGGGGCCGGGCCTGGCGCAATTGTTCGATCACGCCAAAGCTCACGCCGCTGCCCCCGTGTACGGCCGTGCCTGCGGGTTTGTCGATGGCGATGAGGTGTTCGTCCTCCAACAACAACGGAAATTCGCGCGCGGGCGCCGGACGCTCGGCCTTTTCGGCCACCTTGTCGGACACGCGCACCGGCGGCAGGCGCACCTGGTCGCCCTCCTGCACGCGCGTGTCGGCGCTGGCGCGGCCTTTGTTGATGCGCACCTCGCCGCTGCGGATGATGCGATAGACGTGGGTCTTGGGCACGCCCTTGAGCTGACGCAGCAAAAAGTTGTCCAGCCGCTGTCCGGCCGACTCGGCATCGACACCGATCATCCGCGCAGCGGACGCCGCAGCGCCGCCCGGGGCTTCTTCACGGGCGCCGCGGTGCACCGCTGGTTTGCCCCCTATAATGTGTTTCACCTGCGCAGTGTTTTGTAAGTGGTTGATTCGTCTGGAGTTTAGTCCACGCGGCCATTTCCCCATGCGCAGGCAGGTCGATGCCGGCGGGTGTCGCACCAGCAGATGACAGGCCCATTGCCTGCCATGGCCGGTGTGGCGCACGGGTGGCTGACTCATTGGAACACCGATACGGAATACCCCATCTGGCAGGCCACCCCACCCGGGCCCGGTCTGCCAGAGGATCGAAGCGAACATGTGGGCATTGGTCATGATGGTTCAAGCACTGTGGCGCGGGCGCCTGCCCGCGGCATGGGCATTAAATCATGCTCCAACGCCCGTCCAGCCTGCGCAAGCAGCTACAAATTTTGTAGCATTTGAGCGCACTTTCAGGCTTTTCGCCCCCATCCACGCGCCCTTGCCGCCCCCGCAGAGCTAGAAGCTGTGCGGGGTGTTTCGGCATCCTTGGCAATTCCCTTCGTTCCAGAGCGTCAGTCCAGGCACCGTTGGCTCCTACAGAGCCTGTTGTTTGTTTGGATCACGGGCGCGCAGCGCATTGGCAGCCAACCGCCAACGCTGCGCCCCGCCGCAAGTAGAAGGAACGCGCATCATGAAGCGGATGCTCATCAACGCCACGCAGCCCGAAGAACGGCGCCTGGCCATCGTCGACGGACAAAAGCTCCTCGACTACGAAATCGAAATCGAAGGGCGCGAACAGCGCAAGGGCAACATCTACAAGGCCGTGGTCACGCGCGTGGAGCCCAGCCTGGAGGCCTGCTTCGTCGATTACGGCGAAGACCGCCACGGTTTCCTGCCGTTCAAGGAAATCTCGCGCATGTACTTCAAGGAGGGCGTTTCGCCCTCCCAGGCACGCATCAACGAGGTCATCAAGGAAGGCCAGGAGCTGCTGGTCCAGGTCGAGAAGGAAGAGCGTGGCAACAAGGGCGCAGCACTGACCACCTTTGTCAGCCTGGCCGGGCGCTACGTGGTGCTCATGCCCAACAACCCGCGCGGCGGCGGCGTCAGCCGGCGCATCGAGGGCGAGGACCGCGCCGAGCTCAAAGAGGCGATGGACCAGCTCGAATACCCCAACGGGATGAGCATCATCGCGCGCACCGCCGGTATTGGCCGCACCGCTGCCGAGCTGCAATGGGACCTGAACTACCTGCTCAAGCTCTGGAACGCCATCGACGGCGCGGCCAAGGGCGGCAAGGGCGCCTTCCTGATCTACCAGGAATCGAGCCTGGTGATCCGCGCCATCCGCGATTACTTCAACAGCGACATCGGTGACATCCTCATCGACACGGACGACATCTACGAACAGGCCCAGCAGTTCATGTCGCACGTGATGCCCGAGCACGCCGCCCGTGTGAAGCGCTACCGCGACGACGCCGCGCTGTTCTCGCGCTTCCAGATCGAGCACCAGATCGAGTCGGCCTACGCCCGCACCGTGCAACTGCCCAGCGGCGGCGCCATCGTCATCGACCACACCGAAGCGCTGGTCAGCGTGGACGTGAACTCGGCCCGCGCCATCAAGGGCGGCGACATCGAGGAAACCGCCACCCGCACCAACCTGGAAGCCGCCGACGAAGTGGCCCGCCAGATGCGCCTGCGCGACCTGGGCGGCCTGATCGTGATCGACTTCATCGACATGGAGGAGAGCAAGAACCGCCGCGAAGTGGAAAACCGCCTGCGCGACGCGCTGCGCCAAGACCGCGCCCGCGTGCAGTTCGGCACCATCAGCAAGTTCGGCCTCATGGAAATGAGCCGCCAGCGCCTCAAGCCCGCCCTGAGCGAAGGCTCGTCCATCCCCTGCCCGCGTTGCGGCGGCGCCGGCCACATCCGCGACACGGAAAGCTCCGCGCTGCAGATCCTGCGCATCATCCAGGAAGAGTCCATGAAGGACAACACCGCCGCCGTGCACTGCCAGGTGCCGGTGGAAGTGGCCTCCTTCCTGCTGAACGAAAAGCGCACCGAGATCGCCAAGATCGAACTCAAGCAGCGCGTGGCCGTGCTCATGGTGCCCAACAAGACGCTGGAAACGCCCAACTACCGCCTGGAGCGCCTCAAGCACGACGACCCGCGCCTGGACCAGATCGACGCCAGCTACAAGCTGGCCGAAGACTTCGAAGACCCCACCGCCGTCACGCGCCGCTCACAAGAACCCACCAACAAGCAGACTCCCGTGATCAAGGGCGTGCTGCCCGATGCCCCGGCACCCGTGGCCGAGCCGCGCCCCGCACACGCACCGCGCACGGCGCGCAACGCCCCGCAGGCAGCAGGCGCAGCCGCTCCTGCTGCTGCGGCCCCCAAGGCCGCCAGTGCGCCTGTGCACGCCGCGCCTGCGCAAGAGCAGGGTTTCTTCTCCTGGCTCAAGAGCCTGTTTGGCTTTGGCCCGTCGGCCCCGGCGGCGCCCGCACCCGTGGCCCCGGCCACCCCTGCGCCCGCAGGCGAACCCGGGCGCGAACCCCGGCGTGACGGACGTGGCCGCCGTGGCGAACGCGGTGGCGAGCGCCAGGGCGAACGCAACGGCCCGCGTGAAGGCGCAGGCCGCGAAGGCGGCGGCGATGGCCGTGGCCGCCGTGGCGAGCGCAACACCGAACGCGAGGCCCGCAACGGCGAAGCCCGCGGCAACGAGGGCCGCCCACCGCGCGACAACCGCGAGGGCAACCGCCCGCGCCGCGACGCCGAAGCCCGCACCCCACAGGCCAACGACACCGGCCTGAACAACGCCGAGGCACCGCAGGCCGCCCCAGCGGACGCGGGCAACAGCGAGCGCGCCCCCCGCAGCAGCAACGGCCGCCGCGAGCGTGGCCCGCGTGGCGAGGGACGCGAGCGCCAGCCCCGCCCAGCCCCCGAGGCCAGCACCCAGGACAACGGCTTTGCCGATACGGCACCGCAGGAGCTGCTGCCCGACCTGGATCTGAGCGGCAGTGAAGTCCAGGACAACACCGCTACCGAAGGCGGCGAGCCCCGTCAGCGCCGTTCGCGCGACCGCTATGGCCGCAACCGCCGCGAACGCGGCGAGCGCAACGATCAGGCCGCCGCATCCAGCCCCGAGGCCGGTGCAGACAACCTGCTGGACATCGACCTGACCGGCAGCAGCGCTGCGGCAGCGGAACCCGCAGCAGACGAGCCGCCGCGCCGCAGCTACTTTGCCGCAGCCCCACAGGCCGCACCCGCGCCCGACGCAGCGCCTGCGCCCGCGCCCGCGCAGGCCCCGGTGGTGGTCTCGGAAGCAGCGCCCACAGTGGCCGCAGCACCGGCCGTGGTTGCCGCCGTGGCGGCGCCTGCAGCGCCGCACCACGCAGGCCTGCCGCGTGTAGCGCCCTACCAGTTGCCAGTGCAGGAAATGCAGCAGGTAGCCGAAGGCAGCGGCCTGCAATGGGTGCAGTCCGACGCGGACAAGGTGGCTGCCGTGCAGGCCGCCATCGCCGCCGAGCCGCGCCCCATCCACGTGCCACGTGAGCGTCCCCCTGTGGTGGTGCTGGACGAAGGCCCGCTGGTGCTGGTGGAAACCCGCCGTGACCTGCGCGACCTGCAGCTCCCGTTCGAGCAAGAGCAGCGTTCAGCCGCCTGACCTGGGCCCCAAGGCACCCACCAAACCCTGCATGGTCGCAGCAGCGGCCTTGCAGGGTTTGTGCATTCTGTGGGTTTGCAGCGGCGCCCATGCCAGGGCAGGCCAGCGGCGCTATGCTGAAAGCTGTTGCCATTGCCCTTGCCGCCCCACTCTGCCATGCTGATCCTGCTCTCCCCCGCCAAGTCGCTCGACCTGGACACCCCGCTGCCACCTGACCTGCCGCACACCCTGCCGCAGTTCCGCCAGGAGGCCGCGCAGCTCATCGAGGTGCTGCGCCCGCTGTCGCCGCAGCAAGTGGCCTCGCTGATGCACCTGAGCGACGCACTGGCCGCACTGAACGTGGCGCGCTATGCGGCCTGGTCGCCGCGCTTTACCGCAAAGAATGCGCGCCCTGCCCTGCTCACCTTCAACGGCGACGTGTACGAAGGGCTGGACGCGCGCAGCCTGGCGCGCGGCGACCTGGACTGGGCCCAGGAGCACCTGGCCATGCTCAGCGGCCTGTATGGCGTGCTGCGCCCGCTGGACTGGATGCAGCCCTACCGCCTGGAAATGGGCACACGCCTGGCCACATCGGCGGGCGCCAACCTGTACCAGTTCTGGGGCGACCGGCTGGCCGAGCACCTGAACCAGCGGCTGGCCGACGACCCCGCCCCCGTGCTGTTGAACCTGGCCTCACAGGAATACTTCAAGGCCGTGGACCGCAAGGTGCTGCGCCCGCGCGTGGTGGAATGCGTGTTCGAGGACTGGAAGGGCGGCGCCTGGAAGGTCATCAGCTTCCACGCCAAGCGCGCCCGCGGGTTGATGGCCCGCCACGCCATTGCGCAACGTGCACGCACACCGCAAGACCTGCTGGGCTTTGGCGCCGAAGGCTGGGGCCACGACGCCGCTGCCTCCACACCCGACAGGCTGGTGTTCAGACGCAAGCAAAATTAGCCTCTAGCGCCCGCCTATAAAGCACAAGCAGCTATTATTTTTATAGCATTTTTATTGCCAGACCATGCACTCGCCAGACCAATCCCCGCTGGGCAAGGCGTCGGCCTATGCCGACCAGTACGACCCCTCGCTGCTCTTCCCCCTGGCGCGTGCGCCCAAGCGCTCAGAGATAGGCATCACCGGCAGCGTGCCCTTTGTGGGCGCAGACCTGTGGACGGCGTTCGAGCTGTCCTGGCTCAACGAGCGCGGCAAGCCGCAGGTGGCCCTGGCGCACTTCACCGTGCCCTGCGAGACGCCCAACATCGTGGAGAGCAAGTCGTTCAAGCTCTACCTCAACAGCTTCAACCAGACGCGCTTTGCCACGGCGCAGGACGTGCAGGCGCGCCTGCGTGCCGACATCAGCGAAGCCGTGTGGCGGGGCGCCCAACACCCCGGCACCGTGGGCGTGCGCCTGCTGCTGCCCGAGCAGTTTGACCAGGAGCCCGTGCACGAGCTGGACGGCCTGAACCTGGACCGCCTGGACATCGAGTGCCACACCTACCAGCCAGCGCCCGAGCTGCTGCGTGCCGCCACAGGCGAAGCGCCCGTCAGCGAGGTACTGGTGAGCCACCTGCTCAAAAGCAACTGCCTGGTCACCGGCCAGCCCGACTGGGGCAGCGTGCGCATTGCCTATACCGGCCCACAAATCGACCAGGAGCGGCTGCTGCAATACATCGTGAGCTTTCGCAACCACAACGAATTCCATGAGCAGTGCGTGGAGCGCATCTACATGGACCTGTGGACGCGCTGCCAGCCCATCAAGCTGGAGGTGTATGCACGCTACACGCGCCGGGGCGGGCTGGACATCAACCCCTGGCGCACCAGCCACCCGCAGGCGATGCCCAAGAACGTGCGTACCGCGCGGCAATAAGCCCACTCTGATTTCAGTGACCCATTGCGCGAACGCGGCACCCGCGACGCGCTAAACCGGCGCTGCCCAGGCCAGGGCCACCGTGCAAGGGCCGCCCCGCCGCACCGGTGGCGTCCCCTCTCCCCCGACCCCTCCCCCGCGAGGGGGGAGGGGAGGTGTGCCCCCTCTCTCCCGGAGGGAGAGGTGCAGGGGGAGAGGGGGTGTTTCTCTTCACCGCACGCGGAACACTTCCAGCGTGCGGCCCAGCACGGCCGCACTGTCGCTCATGACGCGCGAAGACGCAGCCGATTGCTCCGCCAGCGCAGCGTTTTGCTGCGTGTCGCGGTCCAGCAGGGTGACGGCCTCGTTGACCTGGGAGATGCCTTCGGACTGCTCGCGCGCCGCCACGCCCATCTGGCCCATGAGGGAGTTGACGTGCGCGACCGACTGCACCACCTGGTCGATGGTCTGGCTGGCCGACTGCATCAGCCCGGCACCGCGTTCGATGTTGGTGGCCGAATCGTTGATCAGCCCCTGGATTTCCTTGGCCGCCTCGGACGAGCGCTGCGCCAGGCTGCGCACCTCGCCTGCCACCACGGCAAAGCCACGGCCCTGCTCGCCTGCGCGTGCGGCCTCGACGGCCGCATTGAGCGCCAGGATGTTGGTCTGGAAGGCGATGCCCTCGATGGTGGAGATGATCTGCCCCATCTTGCGCGACGACTGCTCGATGGCACTGACCACTTGGCTGACCTGGGCCACCGCCTGCCCGCCCTGGGTCGCCAGCTCGGAACTGTGGCGGCTCTCACGCACCACTTTTTGTGCGGCCTCGTTGGAGTTTTCCACCGTGGCGGAGAGCTGCTCCATGGCGGCGGCCGATTCCTCCAGGCTGCTGGCCTGCGACTCGGCCCGGCCCGACAGGTCCTGTGCGCTCTGGGCGATTTCCGCCGAGATGCCGCTGAAGCGCTCCATTTCCTCCATCGCGTCGCCCACCACGGCCCGGATGTTGAGTTGCAGACGCTGCACGCGCGCCATGACCTTGCCCAGCACATGGGTCAGGGGCAGCTCGGGCTCGCGGTGCGTGAGGTCGCCAGCGGCCATGCTGTTGAGCAGGCGGCGCAGGCTGCGGATGGGCAGGGTCATGCCCACGTGGTAGCGCGCCAGCACCAGGCCCGCCACCACCAACCAGGCGAGGGTTTGCAAGGCCACGGCCATGCCGTCGTTCCAGCCCATCCAGCCCGGCACCAGGGACACCAGCATGAGCGGCAGCATCATGGCCGCCAAGCGCAGCGTGGGGCCCGAGCGATACGCCCTGCGAACGTTGTCCCACACACTGGTGCTGCGCACGCCGCCCGCATGGATACGGATGGTCTGGCGTCCGGACTCGCGTTCCTGCTTGACGCGTGCATACAAGGCCTCTGCCGCCTGAACCTGCTCGCGCGTGGGCTTGGTGCGTACCGAGATGTACCCCACCGGTTTGCCCTGGCGCATGATGGGCGTGACGTGGGCCTGCACCCAGTAGAAGTCGCCGTTCTTGCGCCGGTTCTTCACAAAGCCCGTCCAGCTGCGCCCGCGGCCTATGGTGGACCACATGTCCTTGTAGGCCTCGGGCGGCATGTCCGGGTGGCGGATCAGGTTGTGCGGCTGGCCCATGAGTTCTTCCATGGAGTAGCCACTCACGCGCGCAAAGGGCGCGTTGCAGTGCGTCATCACCCCTTTGGTGTCGGTGGTGGACATCAGCAGCTCGTCGGCCGGAAAGTCGTATTCGTTGTTGGTGACGGGAAGGTTGACGCGCATAGGTAAGTCCTGCCGAAAGGTTCCGCACGGAAACGGTGCAAACCATTGTGCCGTGGTTTGCTGAAACAAAAATTTACGTGATAACCCTGAGAGGGACTTGCAAAATTCAAAACCGCAACATGGCGGAAACACTTCGGTGCTCAATATTTGAGCACTTTGCGGTTGTCAGGAAGAATGCGCAGCGCTATCGCATCGATTCCCCCGTGGGTGACCCGCAGTGCTCCCTC
>JAKLLE010000060.1 GCA_023150295.1 Giesbergeria sp. | reverse complement strand
TGCAAGCCCGGCTCCATCAAGCCCCACACCCACTTCACGGCTGAGGTGTACGTGCTCTCCAAGGACGAAGGCGGCCGCCACACCCCCTTCTTCAACAACTACCGTCCCCAGTTCTACTTCCGCACGACCGACGTGACGGGCGCGATCGAACTGCCGGCCGACAAGGAAATGGTGATGCCTGGCGACAACGTGTCGATCACCGTCAAGCTGATCAACCCTATCGCCATGGAAGAAGGCCTGCGCTTCGCCATCCGCGAAGGTGGTCGTACCGTCGGCGCTGGCGTCGTGGCCACGATCATTGCCTGATCCGGATCCTCGCTTTACAAGGAACAAGCATGTCCAAGCAAAAGATCCGTATCCGCCTCAAGGCGTTTGATTACAAACTGATCGACCAGTCCGCTGCCGAGATCGTTGACACCGCCAAGCGCACCGGCGCCATCGTCAAGGGCCCCGTGCCCCTGCCAACGCGCATGAAGCGTTTCGACATCCTGCGCTCGCCGCACGTTAACAAGACCAGCCGCGACCAGCTCGAAATCCGCACGCACCAGCGTCTGATGGACATCGTGGACCCTACCGACAAGACGGTGGACGCCCTGATGAAACTCGACCTGCCCGCTGGCGTGGACGTCGAAATCAAGCTGCAGTGATGCCTTGAACCCCGTGGGCTGTAAAGCCCTTGGGTCGCTCCGCAAAAACGCGAACTTGCTTGCAAAAGCAGTTCGCGTTATACTTTGCGGCTTCGCCTAATTTGCGTGTGCAAAACAATGCAATGCGGCGGAGTTTTATCAACCTTCTTTCATGCGCCTGCGAAGGCGCAACGCCGGGGCCAATTGAAGTCGCGGCGGTGAAAGTTTTGGAGAAAACCAATGAGTCTGAGCACCTCCCTGGGGTTGCTGGGCCGCAAGGTGGGCATGATGCGTCTGTTCACCGATGACGGGGACGCAGTGCCTGTCACGGTGGTCGATGTGTCCGACAACCGCGTGACCCAGGTGAAAACCCAAGAGAACGATGGCTACGTGGCCTTGCAGGTCACTTATGGTTCGCGCAAGGCATCTCGCGTGACCAAGCCTCAAGCTGGCCACCTGGCCAAGGCCGGCGTGCAAGCTGGCGAAATCATCCGTGAATTCCGCGTGACGGCAGAAGCCGCAGCGCAGTACCAGCCTGGTGCCAATGTGCCTGTGGCTTCGCTGTTTGCTGTGGGCCAGAAGGTGGATGTGCAGGGTACGAGCATTGGTAAAGGCTACGCCGGTACCATCAAGCGCCACAACATGGCCTCCCAGCGTGCATCGCACGGTAACAGCCGTTCGCACAACGTTCCGGGTTCCATCGGTATGGCGCAGGATCCGGGTCGCGTGTTCCCGGGCAAGCGCATGACCGGTCACATGGGCGACGAAACCGTCACCACCCAGAACCTCGACGTCATCCGCGTGGACGAAGCCCGTCAACTGCTCTTGATCAAGGGTGCCATTCCCGGAGCCAAGGGTGGCTTCGTGACCGTGCGTCCCGCCATCAAGGCCAAAGCCGCCAAAGGAGCGAACTAATGCAGCTCGAACTCCTGAATGACCAGGGCCAGGCCGCATCCAAGATCGATGCGCCCGAGACCGTGTTTGGTCGTGAATACAACGAAGATCTGGTGCACCAGATCGTGGTCGCATACCGCGCCAACGGCCGTCAGGGTACCCGTGCCCAGAAGGATCGCGAGCAGGTTCGCCACTCCACCAAGAAGCCCTTCAAGCAAAAGGGCACCGGTCGCGCGCGCGCCGGTATGACGTCTTCTCCGCTGTGGCGCGGGGGTGGTCGGATTTTCCCGAACATGCCCGACGAGAACTTCACGCAGAAGATCAACAAGAAGATGTACCGCGCCGGTATGGCTTCCATCCTGTCGCAGCTGGTACGTGAAGGCCGCCTGGCCGTGGTTGATTCCATCGCCGTGGACTCGCCCAAGACCAAGCAGTTGGCCGACAAGTTCAAGGCCATGAATCTGCAGTCGGTGCTCGTGATCGCCGACCAGGTGGACGAGAACCTGTACCTGGCTTCGCGCAACCTCAAGGACGTGTTCATCGTCGAGCCGCGCTATGCCGACCCCGTGTCGCTGGTGCACTTCAAGAAGGTGCTCGTCACCAAGGGCGCTCTCGACCAACTCAAGGAGATGTTCGCATGAGCACGCTCAAGTTTGACGAAGGTCGTCTGATGCAGGTGCTGGTTGCTCCCATCGTGTCCGAAAAGGCCACCATGGTTGCTGAAAAGTCCAACGCCGTGACGTTCAAAGTGCTGCAGAACGCTACCAAGCCCGAAATCAAGGCCGCTGTGGAATTGATGTTCAAGGTCGAGGTGCAAGGCGTGTCTGTGGTGAACACCAAGGGCAAGACCAAGCGCTTTGGCAAGACCATGGGCCGCCGCGACAACGTGCGCAAGGCCTATGTGATGCTCAAGCCCGGTCAAGAGCTGAACCTGAGTGGGGAGGCCGCGTAATCATGGCTGTCATTAAAATGAAACCCACCTCGCCCGGCCAACGTGCCGTGGTGAAGGTCACGCGCGACCACCTGTACAAGGGCCCCGGTCACGCGGCGCTGCTGGAGCCCCAGCACCAGAAGTCTGGCCGCAACAACAACGGCCACATCACCACCCGCCACAAGGGCGGTGGTCACAAGCACCACTACCGTGTGGTGGACTTCAAGCGCAACAAGGACGGCATTCCTGCCAAGGTTGAGCGCATCGAGTACGACCCCAACCGCACGGCCCACATCGCTCTGGTGTGCTACGCCGACGGCGAGCGTCGCTACGTGATTGCTCCGCGCAACCTCGAAGTGGGCGCCACCATTGTGAGCGGCTCCGAGGCCCCGATCCGCGTGGGCAACACGCTGCCGATCCGCAACATCCCCGTGGGTTCGACCATCCACTGCATCGAGCTCAAGCCCGGTGCCGGTGCGCAGATCGCCCGCTCGGCAGGTGCATCGGCAACGCTGCTGGCCCGCGAAAGTATGTACGCCCAGGTGCGCATGCGCTCGGGTGAAGTGCGCAAGATCCACATCGAGTGCCGTGCAACGATTGGCGAAGTCGCCAACGAAGAGCACAGCCTGCGCCAACTCGGCAAGGCCGGTGTCAAGCGCTGGATGGGTATCCGCCCGACGGTGCGTGGCGTGGCCATGAACCCGGTCGATCACCCGCACGGTGGTGGTGAAGGCCGCACCGGCGAAGGCCGTCATGCTGTCGATCCTTGGGGCAATCTGACCAAGGGTTATCGCACCCGCAACAACAAGCGCACACAGACCATGATCGTGTCGCGCCGCAAGAAGTAAGGGGTAACAAATGACTCGCTCTCTCAAAAAGGGTCCGTTTGTTGACCATCACCTGGTAGCCAAGGTCGAAAAGGCCGTGGCCACCAAGGACAAGAAGCCGATCAAGACCTGGTCGCGTCGCTCCATGGTTCTGCCCGATTTCATCGGTCTGACCATTGCCGTGCACAACGGCAAGCAGCACGTGCCGGTCTACGTTACCGACCAGATGGTGGGCCACAAGCTGGGCGAATTCGCCCTGACGCGCACCTTCAAGGGTCACCCCGCTGACAAAAAAGCGAAGAAGTAAGGAACGACCATGTCTGAAACACGTGCAGTCCTCCGGGGCGTCCGTCTGTCGGTTGACAAGGGCCGTCTGGTTGCAGACCTGATCCGCGGCAAGAAAGTGGACCAGGCGCTGAACATCCTGACCTTCACGCAAAAGAAGGCAGCAGGGATCATCAAGAAGGTTCTGGAGTCGGCGATCGCCAACGCAGAACACAACGATGGTGCCGATATCGACGAACTGAAGGTCAAGACCATCTACGTCGAGCAAGGTGCCACGCTCAAGCGTTTTACCGCGCGCGCCAAAGGCCGCGGCAACCGCATCAGCAAGCCCACGTGCCATGTGTACGTGACGGTAGGCAACTAAAGGCCGAGGACGACTATGGGACAAAAAATCCATCCAACCGGCTTCCGTCTGGCCGTCAGCCGCAACTGGGCCAGCCGCTGGTACGCAAGCAACCGTGACTTCGCCGGCATGCTGGCCGAAGACATCAAGGTGCGCGAGTACCTGAAGGCCAAGCTGAAGAACGCCGCTGTGTCGCGCGTGCTGATCGAGCGCCCCGCCAAGAACGCCCGCATCACCATTTACTCGGCACGTCCGGGCGTGGTGATCGGCAAGAAGGGCGAGGACATCGAGACGCTCAAGAAAGAACTGGCGACCCGCCTGGGCGTGCCTGTGGCCGTCAACATCGAAGAAGTGCGCAAGCCCGAAATCGATGCCAAGCTGATCGCCGACAGCATCACCCAGCAGCTGGAAAAGCGCATCATGTTCCGCCGCGCCATGAAGCGTGCCATGCAGAACGCCATGCGCCTGGGCGCCCAGGGCATCAAGATCATGTCCTCGGGCCGTCTGAACGGCATCGAAATCGCCCGTACCGAGTGGTACCGCGAAGGCCGTGTGCCCCTGCACACCCTGCGCGCCGATATCGACTACGGCACCTCCGAAGCCAAGACCACCTACGGTGTGATCGGCGTGAAGGTGTGGGTCTACAAGGGCGATACGCTGGGCCGCAACGATCTGCCTGCTGCCGAGACGCCGCGCCCTGAAGAAGAGCGCCGTCCCCGTGGTCCGCGCCGCGATGGCCGCCCTGGCGGCGATCGCGCTGGTGCAGGCCGTGGTGGCCGCCGTCCCGCGGGTGGCAATGCCGCCCCTGCCGATGGCAGCGACAAGCCCCTGGGCGCCGGTGGCGCCGATGCAACCGCCGTTAAGCGCGTACGCAAAGACGCGCCCGCTTCAGCAGCGGACGGTAAAGGAGAATAAACATGCTGCAACCCGCTCGCCGCAAATACCGCAAGGAGCAAAAGGGCCGCAACACCGGCATCGCTACCCGTGGCAACACGGTAGCCTTCGGTGATTTCGGTCTCAAGTGCACCGACCGCGGCCGCCTGACGGCCCGCCAGATCGAAGCCGCACGCCGTGCGATTTCCCGCCACGTCAAGCGTGGTGGCCGTATCTGGATCCGTGTGTTCCCGGACAAGCCTATTTCCAAGAAGCCCGCAGAAGTGCGTATGGGTAACGGCAAGGGCAACCCCGAGTACTACGTCGCCGAAATCCAGCCTGGCAAGGTGGTGTTCGAGATCCTGGGTGTGCCCGAGGAACTCGCCCGTGAGGCCTTCCGCCTTGCGGCTGCCAAGCTGCCGCTGCGCACGACGTTTGTCGCACGCCTGGTAGGCCAGTGATTCAGGAGAAACAGAAATGAAAGCTGCTGAACTGCGCCAAAAAGACGCCGCTGGCATCAAGGAAGAAATCAAGGCACTGCAAAAGGCCCACTTCGGCCTGCGCATGCAGAAGGCCACGCAACAACTGGGCAACACCGGCCAGTTGCGTGCCACCCGCCGTGCCATTGCCCGCGCCAAAACCATTCTTGCCCAAAAGCAAGCCGCCAACTAAGGAGCCGAGATGACGGAAGCCAAAACATCCCTCAAGCGCACCCTGGTCGGCAAGGTTGTCAGCGACAAGCGTGCCAAGACCGTGACCGTGCTCGTGGAGCGCCGTGTGAAGCACGCGCTGTACGGCAAGATCGTGATGAAGTCGAGCAAGTACCACGCGCACGACGAAAACAACGAGTACAAGCTCGGTGACGTGATCGAAATCGCCGAAAGCCGACCGCTGTCCAAGACCAAGAACTGGGTTGCTACCCGCTTGATCGAAAAGGCCTCGCTGGTCTAAGCCTCTGCGGCCACCGCGCTGCAAGGAAAACGGAAACGACCCACAATGTGGGTCGTTTTCTTTTTTGGGGCCCGCAATGCGGCAGGCCTCTCACCTACCACCTCCAGGAGACCCGCATGATCCAGATCGGCGACAGCTTGCCCGACACCACCCTGATGGAATACGTTCAGACCGAGGGCGAAGGTTGCAGCATCGGCCCGCGCCCGGTGCCTGTGGCACAGGCGTGCGCCGGGAAGACCATCGCGCTGTTTGCCGTGCCTGGCGCCTTCACGCACACCTGCTCGGCGCAGCATGTTCCCGGCTATGTGCGCAACGCCGACCAGCTCAAGGCGGCGGGTGTGGACGAGATCTGGTGCGTGTCGGTGAACGACGCCTTTGTCATGGGCGCCTGGGCGCGCGAGCAAGCCACCGAAGGGGTGGTGCGCATGCTGGGCGATGGCGATGCAGCCTTTGCCAAGGCCACGGGCCTGACCCTGGATCTGAACGGAAAAGGCCTGGGCTTGCGCAGCAACCGCTACTCCATGCTGGTGCGCAACGGCAAGGTGGAGCAGCTCAACATCGAAGCCCCAGGCAAGTTCGAGGTCAGCGACGCCGATACCCTGCTGCGCCAACTAAAGGCAAACTGACGCTATCAAAATAATAGCTGTTCACGCTTTATTGGTAAGCGCTGGCGGCTCAGATGATCCTTAAATCAGACTGTGCCTACAGCATGGCCTTGAGATAGTGGGCGCCCGCAATGGGGTTGTGGTAGTAGGGTGGAATCTCCTCGAAGCCCAGTTCGGCGTACAGGGCGCGGGCTGATTCCATGTCGTCCAGCGTGTCCAGCAGGATGCAGTCGTAACCGGCCATGCGGGCGCAATCCATGATCGCTTCTGCCAACTGGCGGCCCAGGCCAAAGCCGCGGAAGGCCTTGCGCACATACAGCCGCTTCATTTCGCAGGCGTTGGGGTAGTCGCTGCTGTCCAGCGGCCGCATGGCGCAGCACCCGGCATAGGTTCCTTCGACCAGTGCCACCAGCAGGCTTCCTCGGGGGGCTGCGTAATCGCCGGGCAACTGGGCCAGCTCGTCTTCAAAATTCTGAAAGCACAGGCTGATGCCCAGGCTCTCGGCATATTCGGTGAACAGGGCGCGCACTTCGCTCCACTGCGCTGCGTCCTGCGGGGTTTGGAGTTGGATGTCGGGGGTATCCACTGCGGGCATCGATCAAAAAGACCGCCGCAGTGTACCCCCATCGCTTCAGGACTCGGCCAGAAGCTGCTCGATGAGCTGGTGCAGTTGCGCAAAATCAGGCGCACCCACATAGGTTCGCACGATCTCGCCGCGTTTGTTCACCAGGTAGGTGGTGGGGGTGATGCGCACATCTCCCCAGGCCTTGGCCACCGCGCCGGTGTTGTCGATGGCGACCTTGAAGGGGAGCTTGCGGGTCTGGGCAAAGTTGACCACGTAACTGGGTGGGTCGTAGCTCATGGCCACGGCCAGGGTTTCGTAACCGCGGGCGCGGTACTTCTCGAAGGTGCTCACCAGCTCGGGCATTTCCGCCACACAGGTCACACAACTGGTAGCCCAGAAATTCACCAGCACCACCTTGCCGCGCAAATCCTGGGTGGTTTGCTGTGTGCCGTCGAGCAGCACAAAGGTGGAGGAGGGCGCCGCAGACTGGCTGCAGCCGGACAGCAAGGCCAGGCTGCAGATTGCGCCCACAACCCAAGCGCGCAGACCAGTCACACCACCAGAGCGGCGATGGTCGGTGGTGGCATCCAGGGAGGGAAGGGTGCGAAAAAGGCTTGGCATGGAGGCTCCGGTGTGGGCAAGCGCGCGAGCAAACCGCGACGCGCAGCGCGATTGTGCGACAGCTTGGGTCTTCGAGCCTGTGCGGGGTTGGAAGTTCAGCCGTGCCCCGCACGCTGCCCAGCGATCGCTGCACCACTGCCGTGCTGTAGCACCAGTGCGGCCATAATGGCAGGTGCGAACCCGACCATGAGCACACGCATCCTTCTCGTCGCCCACTCCCCCTTGGCCAGCGCCTTGCGCGACTGCGCAATGCATGTCTTTCCCGACTGCGCGCAGCACCTGCTGGTGTTGGATGTGCAGCCCGACGCTTCGCCCGAAGACTCTTTGGCACAGGCCCGGCAATTGATGGGCACGCAGGACCAGGGCGCGCTTCTGGTGTTGACCGACGTGTTTGGCGCCACGCCCAGCAACATCGCACAGCGCCTGGTCGAAGGGCGCCAGGCGCGGCTCGTCACGGGCGTGAATCTGCCCATGCTGCTGCGCTGCGTGTGCTACCGCGGCGAGGCACTCGATGCCCTGGTACAGCGCGCCATCGTCGGGGGGACACAAGGGGTGATGCAGGTGGCTGTTACCGCGCCCCAGAACCAGAACCGCAGACCGCATGATCAAGACCAGCACGACCATCAACAATAAACTGGGCCTGCACGCCCGCGCATCGGCCAAGCTCACCAAACTGGCCGGCAGCTTCGACTGCGAAGTCTTCATGAGCCGGGGCGAGCGTCGCATCAATGCCAAGAGCATCATGGGCGTCATGATGCTGGCGGCTGGCATGGGCACCACCGTGGAGATCGAAACCGACGGCCCCCAGGAGCAGCAGGCCATGGATGCTCTGCTGGCCCTCATCAACGACAAATTCGGCGAGGGCGAGTGAGCATGGCCGCAGTCACCACCACACCAGGAGACGGAGCATGACCTTCTCGATCGCTGGGTTGGCGGTGGCGCGCGGCATCTCGATTGGCCGCGCCGTGCTGGTGGGCGCCAGCCGGGTGGAGGTGGCGCACTACTTCATCGAGCCGGGCCAGGTCGCGAGCGAGATCGACCGCGTGCGCAGTGGCCGCAATGCTGTGGTCGAGGAAATCCAGCGGCTGCAGGAAGACATTCCCGCCGATGCACCGCAGGAGCTGACCGCGCTGCTGGACGTGCACCTGATGCTGCTGCAGGACGAAATGCTCACCGGCGGCGTCAAGCACTGGATCAGTGACCGGCTCTACAACGCCGAGTGGGCGCTGACCACGCAACTGGAGGTCATCGGGCGCCAGTTCGACGAGATGGAGGACGAGTACCTGCGCGAGCGCAAGGCCGACCTGGAGCAGGTGGTCGAACGCATCCTGCGCCACATGAAGGGCGTGGCCCACCCGGTGGTTCCGCAAAGCCCACGCCGCAAGACCCAGCAAGACCTGATGCTGGACGACACCGTGGACGTGCCCCTGGTGCTGGTGGCGCACGACCTTTCGCCCGCCGACCTGCTGCAGTTCAAGAAAAGCGTGTTCGCAGGCTTCGTCACCGACGTGGGCGGCAAGACCTCGCACACTGCCATCGTCGCGCGCAGCATGGACATCCCCGCTGTGGTGGGCGCGCGCACCGGCAGCCAGCTCGTGCGCCAGGACGACTGGGTCATCATCGACGGCGACGCCGGGCAGGTCATCGTCGATCCCTCGCCCATCATCCTGGCCGAGTACGGCTTTCGCCAGCGCCAGATCGAGGTCGAACGCGAGCGCCTCACGCGCCTGCGCCACACGCCCTCGGTCACGCTGGACGGTGAGCGTGTCGAGTTATTGGCCAACATCGAAATGCCCCAGGACGCCGCTGTGGCCGTGGCCGCCGGTGCGGTGGGTGTGGGCTTGTTCCGTACCGAATTCCTGTTCATGGGCCGTGCGGGCAACCTGCCGGACGAGGAAGAGCAGTACCGCGCCTACCGCGAGGCCGTCGAAGGCATGCAGGGCCTGCCGATCACCATCCGCACCATCGACATTGGCGCCGACAAGCCGCTGGACAAGGCCTACAAGGACACTTCCACCAACCCCGCGCTGGGCCTGCGCGCCATCCGCTGGAGCCTGGCCGACCCGGGCATGTTCCGCACCCAGTTGCGGGCGCTGCTGCGCGCTGCGGCGCATGGCAAGGTCAACATCCTGTTTCCCATGCTGGCCCACCCCGCCGAGGTGGAGCAGACCCTGGCCCAGGTGCGCCTGGCCCAGGCGGAGTTGGACGCGCGCGGCGCCGTGCACGCGCCGGTGCGCCTGGGCGCCATGATCGAAGTTCCCGCTGCGGCGCTCATGGTGCGCTACTTCCTGCGGCACTTTGATTTTCTGTCCATCGGCACCAACGATTTGATCCAGTACACCCTGGCCATCGACCGCGCCGACGAGGCCGTGGCCCACCTCTACGACCCCATGCACCCTGCCGTGCTGCGCCTGGTGGCCGACGTCATCGCCGCAGGCCGGGCGCAGGGCAAGAGCGTGTCGGTCTGCGGCGAGACCGCGGGCGATGTGGGCATGACGCGCCTGCTGCTGGGCCTGGGGTTGCGCAGCTTTTCGATGTATCCCTCCCAAATTCTGCCGGTCAAGCAGGAGGTGCTGCGCGCCGACACGCGCAAGCTGGCCGGGTGGGCCCAGGGCCTGATCGATGCCGACGGCCCGACCCATGCCGTGTAGGCTGTGCCCTGAATGCTATGAAATCAGTAGCTGTTCGCGCTTGATGGGCGGGCGCTGGAGGCCGATTTGACCCTTATTTTGCCCGCATCCCCAGCACGGCAGCGCCCAGGATCATGACCGTTGCCAGCGCCAGGCTGGCATGAAAGCGCTGTCCGCTCACCCACACCAGCAGTGCGGTGGATGCCAGCGGCGTGGCGTAACTGAGGATGCCGATGTGCCGCGCATCGCCCAGCTTCAGCGCCTTGTCCCACAGGTAAAAGGCGCCGCCCAGCGGGCCCAGGCCCAGCACGGCCAGCAGCAAGCCATCGCGCGCCTGCAGCGTGACCGCCGGTTCCAGCAGCACATGGCACAGCAAGGACAGCAAACCCGATACCAGTCCGAACAGCCCGATGGCCGTGGTGGGGAAGGCGGGCACGCGCCGCGTCAGCAACGAATAGCTGGCCCAGATGAACGCCGCCGCCAGCGCCGGCAGGTAGCCCCAGGCCAGCGCCCCGCTCAGCGTGCGCCCGCCGGTGATGGCGATGGCCGCCCCGCCAAACCCCAGCACTGCCGCCAACACATGGGGCCAGCGCAGCCCCACGCCCGGCAGCAGCACGGGCGCCAGCACCACGATGAACAGCGGCCAAAGGTAGTTGACCAGGTTGGCCTCTACCGGCGGCGCGTGGCGCAGCGCAATGAACAGCAGGAAGTGGTAGGCGAACAGCCCGTACACACCCAGCGCAAGCGTGCGCAGCGGTATGCGCCACTGCGATGGATCGCGCAGCACCAGCGGCCAGGCGGGCACGCTGCCAATCAGCAACGCAATGCCGGTGAGCAGAAATGGCGGCACATGGGTGAGCGACACGCCCAGCGCGGCGAGCGAGGCCCACAGCGCAATGGCGCCCAGGGCGTACAGATTGGCTTGCATGCGTGCAGCTTAAGGGGCAGTGCCGTCGCGGGGCACGGGTCCATCGTCGCGCAACGCGGGTGTGGTGCGGCGCAGCGCGGCGGTGAGCGCCGAGGGGGAGCGGTAGCCCGTGCGACGCGCCACCTCGGCCACGGGCAGGCCCTGACCGCGCAGCCACTGGGCCTGCTCCAGCCTCAGGCTGCGCAGCCAGGCCATGGGAGCCAGCCCTTGTTCTGCGCGGCAGCGGTCGGCAAACTGCGCCGGGCTCAGGTACACCTGTGCGGCCAGATCGGCCGCTTGCAGCGGGCGGTGCCAGTGCGCTGCCGCCCAGGCGTGCAGGGCGTTCCAGTCGATGGGCCTGCGGCGTTGCACTGAAGGGTTGAAGGTGTGGCACGCCTGCCAGGCCTCCAGCAGCAGCGCCGGGCCGTGCTGTTGCGCCAGAGCGCTGCCTTGCTGCAAGGCCAGGGCGAGGTAGCGCGCCAGTGGCAGGGTGTGGTGGGCCCCCGGGGCCTGGGCCATGCAGCGTGCCCAGCCGGGGTCGGCGCTGTCCAGCACCAGGCACTGGCTGCCCTGGGGGGAAGCGAAGTCGTGGCGTGCACCGGGTTCGATCACGCAGCCGCCGCCGCTGACCACGCGCTGGCCCCGACCATCGACCTCCAGTTCCAGCGTACCCGACAGGCCCAGCAACACCTGGAAATGCCCGTGGCTGTGGCTGCCCGGCGATGCGCCGTAGTGCCGCAGCGAGAGCACGGGCGCTTGCATCGCGCGCTGAAGGCGTGTGCCTGTGGTCAGACGCCAGCCGACTTGGCCTGGCGGTCGGCGTGGTAGCTCGAGCGCACGAGCGCACCCACGGCGGCATGGGTGAAGCCCATGTCGTAGGCCGCCTGTTCGTACATCTTGAAGGTGTCGGGGTGTACGTAGCGGCGCACGGGCAGGTGGCTGCTGCTGGGCGCCAGGTACTGGCCGATGGTGAGCATGTTGATGTCGTGCGCGCGCATGTCGCGCAGCACCTGCAGCACTTCCTCGTCGGTCTCGCCCAGGCCCACCATGATGCCGCTCTTGGTGGGTACGTTGGGGTGGCGCGCCTTGAACTTCTTGAGCAGGTTGAGCGAGAACTGGTAGTCCGACCCAGGGCGCGCTTCCTTGTACAGGCGTGGTGCGGTTTCCAGGTTGTGGTTCATCACATCGGGCGGGGCCGATTGGAGGATGTCCAGCGCACGCTCGTCGCGGCCCCGGAAGTCGGGTGTGAGGATCTCGATCTGCGTCTGCGGCGAGAGCGCGCGGATCTGGCGGATGCACTCGACAAAATGGCCTGCGCCGCCGTCGCGCAGGTCATCGCGGTCCACGCTGGTGATGACGGCGTACTTGAGGCGCATCTTGGCGATGGTTTGCGCCAGCTTCAGCGGCTCATCCTGGTCCAGCGCATCGGGGCGGCCATGGCCCACGTCGCAAAAGGGGCAGCGGCGCGTGCACTTGTCGCCCATGATCATGAATGTGGCTGTGCCATGGCCGAAGCACTCGCCGATGTTGGGGCACGAGGCCTCTTCACACACGGTGTTGAGATTGCTCTCGCGCAGGATCTGCTTGATCTCGTAGTAGCGCGTGTTGGGGGAGCCCGCCTTCACGCGGATCCACTCGGGCTTCTTCAGCACCTCGCCATGCTCGACCTTGATCGGAATGCGCGAGAGCTTGGCAGCGGCCTTTTGCTTGGCCAGCGGGTTGTATTCGGCGGTGGACTGTGCTTCGCGCACGACATCGGAGGTGCTCATGGCTGTGTTCAGGAGGCCAGCCGCACCGTGAGCTGTTTGCCCAGGACGCCAGCCACCTCTTCCCAAGTGGTTTGAACCCCGATTGTAGAAAGGTCGATGCTTTGCAAGCCTGCATAGCCGCAAGGGTTGATGCGCTGGTAGGGTTCCAGGTCCATGGCCACGTTGAGTGCCACGCCGTGGTAGGTGCAGTGGCGGCTCACCTTGATGCCCAATGCGGCAATCTTGCCCAGGCCGATGAAGTCGGGTGCCTGCCGCGCTGCGCCCACGCTCTTTTGCGGGCGCTGGGGCAGTTGGGCGTGGCTTTGCGGGTCGTCCAGCCGCACGTAGATGCCAGGGGCCGAGGCCACGCGGTGGCCGGTCACGCCAAAGTGCGCCAGCGTGCGGATCATGGCCTCCTCAAGGCGGTACACGTATTCCTTGACGTAGTAGCGCGCGCGCTGCAGGTCAATGAGTGGGTAAGCCACCACCTGGCCCGGCCCGTGGTACGTGACCTGCCCGCCGCGGTTTGTGGCCACCACGGGGATGTCGCCAGGCGCCACCACATGGTGCTGCGCACCGGCCAGGCCCAGTGTGAAGACCGGGGGGTGTTCGCACAGCCACAGTTCGTCGGGCGTGTCCTCGGTGCGCTGGGCGGTGAAGGTCTGCATCGCCTCATAGAGAGGCAGGTAGGGCGCAGCGCCCAAGGTACGAATCAGCATCGGCCCGGGGCTCACAGCACAATCTTGACCAGGGGGTGACCCGTCAGGGCGCGGTACAGATTGTCCAGCTGCTCGCGGCTGGTGGCCGTGACGGTCAGAGTCACACTCAGGTAGTTGCCGCCTTTGCTCTCGCGCAACTCGATGCGCGTTTCTTCGAAGGCGGGGTCGAATTCCTGCGCCACCGCCACCATGGCCGACATGAACCCGTCCACACGTGCACCCATGACCTTGACGGGGAAAAGACAGGGGTACTCGATGAGGCTGTCCGCCGCAGGCGGGGGAGAAGGAGGAAGGTTCGAAGAAGTCATTTTGCTATTCAATCTATAGCATATGGCGCTTGTCCATGATGCCAAAAGACCGATTTTGATCTGAATCGTCAGGGTGGATCGGTCGGATGTATGTGACGGCCGGTTGACGACCCGGGCTTGCCCGCACAACGTTGGTGCGAAACCACATTTTGACCCCGACAGGTGCATTGCACTGCACCATGGCGGCACAAAACATTGCCGAAGTGCCCGGGTTTTTACTTATAATCAAGGGCTTTGTGAAAGTTTCAGCCTGTAACGCGGGGCACGAACGATGCAGAAAATCGCTCCCGATACGGAAGCTGAGGCCGAAGAACTCGACTTCAAGCCCCTGACTGCCCAAGAGGCACAGGAATGGCGCAGGCGGCATCCGACACAGTCGGTATGGCGCCTGGTGGCGGCACAGGCCCTTATGGGGGTATTGGTGGCGCTGGTGGCCTGGGGGTTATCTGGCGAGCGGCATGTGGCCTGGTCTGCGGGCTACGGCGCTCTGGCGGTGGTCTTGCCCGCGGCAGTATTTGCTCGGGGCATGGCGCGTCAGCGGCGTGCTGCAGGCGCCGCCATGGTCGGGTTCATGGGATGGGAACTGGTCAAGATCATGCTGACCGTCGCCATGCTGGCTGCGGCGCACCTGTGGGTGCCGCAGTTGAGCTGGCTGGCGCTGGTTCTGGGCATGGTGGTAACGATGAAAACGTACTGGGTTGCACTGTTGGTGCGCCCCAGTGTCCGAAAAACCGATGGATTGAGAGAAGAGTAGTCCGATGGCCGCAGAAGCGCACGCTCCCACAGCAAGTGAATACATCGTTCACCACTTGCAGCATCTCCAGAACGTCAAGCAGACCAAGATCGTTGATTTTTCGGTCATCAACTATGACTCCATCGTGGTAGCGGGCTTGCTCGGTCTGCTGGCGGTGTATGTGTTGTGGTTGGCTGCGCGCAAGGCCACTTCCGGGGTGCCGGGTCGCTTCCAGGCGGCGGTCGAGATCCTCGTCGAAATGGTGGACAACCAGGCCAAGGCCAACATCCACAATGCCGAAAGCCGCAAGTTCATTGCCCCGCTGGGCCTGACGGTGTTCGTCTGGATCTTTTTCATGAACTTCATGGACATGTTGCCCGTGGATCTGTTTCCTGCGCTCTGGGCCAAGGCGTATGAGGCAACCGGGCATGATCCGCACCACGCCTACCTGCGTGTGGTGCCCACTGCCGATCTGTCCACCACGCTGGGCCTGGCGTTTGCCGTGCTGATGCTGCGCTTTTGGTACAGCGTCAAGATCAAGGGTGCGGGCGGCTGGGCACACGAGTTGGTGTCCGCGCCATTTGGTACCAGCAAGAACCCGATCTTCGCCCTGATTCTGGGTGTGGTGAACGTGCTGATGCAAATCATTGAATATGTCGCCAACACCGTGTCCCACGGCATGCGGTTGTTCGGCAACATGTACGCTGGCGAGCTGGTCTTCATGCTGATCGCATTGATGGGCGGGGCTGCTGCGCTGTCGTTGTCTGGGGTACTGCTGCCTGTGGGCCACATCATTGCTGGCACCATCTGGACGCTGTTCCACATTCTGGTGATCACCCTGCAAGCCTTCATTTTCATGATGCTCGCACTGATCTACCTCGGTCAGGCGCACAACGCGCACTAAACCTTTTCCTCTTTCGTTTTTTTCCTTAACCTTTCTTTCTTAACTCAGGAGTCATCATGGAAAACATTCTCGGTCTCGTCGCTCTGGCTTGTGGTCTGATCGTCGGTCTCGGCGCTATCGGTGCCTCGATCGGTATCGCGCTGATGGGTGGCAAGTTCCTCGAATCGTCTGCACGCCAGCCTGAGCTGATCAACGAACTCCAGACCAAGATGTTCATCTTGGCCGGTCTGATCGACGCGGCTTTCCTGATCGGCGTGGCCATTGCTCTGCTGTTCGCCTTCGCCAACCCCTTCGCGCTGAAGTAATCCCTGCTCGCCCACCAACCCATAGAAAGGTGTTGCCGTGAGTATCAACGCGACCCTGTTCGTTCAGGCCATCGTCTTTCTGATCCTGGTGTGGTTCACGATGAAGTTCGTGTGGCCCCCGATCGCAAAGGCGCTGGATGAGCGAGCCCAGAAAATCGCCGATGGCCTCGCTGCCGCCGACCGTGCCAAGTCCGAATTGACCGCTGCCAACCAGCGCGTCGAGAAGGAGTTGTCACAAGCGCGCAATGACTCGGCTTCCCGTCTTGCCGACGCCGAACGCCGTGCACAGGCACTCATCGAAGAGGCCAAGGCACGCGCGACGGAAGAGGGTAACAAGATCGTTGCCGCAGCGCGCGCTGAGGCCGAGCAGCAGTCCATTCAGGCACGTGAAGCCCTGCGCGAGCAGGTGGCAGCGTTGGCCGTCAAAGGCGCCGAGCAGATTCTCCGCAAGGAAGTCAACGCTGGTGTCCACGCCGACCTGCTCAATCGCCTGAAAACGGAACTGTAAGGGGACGGACATGGCAGAACTCGCCACCATTGCACGCCCTTACGCCGAAGCCCTGTTCAAGGCCTGCGCGGCTTCGTCCGGTGTCGATCTGGCCGCCACGGCGTCCTGGCTCGATGAGTTGGCGTTGATTGCCGACAACTCCCAGGTGCGCCAATTGGCCGACAACCCCAAGGTCACGGGTGAGCAGGTTTTCAGCCTGATCACTTCGGTGGCTCGTTCCGCATTGCCCGAGATGGCGCGCAACTTCCTGCGCACCGTGATCGACAACGGCCGCCTGGCGGCGTTGTCCGAGGTGGCAGTCCAGTTCAGGGCGTTGGTCAACAGCCGCAACGGCTCCTCGGACGCCATTGTTCACAGCGCCTTCCCCATGGAGTCCTCGGCACTGGCGGAGCTCTCTGTCGTGCTGGAAAAGCGCTTCGGTCGCAAGCTCAACCTCGCTGTGCAGCAGGATGAGACGCTGATCGGCGGCATTCGCGTGGTGGTGGGCGATGAGGTGCTGGACACCTCGGTCAAGGCCCGTCTGGAACAAATGAAAGCGGCCCTCATTGCGTAAGCGCACTTGAGGACTCGGCTAAACAAAGAAAGAAGGAAAGAGTCATGCAACTCAATCCCGCAGAAATTTCTGAACTGATCAAGAGCCGCATCGAGGGTCTGGCAGCCAGCAGCGACATCCGCAACCAGGGCACCGTGGTGTCCGTGTCCGACGGTATCGTGCGCATCCATGGCCTTTCCGATGTGATGCAGGGCGAAATGCTGGAGTTCCCTGCCACGGCGGACGGGACTCCCTCCTACGGCCTGGCGCTGAACCTTGAGCGCGACTCTGTCGGTGCCGTGATTCTGGGCGAGTACGAGCACATCTCCGAAGGCGACACCGTCAAGTGCACGGGTCGCATTCTGGAAGTGCCCGTGGGCCCTGAACTCATTGGCCGCGTGGTCAACGCCCTGGGCCAGCCTATTGACGGCAAGGGCCCCATCAACGCCAAGATGACGGACGTGATCGAGAAGGTCGCTCCCGGTGTGATCGCCCGCCAGTCGGTCGACCAGCCCCTGCAGTCGGGCCTGAAATGTATCGACTCCATGGTGCCCGTGGGCCGCGGCCAGCGCGAGCTGATCATCGGTGACCGCCAGACCGGCAAGACCGCCGTGGCCATTGACGCCATCATTGCCCAAAAGGGCCAGGGCGTGACGTGTATCTACGTCGCCATCGGCCAGAAGGCTTCGTCAATCAAGAACGTGGTGCGCGCCCTGGAACAAGCTGGTGCGATGGAGTACACCATCATCGTGGCTGCCTCGGCATCCGAATCGGCCGCCATGCAGTACGTGTCGGCCTACTCCGGCTGCACAATGGGCGAGTACTTCCGCGACCGCGGCCAGGACGCCCTGATCGTTTATGACGATCTGTCCAAGCAGGCTGTGGCTTACCGCCAGGTCTCGCTGCTGCTGCGCCGTCCCCCAGGCCGTGAAGCCTACCCCGGCGACGTGTTCTATCTCCACAGCCGTCTGCTGGAGCGTGCAGCCCGCGTGAACGCCGACTATGTCGAAGCCTTCACCAAGGGTGAAGTCAAGGGCAAGACCGGTTCGCTGACGGCCCTGCCGATCATCGAAACACAGGCTGGTGACGTGTCCGCATTCGTGCCGACCAACGTGATCTCGATCACCGACGGCCAGATCTTCCTGGAAACCAACCTGTTCAACGCCGGTATCCGCCCCGCCATCAACGCCGGTATCTCGGTGTCGCGCGTCGGTGGTGCTGCCCAGACCAAGCTGGTAAAGAACCTCTCCGGCGGTATCCGTACCGACCTGGCCCAGTACCGTGAACTGGCAGCCTTCGCGCAGTTTGCGTCCGACCTCGACGAAGCCACCCGCAAGCAGCTCGATCGTGGCGCCCGCGTGACCGAGCTGCTCAAGCAAGCCCAGTACAGCCCGCTGTCCATCGCTTTGATGGGTGCCTCGCTGTTCGCGGTGAACAAGGGCTTCATGGACGATATCGATGTCAAGAAAGTGCTCGACTTCGAACATGGGTTGCACCAGTTCCTCAAGAGCAGCCACGCTGCTCTGCTGACCAAGCTGGAGCAGGCCAAGGCCATGGACAAGGACGCTGAAGCCGAATTGACCGCAGCGATCGCCGCGTTCAAGAAGTCGTTCGTTTAAACCGGACGAGGAGCCATCATGGCAGCAGGCAAGGAAATACGCGGCAAGATCAAATCGGTGGAAAACACCAAGAAGATCACCAAAGCCATGGAAATGGTGGCCGCATCCAAAATGCGCAAGGCGCAGGATCGGATGCGGGCTGCCCGACCCTACAGCGAGAAGATCCGCAATATTGCAGCCAATCTGGGCCAAGCCCATCCCGACTACACCCACCCGTTCATGAAAATGAACGATGCCAAGGCAGTGGGCATCATTGTGGTCACCACGGACAAGGGCTTGTGCGGCGGCATGAACACCAACGTGCTGCGTGCCGTCACCACCAAGCTGCGCGAGCTGCAGGGTGCCGGCATGGGCACCGAAGCCGTGGCCGTGGGCAACAAGGGTCTGGGTTTTCTGAACCGTGTGGGCGCCAAGGTGGTTTCGCATGTGACGGGTCTGGGCGACACGCCGCATCTGGACAAGCTGATTGGGCCTGTCAAGGTGCTTCTCGACGCATATGCCGAGGGCAAGATCAGCGCGGTGTACCTGAGCTATACCAAGTTCATCAACACCATGAAGCAGGAATCGGTGGTGGAGCAGTTGCTTCCCCTGTCCTCCGCGCAGATGCAGGCCGACAAGACGGAGCATGGATGGGACTACATCTATGAGCCCGATGCGCAAAGCGTGATCGACGATCTGCTGGTTCGCTACGTCGAGTCCCTGATCTACCAGGCAGTCGCCGAAAACATGGCGTCCGAACAATCGGCGCGCATGGTGGCCATGAAGGCTGCCACCGACAACGCAGGCAGCGTGATTGGCGAGTTGAAGCTGGTCTACAACAAGACCCGCCAGGCCGCCATCACCAAGGAACTGTCGGAGATCGTGTCCGGGGCTGCGGCCATCAGCGGCTGATCGCTGCCCGCCACCACCGCAAGAATCAACCAATTGGAGCAACAAATGGCTCAAGCTCAAGGAAAAATTGTTCAATGTATCGGCGCCGTGGTGGACGTGGAGTTCCCGCGCGACCAGATGCCCAAGGTGTATGACGCCCTGAAGCTCGAAGGCTCTGCCTTGACGCTGGAAGTGCAGCAGCAGCTTGGCGACGGCGTGGTGCGCACCATCGCCCTCGGCTCGTCCGACGGCCTGCGCCGCGGCCTGGTCGTGACCAACACCGACCACCCCATTACCGTGCCCGTGGGCAAGGCCACCCTGGGCCGCATCATGGACGTGCTGGGCACGCCTATCGACGAGCGCGGTCCCGTGGATCAGACCCTGACGGCCTCCATCCACCGCAAGGCCCCTGCGTACGACGAACTGTCGCCGTCGCAAGAGCTGCTGGAAACCGGCATCAAGGTGATCGACCTGGTGTGCCCGTTCGCCAAGGGCGGCAAAGTGGGTCTGTTCGGTGGTGCTGGCGTGGGCAAGACCGTGAACATGATGGAACTCATCAACAACATTGCCAAGGCCCACTCGGGTCTGTCGGTGTTCGCTGGCGTGGGCGAGCGTACCCGCGAGGGCAACGACTTCTACCATGAAATGGCCGATTCCGGCGTGGTGAACCTGGAGAAGCTCGAAGACTCCAAGGTTGCCATGGTGTATGGCCAGATGAACGAGCCACCGGGCAACCGTCTGCGCGTGGCCTTGACCGGCCTGACCATCGCCGAGTCGTTCCGCGACGAAGGCCGTGACGTGCTGTTCTTCGTGGACAACATCTACCGTTACACGCTGGCTGGTACCGAAGTGTCCGCACTGCTGGGCCGTATGCCTTCCGCCGTGGGTTACCAGCCTACGCTGGCCGAGGAAATGGGCCGCCTGCAAGAGCGTATTACGTCCACCAAGGTGGGCTCGATCACCTCCATCCAGGCCGTGTACGTTCCAGCGGACGACTTGACCGACCCCTCGCCAGCCACGACGTTTGCCCACTTGGACTCCACCGTGGTGCTCTCGCGTGACATCGCTTCGCTGGGTATCTACCCCGCCGTGGATCCGCTGGACTCCACCAGCCGTCAGTTGGACCCCAACGTCGTGGGCGAAGACCATTACAGCACGGCCCGTGCCGTGCAGGGCACGCTGCAGCGCTACAAGGAACTGCGCGACATCATCGCCATTCTGGGCATGGACGAACTGGCTCCCGAAGACAAGCTGGCTGTGGCCCGCGCCCGGAAGATCCAGCGTTTCCTGTCGCAGCCGTTCCACGTGGCCGAAGTGTTCACGGGCTCGCCGGGCAAGTATGTGCCTCTGGCCGAAACCATCCGTGGTTTCAAGATGATTGTGAATGGCGAGTGCGATCACCTGCCTGAGCAAGCCTTCTACATGGTCGGCACCATCGACGAGGCCTTTGAGAAAGCCAAGAAGGTTGCTTAAGCCCGGGACGCGGGGTGTGAGCATCCGTGTCAGCGCCTCTCCCAGCACAAGCACTTTCGAAGAGTTCAAAGGAATCCAGATGGCCAACACCATTCATGTAGACGTTGTGAGCGCCGAGGAATCGATCTTCTCTGGTCAGGCGCGTTTTGTCGCATTGCCTGGCGAGGCCGGTGAACTCGGTGTCTATCCGCGCCACACCCCCTTGATCACGCGCATCAAGCCCGGTTCGGTTCGCATCGAGATGGCGGACGGAAGTGAGGAGTTTGTCTTCGTAGCCGGCGGAATTCTTGAGATTCAGCCAGACCGGGTCACGGTTCTGTCGGATACCGCTGTACGTGGCAAGGATCTTGACGACGAGAAGGCAAGCGCAGCGCGGGTCGCTGCGGAAGAGGCCCTCAAGAACGCCAAGAGCGATATTGATCTGGCCCGTGCGCAATCAGAGCTTGCCGTGATGGCTGCGCAGATTGCCGCTTTGCGCAAATTTCGACAAAAGAAGTAATCTTCGTGTTCCACGAGATCTGCAACTGGCCCCGCTTCGTGCGGGGTTTTTTGTTTGCTGCGCCTGCGCAAGCACCTCTATCCCATCCGTCTTGCAGCTAACAGGAGAGCCCCGCCGTGGACGATATCGTCATCCAAGCGATGCAAAAGTGGCCCAATGTGCCTGACTGCTATGGCTGGCTGGGCCTGGATGCGCGGGGTGATTGGTACATCAGAGACCTGGACACCCAGGCAGTAGGCCTATTCACCCAGGCCAAAGGCGACCGAATTGCACACGCCAAGTGGGTCGAGTTCATTGCAAGAAACTATGCAGCCGACCAGCATGGATGCTGGTATTTTCAGAATGGTCCGCAGCGCGTCTATGTGGAACTGGAGGCCACACCGTGGGTCTTTCGCAGCTCCGCCGGTGGCCTGACACTCACCTCACAGACAGGATTGGTCACCCAGCCCAAGGAGTATGTGCTGGATGAGCGTGGCTATCTTTACGCGCGTACCGAGGTGGGTCTCGGGTTGATCCACTCGTCGGATGTACCTGACTTGGCAGAACAATGGCAACACCAGAGTGTCGCGCTGAGCGAAATCCACACCCTGCAGATCGAGCAACGATACGGCTTTGTGCGCAGCCCACTGGCACGCCAAGCGGCGCTCACTGGCGGGCTTCAGGCGTCTTTGGCACGCTGAAATCACCTCCCGCCTTGTTGGCCAAATACACCACAGCGCCCGCAATCTCCAGGTCACTGAATGTGCCTCCCCCTTGAGCGCCCATGGAATTCTTGCCCTTGAGCGCCGACTGCAACAAGCTATCGTAGCCAGTCTTGATACGCGGACCCCAAGCCTGGGTGTCTCCCAGTTTTGGTGCGCCCAAAGCTCCGGACGCATGGCATCCGGCACACTGGGCCTGGTACACCTGTTCCCCGCTGCTCAGCGGACGGTTGGCGTCCCTGACTTCCACTCGCCCCACCTTCTGGATCCGAGCATTGGTGGAGCGCTCCATGTCGGACGATCCGGGCGAAGTCTTGTGGCCTGAAGCGACGTAGCTGGCCAATCCGATGATCGAAATGATCGGGACGACAAAGCCCAGCAAACTGGCGGACAGCAACTGGCGGGGGGTTCGGATGGGGCCTGACTCGTGGTGTGCTGCACTGTGTTCGGACATGGAAATCCCGGGTTGGTTTTGATGTAGGTCAGAGAATTATAGGAAGGAAGTCGCTGCGTGCATCTGGGGGCTTTCACTGTCTCGTCATGGAACGTGCGATAATTCAAGGCTCGCATGAGATGCTTGCAGCATCCATCCGTGCCGCAGCGGCTGTAGCTCAGTGGATAGAGTATTGGCCTCCGAAGCCAAGGGTCGTGGGTTCGATCCCCGCCAGCCGCGCCAACGGAAAGTTGCATCGCAGATCATGCCGACTTGAATTCGCGGGGATTTTTCTGCTATAATTCGAGATTGTCCGGAGGGGTGCCCGAGTGGCTAAAGGGGGCAGACTGTAAATCTGTTGGCTTACGCCTACGCTGGTTCGAATCCAGCCTCCTCCACCAAATGCAAGCAAGCTGCCGAAGTGTTCGGTGGCGCGCGGCGGCAAGTATGCGCTGCGGGAGTAGTTCAATGGTAGAACCCTAGCCTTCCAAGCTAATGACGCGGGTTCGATTCCCGTCTCCCGCTCCAATCTTGCAGTGTGTTCGGTTTTGCGGATTTTGTCCGTATTGCCCATGTGGCTCAGTGGTAGAGCACTCCCTTGGTAAGGGAGAGGTCGCGGGTCCGATTCCCGCCATGGGCACCATTTTTTGTGGTGCAGTCAGCTGGATGGCTGTGTCGTAATCCTGTTGTTTGGCTATTGATCTTTTCGGAGTCGAAAAATGGCAAAAGAGAAATTTGAGCGGACCAAGCCGCACGTCAACGTGGGCACGATCGGCCACGTGGACCACGGCAAGACGACGCTGACGGCTGCCATCGCCACGGTGCTGTCGGCCAAGTTCGGCGGTGAAGCCAAGAAGTACGACGAAATCGACGCAGCGCCCGAAGAAAAGGCACGCGGCATCACGATCAACACCGCCCACGTCGAATACGAAACGGCCAACCGCCACTA
>JAKLLE010000059.1 GCA_023150295.1 Giesbergeria sp. | reverse complement strand
ACTCCGGGTTGTTGAAACCCGCGAGCATCGCAAATGAGCGAAACGAAATTCAAATCGTGGACACCCATGAATCCTCTGGAACCCGCATCAATACTGGTGTTTCCGCCCTTCAGCATCAAATAAGCCGGACACTACTGATCGCGCACGTCCATTGAATTGATACCAGGGAATCAGAACGCTATCGCCTAGCAGGCTGCTGAATATCTGCAAGCTACAGCATGCCCCGCTAGAATCCTTCCCGCACCGCCGCAAGGCGCTGCATTCGCTGGGGGTGCCTCCTGCCAACATCGGCTAGAGGCTGAGAGAGTCCCTTTGAACCTGATTGAGATCATCCTCGCGCAGGGAAGCCCGTCCGCCATGCCACGCCGCCGCTGCGCGTGGTCGGGGTCTTCCGTGTGCTGCACTGCCAAGGAGCCCGCATGAGCACCCGCCCCCCTTCTGCCAATGAGGCACTGACACCCGTCGCCAGCGACCAGCGTGTGTTCCGCTGGCACGACCATGCCTCGCTGTGGTTCAGCCTGGGCGTGGGTCTGCTGGTGATGCAGGTGGGCGCCTACCTGATGCCTGCGCTGGGCACGCAGGAGGCGCTGCTGGCCATTGTGGCGGGCTCCATCATTGGGGCGGGGCTGCTGGGCTGGGTGGCCAAGATCGGCTGCGACAGCGGCCTGGCCAGCGCGGGGCTGATGCATGCGGTGTACGGCCGCCAGTTCGCACGCCTGCCCATCGTGCTCAACATCGTCCAGCTCATTGGCTGGGGCACGTTCGAGCTGGTGGTGATGCGCGACGCCAGCGTGGCCATTGGCCGCCAGGGCGGCGGCTGGGAAGGCGCGCACTGGCCGGTGCTGGCCACGCTGCTGTGGGGCGGTGTGGTGGTGGCGCTCATCAGCGGCTCCATGGTGCAACTGGTGCGCCGCATTGTTGCGCGCGTGGCGCTGCCGCTGGTGGTGCTGTCGCTGCTGTGGTTGTCGTGGCAGTTTCTGGGGTTGGCGCAGGCGCAGGGGTTTGACGCCCTCTGGCAGCGCCGTGGCGATGGCGGCATGGGCGTGATGCCCGCGCTGGACTTGGTGATTGCGATGCCGATTTCGTGGTTGCCGCTGGTGGCCGACTATGCGCGCCATGGGCGCGATGGTGGCTCGGCGCTGCGCGGCGCCTGGGCGGGCTATGCGCTGGCCAACATGTGGTGCTATGCGCTGGGAGTGCTCGTCGCCCTGACGCTGCCCAGCCAGGACCTGGTGACCGCGCTGCTGCTGGCCCAGGGCGGGCTGATTGCGCTGTCGCTCATCCTGATTGACGAAGTGGACAACGCCTATGGCGACACCTACTCGGGCGCCGTCTCCAGCCACAGCCTGCTGCCGCGCTGGAGCGTGCGCCAGTGGGGCGTTTTGGTGGCCGTGGTGTGCACGCTGCTGGCCCTGGTGCTGCCCATGCACAGCCTGGAGCCGTTTTTGCTGATGCTCAGTTCGGTGTTTGTGCCGCTGTTTGGCGTGATTCTGGGGCGCCTGGCCTTTGGTGCCCCTGCGGGCGCACTGCTGGCCCAGGCGGGCAAGGCCCATGCCGGGCCCATTGCCATCTGGCTGGCAGATGTGGCGCTGTACCACCTGCTGCCCAAGGTGGCACCGGCGCTGGGCTCAGCCCTGCCCACGCTGGCACTGAGCTTTGCACTGGCCTGGACCACGCGGCCACGCGAGACCTAACTGCCATTCCTGTCCTGGCTACTGGCATGCACCCGCTGGAAGTGTGCCGCCAGTCCACTCGCAAAGATTAGCGAATGGGCTGAATCTACTTACTGAGCACTCTCAAACCCTTCACAGCGCGTGCGTCACGAGCTTGAATTCCGGATCGTCCGGGTAGGCCTTGATCGAGAAGCCCAGGTTGCGCATCAACTTGAGCATGTCCGGGTTGTTGGCCAGCACCAGGCCCTCGATGGTGGCCAGGCCCTTGTCGCGCGCCGCGTCCATGATGCTCAGCATGAGCCGTGAACCCATGCCCTTGCCGCTGAAGTCGTCGGCCACTACCAGCGCGAACTCGCAGCTGGCAAGGTCGGGGTTGGTCACGTAGCGCGAGACTCCCACAATGCGCTCGGTCTCGTGCACCATTCCATCCTCATCCACCTGGCGGTTCTTGACCACAGCAACCAGCGCCATCTCACGGTCGTAGTCGATGAGCGTGAAGCGCGCCAGCATGGCCGGTGGCAGCTTCGCCATGGTGGACACAAAGCGGAAGTAGCGGCTCTCGGGCGAGAGGTTCTGCACCAGTTCCTGGAGCATTTGGGCATCGTCCGGGCGCACGGGGCGCACGGTGTATTCACCCCCGCCCCGCAAAGGCCAGACCTGCTCGAAGCGCGCAGGGTACGGCAGGATGGCCAAGTGGTTGTAGCGGCTGGACGCACCACCCGCCACCTGTGGCGCATGGTCTACCACGATGCGCGCATCTACGGCCACCGCACCCGACTCATCGACGATGATGGGATTGATGTCCATCTCGCGCAACTGCGGCAACTCGCACACCATTTCAGAGACCCGCAACAGCACCTGTTCCAGCGCCTCCAGGTCCACGGCCTTGGAGCCGCGCCAATCACCCAGGGTTTCGGCCACACGCGATCGCTGGATCAGGCTGCGCGCCAAGAACTGGTTCAGCGGCGGCAGCTCCATGGCCCGGTCGTTGATCAGCTCGATCATGGTGCCACCGGCACCGAAGGATATGACCGGGCCGAAGGGGTCGTCGGTGACCAGACCGATGCACACCTCTCGGCCACGCCGGGTCGGCGCCATGTTCTGCACCGTCACGCCGTTGATGCGCGCATCAGGCTGCAGGCGCGCCACGCGCTGCACCATGTCGGTGTAGGTGTCGCGGGCGCTCGCACCGTTCATGATGTTCAGCGCCACGCCCTGCACGTCCGATTTGTGAATGATGTCGGGCGAATCGATCTTGAGCGCCACTGGGAAACCCATTTGCGTGGCAATCATCATGGCCTCGTGCGCCGAGCGCGCCAGGATGGTGCGCGTCACCGGGATGTGGAACGCGGCCAGCAGCGTCTTGGATTCCATCTCGGTGAGCACCTTGCGGCGCTCGGCCAGCACACTTTCGATCAGCAAGCGGGCTCCCTCGATGTCGGGCCGCGCCATGGCCGACAGGGGCGGTGGCGTTTGCTGCAGCAGTTGCTGGTTCTGGTGGAAGGATGCGATGTTGCCGAAGGCTCCCACGGCCGCTTCGGGCGTGCGGAAGTTGGGGATGGACGCCTCCAACAGCACTCCGCGCGCGGGAACGACCGTTGCATCGCCCATCCAGCACGACAGCAGCGGCTTGCTCATCTGGCGCTTGACGTCGGCCACGGAGCGGGCAATGTCGGCCGGATCCACACCGTACTTGGGCGAATGGATGACCAACACCCCGTCGATCTGCTTGTCGCGCGAGGCCGCCTCTATCGCCAGGCGATAGTGTTCGGGCGTCGCCTCTTCGGACAGGTCAATGAGATCGGCCAGCGACGCCTGGGCAGGCAACTGCGGCTTGAGCGCTGCAACGCTCTCGGGCGACAGACGTCCCAGATCGAGCAGGATTTCATTGACCCAGTCGGCGGCCAGCACACCAGGCCCGCCCCCGTTGGTCACGATGGCCAGACGTTTACCCACCGGGCGGTAGCGCGACGCAAGACACTTGGCGGCAGAGAACAGTGCGACGAAAGAGCGCACCCGTACGGCACCCGCTCTGCGCAACGCGGAGTCGAACACATCGTCGCTGCCCACGATGACGCCGCTGTGGGTTTGCGCCGCCTCGTTGCCGGCAGGTTTGCGACCGGCTTTGAGCACCACCACGGGTTTGGCATTGGCGGCGGAACGCAGGGCGCTCATGAAGCGGCGTGCGTTGGAGATGCCCTCCAGGTACACCACGATGCTGTGGGTTTGCGGGTCGGTGGCGAGAAAGTCGAGCACCTGTGCAATATCGACCGCCGTGTTCGGGCCCACCGACACCACCGAGGAGAAGCCCACCGCATTGTTGCGCGCCCAGTCCAGAATGGACGCCGTCAGCGCCCCCGACTGAGACACCAGTGCCAAAGGCCCCGTGCGCGCCAGTGGGCCTGCCACGCTGGCGTTGAGCTGCAGCGCCGGGCGCTGAATACCCAGACAATTGGGGCCCAGCAGAAACATGCCGGCGTTCTCGGCAATCGTGCGCAGCTGCGCCGCCAGCTCCGTGCCAATACCGCTGGAGATGACCATGGCAGAGCGGCATCCCATGCGCCCCGCCACCTCCAGCGCGGTACGGATGTCCTCCTGGGGCAGTGCAATGATGGCCAGATCCGCGCGGCTCTGCGCCAGGTCGGCCAGGGTGCCCGAAGTCTGGATGTCCAAAAACACCAGGCGTCCGGTGAAGCGCTGTGCACGCAAAGCCTCGTGCAAGGCCTTGGCCTGGGAATGCTGCGAATCCTCGTCCTCGTGCTGCCCCGCAAAGACAGCCACGGTCTGGGGGGCGAACAAGGGGGTGAGGTAGTGTTTGTCCATTGCAGGCTCCGGAAAAACTCCCCTGCTGGCATACAGGGCACATGCGAGGGGGGAAAAGAAAAACGGGCTACAGCATTTCTACTGTAACCCGTTGTCTTCGGTGAAAAATGGTCGGCGTGGCGGGATTCGAACTCGCGACCCCTTGCACCCCATGCAAGTGCGCTACCAGGCTGCGCTACACGCCGACAAGACTTAGATTATATACCAGTTTTCAGCCCTCAACGGAAAGCAACTGCCGAATTTCCAGAAGCTCGTTGCGCACGGCACCCATGTCGTTCCAGGCCAGCCCGGTTGGCGGCTCCACGCGGGGCTCCCAGGAGCGTTCCAGCAACGCGCCTTCATCGGTACCAGCAACGGTCGGGGAAACGCTGCGTTGCGTATGGAGCATTTCCTGCAGCTTGTTGCGCGCACCGCTGATGGTGAAGCCCTGGTCATACAGCAGGTCGCGAATGCGGCGAATCATCAGCACCTCATGGTGCTGGTAGTAACGCCGGTTGCCACGCCGCTTCATGGGCCGCAACTGCGTGAATTCCTGCTCCCAGTAGCGAAGCACATGGGGCTTGACGCCGCACAGCTCGGCCACCTCACCAATGGTGAAGTAGCGCTTGGCTGGAATAGAGGGGAGCACAGTACCCATGGTTGGACAAAGCCACAAAAGGCTGGCAGCAGCGACCATGCCGATGCCAAACCATCTAGCGTACCTCAGACCTTGGCAACACGCCACCGCACTGCGGCGAATGAACCACAGTCGCGGCAGCCCGGAGCACATCAGTCCACAGTGCCTTGGATTTGTTCCTTGAGTTTGCTGCTGGCGTGGAACGTGACCACCCGGCGCGCTCCAATGGGAATGGTTTCGCCCGTGCGCGGGTTGCGGCCTGGGCGCGGTGCCTTGGTGCGGATCTGGAAATTGCCAAAACCTGAGAGCTTGACGTCCTGCCCATCCACCAGGCTTTGGGCGATCAGGTCGAAAAAGGCATCGATCATGTCCTTGGACTCGCGCTTGTTCAAGCCAATGTGCTCAAACAGCAAGTCCGCCAACTGCGCCTTGGTCAGCGCAGGTGTTTCCAGACTTTCGACGGCAAATTCGATCACCTCGTTGCTCCGTTCCAGCATCATCCACGCAACCTTGCGCCCACCTGGGCCTTGAGTTGAGCCAGCACGGCCTGCACGGCCGCTTCGATGTCCGCCTCGGTCAGCGGCGCATGGCCGCCCAGCGTCAGGCGCACTGCCAGGCTCTTCTCGCCCGGCTCCAACCCGGCCGACCCGGTCTGGGCCACCTTGCCCTGCTGCGGACGGAACACGTCAAACAGCACAGCATGGCGCAGCAAGTCTGAAGGCAGCGCAGCCTGGATCGCGCCCATGATAGCGCCATGGGTGACGGCTTCGGCCACCACCACGGCAAGATCGCGCTCCACAGCCTGGTGCTTGGGAACCGGCGCAAACCGCGGCACCGGGCGCTGGAGCACGGCATCGAGCTCCAGCTCGAACAGCACGGGAGCCAGGGGCAGTTCCCAGGCCTGGCGCCAGCGGGGGTGCAGTTCGCCCACATAGCCCACCACGCGCTCGCTCAGGCACACACGGGCGCAGCGCCCAGGGTGCATGGCCGGGTGCTCCGCGGGCTCAAAGCGTGCGTTCAGCGGCGCCAGCAGCGCCTCGACATCACCCTTGACATCAAAGAAGTCCACCGCCTGTTCCTTGCGGCCCCACTGCAGTTGGTCGGTCGCGCCATAGGCCAGCCCGGCCACGCGCATGGGCTGGTGGTAGCCCTGCACCGTGGTGTCGGTGTCAGCCACCGACGCATCGCGCAGGAACACCCGGCCCAGCTCGAACACGCGCACGCGCTCGGCCCGGCGGTCGGTGTTGAACTTGAGCACCTGCAGCAGCGACCCCAGCAGGGTTGAGCGCATCACGCTCATCTGGCTGGCGATGGGGTTGAGCAGGCGGATGGGGTCGGCATTGCCCGCCAACTCGCGCTCCCAGCGTTCCTCCACAAAGGAAAAGTTGATGGTTTCCTGGTAGCCCAGCCCGGCCAGCATGCGGCGCACCGCAAACGGGCTGCGTTGGCTTTCACGCTGCAGCTTGGGCGTGATGGGGGCCAGCGGCGGCGTGGTGGGCAGGTGGTTGTAGCCCACCATGCGGGCCACTTCCTCGATCAGGTCTTCCTCGATGGACAAGTCGAAGCGGTACGAGGGCGGAGCCACGGTGACCGTGCCCTCGCCTTGTGTGACCGGCAGGCCCAGGCCCTGCAGCGCATCAGCGCATTGCGCCTGCGTCAGCGGCATGCCAATGACCTTGGCCGCGCGCGCCACGCGCAGCGTGACGGTCTGGGGCTGGGGCATGGCCACCTGCTGGTCCACCACCGGGCCACAAGCGGTTTCGGGCGTGCCGCAGATCTCGATGACGAGCTGGGTGATGCGTTCGATGTGCTCCACGGTGAGCTGAGGATCGACGCCGCGCTCGAAGCGGTGACCCGCGTCGGTGGAGAAGTTGTAGCGGCGCGAACGCCCTGCCACGGCCTTGGGCCACCAGAAGGCGGCCTCAATATAGATGTTGCGCGTGTCGTCGGACACCGCCGTGGCGTCGCCGCCCATGATGCCGGCGAGCGATTCCACCTGTTGCTCGTCGGCAATCACGCCGACCTTCTCGTCCACTTCGACGGTGTTGCCGTTGAGCAGCTTGAGCTGCTCGCCCGCCTTGCCCCAGCGCACATCCAGGCCGCCGTGGATCTTGTCGAGGTCGAAGATGTGCGAGGGGCGGCCCAGCTCGAACATCACGTAGTTGGAAATATCGACCAGCGGCGCCACGCTGCGCTGGCCGCAGCGCGCCAGGCGATCCACCATCCATTGCGGCGTCTTGGCCTGCGTGTTGACGTTGCGCACGATGCGGCCCGAGAAGCGCCCGCACAGGTCGGGGGCGCTGACCTTGACGGGCAACTTGTCGTCCAGCACCACGGCCACCGTGGGGAACGCGGGCGCCTTGAGCGGTGCGCCGGTCAGGGCCGCCACCTCGCGCGCGACGCCATAAACGCTCAGGCAATGCGCCAGATTGGGCGTGAGCTTGAGCGTGAAGAGCGTGTCGTCCAAGTTCAAATACTGGCGGATGTCCTGGCCCAGTGGGGCGTCCAGCGGCAGCTCCAGAAGGCCGCCGTGGTCTTCCGAGAGCTTGAGTTCGCGCGCCGAGCACAGCATGCCCTGGCTTTCCACGCCGCGCAGCTTGCCCACCTTGATGAGGAAGGGCTTGCCGTCCTCGTCCGGTGGCAGCTCGGCACCCACCAGGGCGCAGGGCACGCGGATGCCCACGCGGGCATTCGGCGCTCCGCAAACGATGTTGAGCAACGCGCCCTGGCCCACGTCCACCTGGCACACGCGCAGGCGGTCGGCGTTGGGGTGCTGCTGGGCGTCCTTGATCTCGCCCACCACGATCTTGGTGAACGGCGGCGCTACGGGCTGCAGTTCTTCGACCTCCAGCCCCGCCATGGTCAGGGTGTCGGCCAGTTCTTGGGTGGAAAGCGGCGGGTTGCAGAATTCGCGCAACCAGGATTCAGGAAATTGCATAGTCAGACTTCTTTGGCGTGCTCTTGAAAAGTGAGCTGCTGGCGCTTTGCTGTAGTGCTTTTCAATACCAAAACACTTTGAGACCCAATACAGACAAGCGCAAGGCGCTCACTTTTTTGCATTACTGGAACTGCGACAGGAAACGGATGTCGCCGTCGAAGAACAGGCGCAAATCGTTCACGCCATAGCGCAGCATGGTGAACCGATCCAACCCCATGCCGAAGGCAAAGCCGATGTAGCGCTCGGGATCCAGCCCCATGTTGCGCACCACGTTGGGATGCACCTGGCCCGAACCCGCCACCTCCAGCCAGCGACCAGCGAGCGGGCCGTCCTGGAACTGGATATCAATTTCGGCGCTGGGCTCGGTGAACGGGAAGAAGCTGGGGCGAAAGCGCAGCACCAGGTCGTCGCTCTCGAAGAAAGTGCGGCAGAACGCGGTGAAGACGACCTTCAGATCCTTGAAGCTGACGTTCTCGCCAATCCACAGGCCTTCGCACTGGTGGAACATGGGCGAGTGCGTAGCGTCGCTGTCCACGCGGTAGGTGCGGCCGGGCACGATCACGCGGATCTCGGGCATGGACTGGCCCGCGTCGAGCAAGGCACGGTGCTGCTTGACATGCTGCACCGCATGGCGCACCTGCACCGGGCTGGTGTGGGTGCGCAGCAGGTTGGGAGCGCCCGGCGTGCCGCCTTCGATGTAGAAGGTGTCGTGCATGGAACGCGCGGGGTGGTCCTCGGGCGTGTTGAGGGCCGTGAAGTTGAACCAGTCGGCCTCGATCTCGGGGCCCTCGGCCACGTCAAAACCCATGGAGCCGAAGATACCCTGGATGCGTTCGAGCGTGAGCGACACCGGGTGCAGACCGCCCTGGCCCTGCTTTCGCCCTGGCAGGGAAACGTCCAGCGCCTCGGCCTTGAGCTGGGCCTGCAACTGGGCGTCCTGCAGCGCCTGGCGCCGATCATTCAGTGCTGCTTCGATGGCTTGCTTGGCCAGGTTGATGGCAGCGCCGCGCGTCTTCTTCTCTTCGACGGAGAGCTGGGCCATGCCCTTCATCAGCTCGGTCACGCGACCGGCCTTGCCCAGAAACTGGGCCTTGGCGTTTTCCAGATCGGCAGGGGTGGCACTGCGCGCAAACTGCTCTCGCGCGCTTTCGACCAGCAAGTCCAACTCGTTCATATGCGTACTTCAAAAATGAAACAAGGGCTAGTGCCTTTCAAAGCCCTAGCCCTTGTAGTTTGTGCGCTAGCAGCTATCAAAATGATAGTTGCGCGCCGGGAACTCAGGCAGCCAGCTTGGCCTTGACCTGCTCCACGATGCTGCCGAAGGCAGCCTTGTCGTGCACGGCGAGGTCGGCCAGCATCTTGCGGTCGATCTCGATGGCAGCCTTCTTCAGGCCGTTGGCGAACTGGCTGTAGGTCAGACCCAGTTCACGCACACCGGCGTTGATACGGGCAATCCAGAGGCGGCGGAACACGCGCTTCTTGGCACGGCGGTCACGGTAGGCATATTGCCCAGCCTTCATTACCGCCTGTTTGGCGACACGGAAGACATTACCGCGGCGACCGCGAAAACCCTTGGCAAGGGCCAGAACCTTTTTGTGACGGGCATGGGCCGTAACACCACGTTTGACGCGAGGCATGTGAGTACTCCTTGTTCGTCAGTTGATTACAGGCCAGCGAAGGGCAGCATCTGTGCCATGTGACCCATGTTGGTCTCATGAACGGCAGTGATACCACGCAGTTGGCGCTTGTTCTTGGTGGTCTTCTTGGTCAGGATGTGACGCTTGAAGGCTTGACCGCGCTTGACGGTACCACCCGGACGAACGCGGAAGCGCTTTTTGGCGCTGCTCTTGGTCTTCATTTTGGGCATGTGAATGCTCCTCTTTTTTTGTGCTCGTGAGGCGTTTGCAAACCAGCTTGCAAACTTGTTGGCCCCGAGCCACTTTTCATGGCAGGCTTTCGCCCGCCAAACCATGGCGTCAAGCACCACGGTTTTTGACTGCCTGGGCTTGCGCCGCCACAGTCAAATTCAGTTGCATGCAGAACTAGCCTGCCTGCTCCACGCCGCCACCGGCTTCGGCAGTGGTCTTGCCGCCCACCTTCTTGCGCGCCGGGGCGATCATCATGATCATCTGGCGGCCTTCGAGCTTGGGAAACTGCTCTATCAGAATGGTGTCCGCCAGGTCGTCGCGCAAACGGTTCAGCAGGGCCAGGCCCAGCTCCTGGTGCGTGATCTCACGGCCACGAAAGCGCAGCGTGATCTTGCACTTATCGCCCTCGGCAAGGAACCGGCGGATGTTGCGCAACTTGATGTTGTAGTCGCCATCGTCGGTTCCCGGACGGAACTTCACTTCCTTGATTTCAATGACCGTCTGCTTGGCCTTGGCTTCTGCCGCGCGCTTTTGCTCCTGGTACTTGAACTTGCCATAGTCCATGAGTCTGCACACCGGCGGATTGGCCGTGGCGGCGATCTCGACCAGATCGACATCCAGGTCGCCCGCCATGCGCAGTGCCTCCATGAGGCTGACCACACCGATGGGCTCGTTCTCAGGCCCGGACAGACGCACTTCCGGCGCGGTGATCTCGCGGTTCAGGCGGTGCTTGCGCTCTTCACGCTGGCGACGGTCACGAAATTCAGTAGCTATGGCTTTCACCCTTGATCATAAAAACGACAAAATGCAGTGACACAGGAAAACCCGCAAGCCGGAGGCTTACGGGTTCAATCCCGGTCAGGCTTTGGATGCAACGGCTTGGACGACCAGTTCGATGAATGCATCGACAGGCATGACGCCCAAGTCTTTGTTGCCCCGAGCACGCACTGCGACGGCTCCAGATGCCCGTTCTTTGTCGCCAGCGACCACAATGAAGGGCAGTTTCTGCATGGAATGCTCCCGTATTTTATACGTAATCTTCTCGTTACGCAGATCGAGGGCTACACGCAGCGGGTGCTGGGGCACGGCTTTTTCGATTTTTTCGGCAATTTCGCGACAGTAGTCGGCCTGCGCATCGGTGATGTTGAGCACCGCCACCTGCACCGGTGCCAGCCAGGTCGGCAAGGCGCCTGCGTGCTGCTCGATAAGGATGCCGATGAAGCGCTCCAGGCTGCCCACGATGGCGCGGTGCAGCATGATGGGGCGATGGCGGCCGCCGTCTTCGCCCACGTAATCTGCGTCCAGGCGCTCGGGCATGTTGGGATCGACCTGGATCGTGCCGCATTGCCAGGGGCGCCCCAGGGCGTCCTTGAGCGTGTATTCGATCTTGGGGCCATAGAACGCGCCCTCGCCGGGCAGGTACTCAAACGCACAGCCCGAGGCGCGCAGGCCTTCGGCCAGGGCGTTCTCGGCGCGATCCCAGCTCTCCTCGCTGCCGATGCGCTTTTCTGGCCGGGTAGAGAGCTTGTAGATGATGTCGGAGAAGCCAAAATCCTGGTACACCTTCTGCAACAGCGCGGTGAAGGCCTTCACCTCCTCCTGGATCTGGTCTTCGGTGCAGAAGATGTGTCCATCGTCCTGCGTGAAGCCACGCACGCGCATGATGCCGTGCAGGCCTCCGGTGGGCTCGTTGCGGTGGCATTGGCCGAATTCACCATAGCGCAGCGGCAAGTCGCGGTAGCTCTTGATGCCCTGCTTGTAGATCAGGATGTGGCCGGGGCAGTTCATGGGCTTGAGCGCGTAGTCGCGCTTTTCGCTCTCGGTGGTGAACATGTTTTCCCGGTACTTGTCCCAGTGGCCGGTCTTTTCCCAGAGGTGCTTGTCCAGGATCTGCGGGCCCTTGACCTCCTGGTAGCCGTTGTCGCGGTACACGCGGCGCATGTATTGCTCCACCTCCTGCCACAGCGTCCAGCCCTTGGGGTGCCAGAACACGGTGCCGGGTGAGTGCTCATCGATGTGGAACAAATCAAGCTCGCGACCCAGCCTGCGGTGGTCGCGCTTTTCGGCTTCTTCGAGCAGCGTGAGGTATTGCTGCAGCTCGTCTTTGCTGGCCCAGGCGGTGCCGTAGATGCGCTGCAGCATCTCGTTGCGGTGGTCGCCGCGCCAGTAGGCACCGGCCACTTTCATCAGTTTGAAATGCTTGAGCTTGCCGGTGCTGGGCACGTGCGGGCCACGGCACAGGTCTTCGAAGGCGCCTTCGCGGTACAGGCTCACATCTTCGTTGCTGGGAATGCTGGCGATGATTTCCGCCTTGTAGTGCTCGCCCAGACCCTTGAAATACGCCACCGCCTCGTCGCGCGGCAGCACGCGGCGCACCACGGGCTCGTCCTTGGCCGCCAGTTCGCCCATGCGCTTTTCGATGGCCGCAAGGTCTTCGGGGGTGAAGGGACGCTTGTACGAAAAGTCGTAGAAAAAGCCGTTCTCGATGACCGGGCCGATGGTGACCTGGGCATCAGGAAACAACTCCTTGACCGCGTAGGCCAACAGATGCGCCGTTGAGTGGCGGATCACTTCCAGCCCGTCAGCATCCTTGGCTGTGACGATGGCCAGCGGGCTGTTCTGGGCAATGGTGTAGCTCGTGTCCACCACCTTGTCACCGATCTTGCCCGCCAGCGCGGCCTTGGCCAGGCCCGTACCGATCGAGGCAGCCACCTCGGCCACAGTGACCGGGCCGGGAAACTCGCGCAGGGAACCATCGGGAAGCGTGATTTGGATCATGGGTGTCTTTCGAATCGGTCAACTCGGGGGATGGCTTTGTCTCCGTACCCCCAAAAAACAAAAAGCGCGGAGGACGTCCGCGCTGTGCCAAGGGTAAGAAAGGTCTCACAAACAGGCGCGAACAGCCCGCCTCAACGGCAGGTGGAAGGGCTCCAACGAGTTCGCGGTGTCATAACCAGGGTGCCTTTCTCGCTCTTGTGGGATGGACAACGATGGCCTGCATTCTAACTTGCCCAGCAAAATGCCCGCGTGGCGGGTGCCAGGCGGGCTGTGAGAAGCTGGGGAGCGCAAGCCCCCGCAGCCGCTGCGTCCAAGGATCAGAGCTTCTTGGACGACATGAAGGTGTCAAAGCGCGATTCCGCAAAACGGAACCAGAGGATCTGGTCACGCTGGAAGTTGCGCATGTCGGCGTAGATCTTCTTCCACTCGGGGCTCTTGGCATCGTTCTCGGCAAAGACTTCCATCGAAGCCTTGAACGAAGCCTCCAGCACGGCTTGCGGGAACGGCAGCACCTTGGTCTTGGCAGCCACCAGTTGCTTGAGCGCACCGGGGTTCAGAGAGTCGTACTTGGACAGCATGTCCTTGTGGGCCACGGCCGATGCCGCCTCGATGATGGCCTTGTTTTCCGACGACAGGCTGTCAAAGGCCTTGTTGTTGACGAACAGGTCCACCTCCGGGCCGCCTTCCCACCAACCGGGGTAGTAGTAGAACGGTGCCACCTTGTTGAAGCCCAGCTTCTGGTCGTCGTACGGACCCACCCATTCGCAGGCGTCCAGCGTGCCCTTTTCCAACGACTGGTAGATTTCACCGCCAGGAATGCTCTGAGGCACGGCATCCAGCTTTTGCATAACCTCGCCCACCAGACCACCGCCCAGGCGCATCTTCAAGCCCTTGAAGTCGGCCGGGGACTTGATTTCCTTGCGGAACCAGCCACCCATCTGGGTGCCGGTATTGCCACCGGCAAAGCTGATGGCGTTGAAGTTGGAGTAGAACTCGTTCATCAGCTTGCGGCCGTTGCCATGCATCATCCAGGCATCCATCTGGCGCGCGTTGAAGCCGAAGGGAATGGCCGAACCCAGCGCGAAGGCAGGGTTCTTGCCGTAAAAGTAGTACGGCACTGTGTGGCACATCTCGACCGTGCCGCTTTGCACGCCATCGAGCACCCCGAACGGAGGCATCAGCTCGCCGCCCGCATGCACGGAGATTTCAAACTTGCCACCCGACATGGCTTTGACTGCCTTGGAAAACACCTCGGCGCCGCCATAGATGGTGTCCAGCGATTTGGGAAAGCTGGAAGCAAGGCGCCAGCGAATGGCGGCCTGGGCATGCACAGCAGGTGCCACGCCAGCTGCGAGCACGCCAGCAATACCAGCTCGCTGGATGAGTGAACGACGATCCATATGGTTTTCTCCGAAGGTATGTTGCACAACACGCGCCACACCACATTGCTATCACGCGGCAGGCCATGGACTTGTGGAAGCCGTGGCCATTGTAGGAACCACCCCCGTCAATCCCGTGAGGGTTTCCCCGCAAAAACGCCCGCGCGCAGGCGGGCGTTCAGGCTTCTGCAAGCATCGCGCAGACGCGTCAGCTTGTTGATGTGGACAGGAACCGCGCTTCGATGGAGCGCTGGATGCCCGCAGCATCCAGCCCCTGCAGCGCCAGCAGGCGTGCGGGGTCGCCGTGCTCGATGAACACATCGGGCAGACCCAGGCACAGCACCGGGCGCTGCACGCCATGTGCGTGCAAGGCTTCCAGCACGGCACTGCCTGCTCCGCCCATCAGGGCGCCCTCCTCCACCGTGACCAGAGCGTCGTGGTTCTGGGCCACCTCGAGCAGCAGCGCCTCGTCCAGCGGCTTGGCCCAGCGCATGTTCACCACTGTGGCATCCAGGGCCTGTGCGGCCTCCAGCGCGGGGTACAGCAGCGTACCGAAGGCCAGGATGGCAATGCGCGGCGCCTTGCCGTCTGCAGCCGCCTGGCGGGTGCGGCGGATTTCGCCCTTGCCGTAGGGCAGCGCATCCAGCCCTGCCAGCGGCGCCACGCCCACCCCCGCACCACGCGGGTAGCGCACGGCCACGGGGTGGTTCTGGGCGTAGGCGGTGCTGAGCAATTGGCGGCACTCGCGCTCATCGGACGGGCAGGCCAGCGCCATGTTGGGAATGCAGCGGACAAAGGGAATGTCGTAGGCGCCGGCGTGCGTGGCGCCGTCCGCGCCCACCAGGCCTGCGCGGTCCAGGGCAAACACCACGGGCAGGTTCTGCAGCGCCACGTCGTGGATCATCTGGTCGTAGGCGCGCTGCAGGAAGGTGGAGTAGATGGCCACCACGGGCTTGGCGCCTTCGCAGGCCATGCCAGCGGCGAAGGTGACGGCATGCTGTTCGGCAATGCCCACGTCGTAGTAGCGCTCGGGGAAGCGCTGGTGGAACTCGACCATGCCCGAGCCCTCGCGCATGGCGGGCGTGATACCTACCAGACGGCTGTCGTGTGCCGCCATGTCGCACAGCCACTGACCAAACACCTGGGTGAAGGTCTGCTTGGGTGGCGTGGCGGGCGGCGTCAGGCCCACGCGGGGGTCGAACTTGCCAGGGCCGTGGTAGGCCACAGGGTCGGCCTCGGCCAGCTTGTAGCCCTGGCCCTTCTTGGTGACCACATGCAGGAACTGCGGGCCTTGCAGGCTCTTGATGTTTTCCAGCGTGGGGATGAGCGAATCAAGGTCGTGCCCGTCGATGGGCCCGATGTAATTGAAGCCGAACTTCTCGAACAGCGTAGCGGGCACCACCATGCCCTTGGCCTGCTGCTCCAGGCGCTTGGCCAGCTCGAACAGGGGCGGTGCATTCTTGAGCACGGTCTTGCCCACGTTTTTGGCCGCAGCGTAGAACTGGCCGCTCATGAGCTGGGCCAGGTAGCGGTTGAGCGCGCCCACCGGGGGGCTGATGCTCATGTCGTTGTCGTTGAGGATGACGAGCAGGTTGCAATCGGCCACGCCCGCGTTGTTGAGCGCCTCGAACGCCATGCCTGCGGTCATGGCCCCGTCGCCGATGATGGCCACCACCTGGCGCTGCTCGCCCTTGCGCTGCGCCGCCAGCGCCATGCCCAGCGCGGCCGAGATGCTGGTGCTGGAGTGGGCCGTGCCAAAGGTGTCGTATTCGCTCTCTGCGCGCTGAGGGAAGCCGGAAAGACCCCCGAGCTGGCGCAGCGTGGACATGCGGTCACGCCGACCGGTGAGGATCTTGTGCGGATAGGTCTGGTGACCCACATCCCACACCAGACGGTCGTAGGGCGTGTTGAACACATGGTGCAAGGCCACGGTCAGCTCCACCGTGCCCAGGTTGGAGCTGAGGTGTCCGCCGGTCTTGGACACGCTGTCGAGCAAGAAGGCGCGCAACTCCGTCGCCAGCGTCTTGAGCTCTGCCCGCGAGAGGCGGCGCAGGTCGGCCGGGTCATTCACCAGCGAAAGCAGAGGATAGGTGGTCGTGGACATTGCTATTATTTTGATAGCTACTTGCGCTCGTATCTATTGCGCCAGCAGCATATTTCCTTTGAAATACTGTCAGTGCGATCGGTTCACCACCATTTGGGCCAGCGCCGCCAACGCACGCGTATCGGGCAACGCGGCGGCATCCAGTGCCGCCAGCGCCTGGACCAGCAGCTCGCGGGCATAGGCCTGGGCGCGCTCCAGCCCCAGCAGGGACACGTAGGTGGGCTTGCCCTGCTCGGCGTCCTTGCCCGCCGTCTTGCCCAGGGTGGCCGAGTCTTGCGTCACGTCGAGGATGTCGTCCACGACCTGAAAGGCCAGACCCAGCGCCGCACCGTAGTCGGCCAGCGCCTGCAGTGCAGCGGGTGCCGCATTGCCGCAGTGTGCGCCCATCAACACACTGGCCTGCAACAGGGCGCCCGTCTTGAGGCGGTGCATGTGGCGCAAGGCGTCTTCGGTCATGCCGCAGCCCACGTGGGCCAGGTCGATGGCCTGGCCACCGGCCATGCCCTGGGCGCCTGCGGCCCGCGCCAGCAGCCGGCACAGGCGCGCCTGCACCGGCTCGGGCACGTCCGCGCCCTCGGGCGCCAGCAGCTCAAACGCCAAGGCCTGCAGTGCATCGCCCGCCAGCAAGGCCTGCGCCTGCCCGAACTGCACATGCACTGTGGGCTTGCCTCGGCGCAGCACGTCGTTGTCCATGCAGGGCATGTCGTCGTGCACGAGCGAGTAGGCATGGATCAGCTCCACCGCGCAGGCTGCGCGCAGCGCTGCTTCGTCAAACCCGGCGCTGGCGCTTGCCTCACCATCGGTAGCGACCACGGCCTGGCGGGCTGCCAGCACCAACAACGGGCGCAGCCGCTTGCCGCCGTCGAGCACGGCGTAGCGCATGGCCTCGCCCAGGCCCGCCGGGGCGCCCACACCCACCCCGTCCGACAGGGCCTGCTCCACGCGAAGCAGGCAGGCCTGGCTCCACGATGCGAAATCAAAAGTGTCCATCAGTCCTGCGTCCACGGTTGCAGCACGCCGTTGTCCAGCACCTGGATCTGGTTCTGCACGGCCTCCAGCTTGCCTCGGCAATAAGCCAGCAGGTCCGCGCCACGCTGGTAGCCCGCGAGCAGCTGGTCCAGAGGCATCTGGCCCGACTCGATGCGGCCGACCAGTTGCTCCAGTTCTTCCAGTGCCTGCTCGTAGCTGGCGGGTTCGGCGGCGGGTTTCTTGGGCATGGGGACAAGGCAACGCACAAGCGCTGAGTCAAAACGCCCGATTCTACGACCCACGCCCCACGCCTGCCCGCAGCACCAACGGCCCGGCAATCACGCAGACGGGGTGCGGGAATCCGGATTCCTATACCCCTACTGCCTATAATCCCTTACCCTTCAAGCCTGCGTCACGCAGGTTTCTTTTTTTTGTGTCTGCGCCCCGGCGCTTGATTTGGTCAGGTCCCCCATGTCTGATTTAAGTCTTCGACTGCAGCAGGCCCACAGCCAGCTACCCGTTTCCAGCTATTTCGACGAACAGCTCTTCCAGCGTGAGCTGCAGGTGCTGTTCCAGCAAGGGCCGCGCTACGTGGGCCACAGCCGCAGCGTTCCCGAAGTGGGGGACTACCACGTACTGCCCCAGGAACTGGGAGGCCGCGCGCTGGTGCGCACTGCACCCGACAAGGTGGAGCTGGTCTCCAACATCTGCCGCCACCGCCAGGCCATCATGCTGCAAGGGCGCGGCTCTCTGCAGCAGCAGCAAAAGGGCAGCGCGGGCGGCAACATCGTGTGCCCCATCCACCGCTGGACCTACAGCCCCAGCGGCACCTTGCTGGGCGCGCCGCATTTTGCCGACGACCCCTGCCTCAATCTCAGCAACTACCCGCTGCGCGAGTGGAACGGCATGCTGTTCGAGGACAACGGCCGCGACATCGACGCCGACCTGGCAGGCCTGGGCCCGCGTGCGGAACTGTCGTTCGACGGCTACGCGCTGGACCGCGTGGAACTGCACGAGTGCAACTACAACTGGAAGACCTTCATCGAGGTCTATCTGGAGGATTACCACGTCGGCCCCTTCCACCCCGGGCTGGGCAATTTCGTCACCTGCGACGATCTGAAATGGGAATTCCACGAGGAGTTCTCGGTGCAGACCGTGGGCGTGGCCACCACCTTCGGCAAGCCAGGCTCCGACGTGTACAAGAAGTGGCACGAGGTGCTGCTGCGCTACCGCGAAGGCAAGCTGCCCGAGCGCGGCGCCATCTGGCTGACCTACTTCCCCCACATCATGGTGGAGTGGTATCCGCATGTGCTCACGGTGTCCACGCTGCAACCGCTGAGCCCCACCAAGACGCTGAACATGGTGGAGTTCTATTACCCCGAGGAAATCGTCGCCTTCGAGCGCGAGTTCGTCGAGGCCCAGCAGGCCGCCTACATGGAAACCTGCATCGAGGACGACGAGATCGGCGAGCGCATGGACGCAGGCCGCAAGGCCCTGCTGGCGCGCGGCGACAACGAGGTCGGCCCCTACCAGAGCCCCATGGAAGACGGCATGCAGCACTTCCATGAGTGGTACCGCAGAAAAATGGAGCTGACACCCCGCTGAGGCCCTGCGGGGCGGCCCTTGTGCGGGAGCCCTGGCGGAACCCACGCCCTGATCAACCGGGCTTGTAGCCAGCGCGACACGCCGCTGGCGGTTTTCTTTGCTACCATTCGAGTAGCACACAGCGCCCGCCCTACGGGCGCTGCGGGCCAATTCTTTGAAGAATCCACCCGACACACCCCATGCATGCCCTCTGGATGGTGCTGGCCGCGCTCCTGTTTGCAAGCATGGGCGTGTGCGTCAAGCTGGGTTCGGCCTACTTCCACCCGGCCGAGATGATCTTCTGGCGCGGCATCATCGGCATGGTGCTGCTGTGGGTGCTGGCACGCTCGCAAGGTGCCACCCTGGCCACCGCCCACCCCGGCAAGCATGCCTGGCGCAGCTTTGTGGGCGTGGTCTCGCTGGGCACCTGGTTTTATGCCATCACCCAACTGCCACTGGCCACCGCCGTGACGCTCAACTACATGAGCAGCGTGTGGATCGCTGCCTTCCTGGTGGCGGGCAGCCTGTGGGCCTGGCGTACTGCCGCCCAGGGGCAGCGCCCCGCCCTGCAACTGCCTCTGGTGCTCACCGTACTGGCTGGGTTTGCCGGGGTGGTGTTGATGCTGCGCCCCAGCATCGAGCAAACATCCCAGCAACTGCTGGGCGGTGCGCTGGGCCTGTTGTCGGGGTTGACGGCAGCGATGGCCTACATGCAGGTGACCCATCTGTCACGCATGGGCGAGCCAGAGTCGCGCACCGTGTTCTACTTTGCCCTGGGCTCTGCACTGGCCGGGGGCGCGGTCTCGCTGCTCATCGGGTACTCGCCCTGGCCCGGCTGGCACGGTCTGTGGCTGTTGCCCATTGGCGTGCTGGCCGCGCTGGGGCAGTTGTGCATGACGCGCGCCTATGGCAACGCCCGCTCGGCCAAGGGCACCCTGGTGGTGGCCAGCCTGCAGTATTCGGGCATCGTGTTCGCGGCGCTCTACAGCGTGCTGCTGTTTGACGACCACATCCCCACGCTGGGCTGGCTGGGCATGGCCTTGATCGTGGGCAGCGGCGTGCTGGCTACGGTGCTGCGCGTCCGTGGCGCGCGAAGCCCTGCCTGAGAGCCTTGCAAGCCTGCCAAAATCCGCGCTTGGTTGCGCCCCGCAACGCCCTCGTCACACTCCCCAAGCCGTCATGCCTTATTCGCTTTTGATTTCCGCTCCTGAACTGCAATCGCTGCTGGACAGCGGCACCCCCTGCATGGTGTTCGACTGCAGCTTCGATCTGGCCGACCCCGCCTCAGGCGCGCAACAATTCCTGCAAGGCCATATCCCTGGCGCCGTGTACGCGCACCTGGACGAACACCTGTCCGCACCGGCCCACGGCGAGCGCGTCTCGGGCGGACGCCACCCGCTGCCCACCCGCGAAGCCTTTGCTGCCTGGCTGGCCCAACAAGGCTTTGCCGCGGGCATGCAGGCCGTGGTCTATGACCGCAACGGCAGCGCCTTTTGCGGCCGCCTGTGGTGGATGCTGCAGTGGCTGGGCCACGAGGCCGTGGCCGTGCTCGACGGCGGCCTGCAGGCCTGGACGCAGGCCGGTGGCGCCCTCGAACAAGGCCCACAGGCCACACGAACCCCAGGGACTTACCAGCCCAGCACCGCGCTGCGCCCGCTGGCCACCACTGCGCAGGTGCTGCAAGGCCTGGGCACTGCGGGCCAGACCCTCATCGACGCCCGCGCCCCTGCGCGCTACCGCGGCGAGGTGGAGCCGCTGGACCCGGTGGCCGGGCACATTCCGGGCGCGCTCAACCGCCCATTCACCGACAACTTCGGGCCGGATGGGCGCTTCAAGGCCCCAGCGCAGTTGCGCAGCGAATTTCTGGCCTTGCTGGATGGGCGCGACCCTGCCACCGTGGTGCACCACTGCGGCAGCGGCGTGACGGCCAACCCCAACGTGCTGGCCATGGAGCTTGCAGGCCTGGGCCGCGCAGCGCTGTACGCCGGGAGCTGGAGCGAATGGTGCAGTGACCCGCAACGTCCGGTGGCACGCGGATGATGTAAAGCCAAGACTACACCGGCATCACTGCCGAAGCCTTCGGCAACGCCATCCTGGCGCAGTTTGAAATGACGCCGCGCCACGCCTTCATCGACACCATGGACAAGGCCCACCAGGCCGTGCGCGAGATCAAACACACGGCCGAGCTGGAGAGGCAGCCTGGCGCACGACGACGGCCAAACCCACCACGACCTGGAAGGCGCCGATGTCATCCTGGTGGGCGTGAGTCGCAGCGGCAAAACCCCCACCAGCCTCTACCTGGCCATGCAGCACGGCCTGAAGGCCGCCAACTACCCGCTGATCCCCGAAGACTTTGAACGCCGCCAGCTCCCCCCCCCCGCGCTGGTGCCGCACCGCAAGAAGATTTTCGGCCTAACCATCAGCCCCGAGCGCCTGTCCGAAATCCGCAGCGAACGCCGCCCCGACTCCCGCTACGCCAGCCTGCAAAACTGCCGCCACGAAGTGGCCGAGGCCGAGGCCATGATGCGCCGCGCGGGCATCCGCTGGCTGTCGTCCACCACTAAGTCCATCGAGGAAATCGCCACGACCATCCTGCAGGAGATCCGGCCGGAGCGGTTGGTGTACTGATCTGCGCGGGTGGACAGGGACGGGTATCAAGGTCGGCCGGGAGATTTTGCGAGAAATTGGCCTCAAAGGCATATCCAGCAATCGCAAGCAGCTATCCATTTGATAGCAATTGGCGCACTCTGCTCAACGAAGCCGCGCCCGATTGAGGGCTCCATCGCACGTGCCCATGTCTCCACCGCTCGTGTTCTTAAACAGGTTGCGGGACGAAGACCTTGAAAGGGATGGCTTTGAGGGCCAGGTGCCTGGGCGAAAGCTCCAGCCCCCGTGCAAGCGCCTCTGCGCTGTATTCAAACAGCAAGTGTCTGCCGTCGTCTGCCAGGGTGGCCAGAGGCCAACGTTCGCCCCAGCCTTCGTAGAACACCCGCAGCTTCTTCATGGCTGGCTCCGTACCGTGACCCGGGCCTTGCGCGGCGCCCGCTGACGTTTGGCCCGCTGGGCTTGCTCCATTGCAGCAATCGACTGCACCTGGAGTACAAACAGGGATTGCAGCTGGTCGGTCAACCCCAAGGCCTGCACGACGCGAACCAGCGATGCCACGGAGGACTGGCCAGTTCTTTCGAGCGCCTTGACCGTGCCAACCGAAATCCCGGCTCGCTCGGCCAGGTCGGCCTGCGTCAGCGACTGCGACAGGCGCACTGCTTTGAGCCGCAGGCCCAACGCTGCGGTGATTTCATCGCTGGCGGAGAAAGTAAAGTCCAACATTCTGGCTATTAGACCACTTCATATCGATTTGAGGTCAATATTCTGGCCATTGAACCTGGGAACCGTCGTTGGATGCGTCTGTCAGTGCTGTGATCGGCGTGCCACATCGATTGGCCTCCGGCCACGAGCATCCAAAGCATTCAAATCCGTACCCGCGGCGAATAGCGCCTCGATCATCGCAAGGCTGCCGTGGCTCGCGACAGGTGCATTTGGCTTAACTACAAAGGTAAGCGGCGCCGGAGCACCGAAGGTGCGGAGGGCACCAACACTGGCCATGAAAATGGCGAAGCCATGGCCAGTGTTGGCGTCCGCTTGACCGACCAGTTAGGCATCGCGCCCCTGCCTTAGCTGTTGCGGTCATTGCGTTGAGCCCGCTCTACGGAGGCAAGGGTTTCGAGCCATGGTAGTGATGACTCGCACCATTTTTGCCAAGTAGGCGCAAGCTGTTGCCGCTCGTCGAGCACACCAACCCGCAGGCCGTATGTCGTTGGATTGTCGGCGTCGTAAGTGAAAAGCGGTGAGCCGCATTCTGGGCAGAATGCCTGAGCGCGTCGCGACCCGCTTTCTGCGACCTTGACGTAGACCTTCGGCGCTCCCTGTGCAAGCTGAAAAGAACCTGGTAGTGCTGGAGTGGACAGACGAAACGCAGTGCCGGTTAGCTTTTGACAGTCGTTGCAGTGGCAAACACTTGTTAGCTTTGGATCGACCTGGGCGTCGAACTGAACAGCACCGCAATGGCAGGATCCGTGGACTTTCATTTGGCCTCGCTAAGTCGGGGTATTGGGGCTGCCTAACGAATGAAAGGGACTTCCCCGTCCCGAGTGATCCGCGCAGCTGCGGGGTACGGCATCAAAGTGCCACGATGGGAAGTTCGATCTCTCATCAATTCACTCGTTTTTTGGAAGGGGAAGTCCATGTCTGCCATTGTCACCATCGGCATCGATCTCGCCAAGAACGTCTTTGCCGTACATGGCGTGAACGCCACAGGCCAGCCTGCGCTGGTGCGCCCCAGCGTTCCGCGCGCCAAGCTGCTTGAACTCTTTGCCTCACTGCCGCCTTGCCTGATCGGCATGGAAGCTTGCTCAGGTGCCCACCACTGGGCGCGTGAGTTTCAACGCTTTGGCCATACCGTGCGCCTGATGGCGCCCAAGTTCGTGATCCCCTACCGCCTCTCGGGCAAGCGCGGCAAGAACGAAGCCGCAGACGCCGCCGCCATCTGCGAAGCCGTCACCCGGCCTATTGATCCGGCCCTTGCGTACTTGAATTTATCTGCACCACCCCCAAATTGGATTCATGCAAGCAACTGACATGAGATCGCTGAGCCGAGAGGCGCGGCATGAACGCCGAGTACAGGTCATCCGACTGCGCAAAGTCGGC
>JAKLLE010000058.1 GCA_023150295.1 Giesbergeria sp. | reverse complement strand
ACAAGTTATGCCTGACGACCATAGCAAGTTGGTACCACTCCTTCCCATCCCGAACAGGACAGTGAAACGACTTTGCGCCAATGATAGTGCGGATCCCCGTGTGAAAGTAGGTCATCGTCAGGCTCCTATTCCAGCCCAGCAGCGCCCCGCACTAATCCAGTGCGGGGCGCTTCTGCTTGGGGAAATCAATTCATGGCGCTCCAACATATGCAATTGCAGGACATTCTCTATTCCCAGGGTTTTGGAACGCGCCGTGTTTGCTGTGGCTTGATCCAGCAGGGCTATGTGCGCGTGTGGCCTTCGGGGGACGCAGATGCCGATGGGCAGGAATGCAGGGATCCGCTACAGGCATTCGAGACCACCGATCTTTGGTTCTCTGTCGATGGAGTGCGATGGCCATACCAAAAGCATGCATATGTGCTCATGCACAAACCGGCTGGCACAGAATGTTCCCACAAGCCGAGCGTCCATCCGAGTATCTACACGCTGCTTCCTGCACCTCTGCGCCAGCGGCCTGCTCTGGGAGCGGTTCCAGGAGTTCAGTCCGTGGGAAGACTCGACCAGGACACCACGGGCATGTTGGTGCTGTCCGACGATGGCCAATTCATCCACCGGATGAGTTCTCCCAAAAAGAAGGTGCCCAAGGTCTATATGGTCACCACCAAGCACGAACTACAAGCCGATCAAATCCATCGACTGCTGGAGGGGGTGCTGTTGCACGATGAGACGGTGCAGGTTCGGGCGGCTGCCTGCAGACAGGTAAGCAGCCACTTGCTGGAGCTGACATTGACACAGGGCAAATTCCATCAGGTCAAGCGCATGGTCGCAGCCGTGGGAAATCGGGTCGAGCAATTGCACCGCTGCAGGATTGGTGCACTGGAATTGTCCCAAGACCTGGAGCCGGGCCAATGGCGATGGTTGGGCGAGCAAGACATTGCGACGCTGATGCGAAGCAATTGATCGTGTGATCGGCCCATGACAAGGTATGCTTGCCAACATGGGATTGATGTTTGATGCCTTTTGGCGTGCGGCGATGTATTGCGTGCATCCTCGCGTGATCGCGCTGTCCTTGCTGCCCCTGTTTTTGATGGCCGGCGGTGCTGCCGTTATCGGTTATTTTTTTTGGCAGCCTGCTTTGGATATGGTGTCTGGCTGGTTGGCGACGTTGCCGATCGTGGACGGTTTGTGGACTCGTCTTGAGGAGTGGGGATGGGGTGGCGTCAAGGAGTGGATGTCGCCGATCCTGGTGATTGTGGCCTTCACTCCACTGGTGGTGGTTGTCGCATTGCTTTCGGTCGCCTTGCTGGCCACGCCTACTTTGTTGTCCTTGGTGGCACAGCGGCGTTTTCCGTCGCTAGAGCGCAAGTGCGGAGGCTCTTTTGTTTGGAGCGCCGCCTGGTCCCTGGGCTCCACCCTGTTGGCGCTCGTGGCCATGCTTGTATCCATGCCGCTTTGGCTCATTCCTCCCTTGGTGTTGATTCTTCCACCTCTGATCTGGGGCTGGTTGACCTACCGTGTGATGGCGTTTGACGCATTGTCGGAGCACGCAAGCCGGGAAGAACGCGTTGAACTCTTCAAGCGGCACCAAATGAGCCTGCTGATGATGGGGGTGGTGACCGGCTTTCTGGGGGCGGCACCCGCCATTGTGTGGGCTTCAGGCGTGCTGTTTGTGACGGCGTTTTTCATCATGGTGCCGTTGGCCATCTGGATCTACACCCTGGTGTTCGTATTCTCGTCGCTGTGGTTTATTCATTTCAGTCTGGCCGCATTGGAGCGTCTGCGCAACGAGCAGCCTGCACCGTCTGAAGCAATCGCTGTGCTTGCGCAAGAAGGGCCCGTAGCTGTCGGGCTGCCATCCTCGTCTTCCCCGCCACTGCCTTTGGATGAAGGGCCGAAACCATGACACTATCGTTGGGCCTGATTGTTGTTGGCGATGAAATCCTGTCGGGCAAAAGGGCTGACAAGCATCTCATCAAGTTCATTGATCTGCTGTCGGATCGTGGCTTGGCACTCTCATATGCCGAGTACGTGGGAGATGATCCGGCGCGTATCACCGATGTTCTGGCCCGTGCCTTTGCGTCGGGAGACATTGTGTTCTGTACCGGGGGCATTGGTGCGACACCGGACGACCACACCCGCCAATGCGCAGCGCAGGCTCTGGGCGTTCCCTTGCAGTTGCATCCCGAGGCGGCAGACCTCATTCGGGATCGCATGCACACGCTGGCACAGGAGCAAGGTCTGCCCTACGATCCGGAGCACCCGGACAACGTCCACAGAATGAACATGGGTTGCTTCCCGCTGGGGGCGTCGATCATTCCCAACCCCTACAACAAGATTCCAGGGTTCAGTTGCACAGGCGCTGCGGGCGGTTGTGTGCATTTTTTCCCGGGCTTCCCGGTCATGGCCTGGCCCATGATGGAATGGGTTCTGGACACGCACTATGCCGGGTTGTTCGGCAGTCAGGCCAAGGTCGAGCGCTCAGTGATCGTCTATGAAGCCATGGAAGCCAGCTTGACGCCCTTGATGCTAGCCATCGAAGCGCACCACCCCCACGTGCGGGTTTTCAGCCTCCCCAGTGTGGACCACCCGGTTCATGGACGGCACATCGAACTGGGTGTCAAAGGCCCATCGGCCGACAGCCTGTCTGCCTGGGAGGCGTTGCGTGAGGGATTGCACCAATTTGGTGCGAAGTGCGGCCCTGAAATGGTGCGTGAATGAGCCGCCCCCGCGCCATTGTTGAATTTGCACCAAATCGGCGCCTGGGATTGTGAGCGACAATCCATGGCTGTGCACCCAGCGCTGTGAATGCTGTGATGCCGCAGTTGGCACACTACCTGCTAGTTGACAGTACCTTTCTTAACCGCCCTTTTCCCAGGAGAACCTGATGGCCAAGACCGTTGCAGACGTGATGAAAATGGTGAAGGAGAACGAAGTCAAGTTCGTGGACTTCCGTTTCACCGACACCCGTGGCAAAGAACAGCACGTGACCGTGCCCATTTCTGCCTTCGATGAAGACAAGTTCTCGTCGGGACACGCTTTTGACGGTTCCTCGATTGCGGGTTGGAAAGGTATTGAGGCCTCGGACATGCTTCTGATGCCCGATCCCAATACGGCCAACGTCGATCCGTTCTTCGAGGAAACCACGCTGTTCCTGCAGTGCGATGTGATCGAGCCGGGCGACGGCAAGGCCTATGACCGCGATCCCCGCTCCGTGGCGCGCCGCGCTGAAGCCTACCTGAAGGCCTCCGGCCTGGGCGATACGGCTTTCTTCGGTCCTGAGCCCGAGTTCTTCCTGTTCGACAACGTGCGCTGGAGCACCGAACCCGGTCGCGGCTTCTACGAGATCGAAGAGTACGAAGCCCCCTGGAACACGGGTGCCAAGCTCGAAGGCGGCAACCGTGGCCACCGTCCGCGTACCAAGGGCGGTTACTTCCCCGTTCCTCCCGTGGACACGACCCACGACATGCGTGCCGAAATGTCGCTGATTCTGGAAAGCCTGGGCATTCCGGTGGAAGTGTTCCACCACGAAGTGGCGGGCGCGGGCCAGTGCGAAATCGGCACCAAGTTCTCCACTCTGGTCGAGCGCGCCGACTGGACGCAGAACCTCAAGTACGTCATTTGGAACGTGGCCAATGCCTATGGCAAGACCGCCACCTTCATGCCCAAGCCCTACCATGGCGACAACGGCTCTGGCATGCACGTGCACCAGTCGGTCTGGAAGGATGGCAAGAACCTGTTTGCTGGCGATGGCTATGCCGGCCTGAGCGATTTTGCGCTGTACTACATCGGCGGCATCATCAAGCACGCCCGTGCCCTGAACGCCATCACCAACCCCACCACCAACAGCTACAAGCGACTGGTGCCGCACTTCGAAGCGCCCGTCAAGCTGGCCTACTCGGCCAAGAACCGCTCGGCATCGATCCGCATCCCTTACGTGGCCAACCCCAAGGGCCGCCGCGTGGAAGCCCGCTTCCCCGATCCGATGGCCAACCCCTACCTGTGCTTTGCCGCACTGCTGATGGCAGGTCTGGACGGCGTGGAAAACAAGATCCATCCAGGCGAAGCCGCCACCAAGGACCTGTACCACCTGCCCCCGGAAGAAGACAAGCTGGTGCCCACCGTGTGCCACAGCCTGGACCAGGCGCTGGAATACCTGGACAAGGACCGTGCCTTCCTGACCAAGGGCGGCGTGTTCAGCGACTCCATGCTCGACGCCTTCATTGAGCTGAAGGTGCAGGAAGTCACCCGTGCGCGCATCGAGGTCACCCCGACCGAGTTCGACATGTACTACTCGCTCTGATCCCCTGGGCGAACACGACAAAGCGGTCTTCGGGCCGCTTTGTCATTTCTGGGGGGCTGTGACCGATGTGCGGAACCATGGCGCGTGATGCGGCTCCACCGTGGCATGGACCTCACGGCGTTGCCCTTCGTTGCAGACGCATGACAGGCAGCGATTGGAGATGGCGCTGCTTTGGGCGATACTTCCACACCGTCCTGCCCACAGCCCGCCGTGGTGGCTGCTTGCGAGAAAACCGTATGAACCTGAATTTGATGAGCCTACGTTGCCTGCCTTTGCTGCTGGCCCTGGGAGCCGCTTCGGCCGTGCAGGCGCAGAACACCATCTACCGCTGCGGCAACGAATACACCAACAACGCCAACCAGGCCCGCGAGCGTGGTTGCAAGGCGGTGGAAGGGGGCAACGTCACGGTCGTGGAGGGCACACGCCCGGCTGCATCTTCCGGTACGGCCAAGCCCAGCTCGCCGGCTGGTGCGCCCAAGGTGGCGCCCAACGACCAGCGCGCACGTGATGCTGACGCACGTGCCATTCTGGAGGGCGAATTGCGCAAGGCCCAGGCACGCCACGCAGAGCTGCTCAAGGAATACAACAACGGCGCGCCCGAACGCAATGCCCTGGACCTGCGCAACCCGCAAAAATACCAGGAGCGCACGGCCGACCTGAAGGCCAGCATTGCCCGCAGCGATAGCGATATCGAAGGCATACAGCGCGAACTCAGCCGCCTGCCTGCACCGCCCACGCGCTGAGGCACTTCAGCGGCAATGCACCCCACCCACCCCGCGGGCATTCCCGCGCAATTGCTGGCCCTGGATTGGCTCTCCGTGCTGGTGGCCGTGCTGCGGCCCGACGGTGCCGTGGCGTTTGCCAATGCCTCGCTGGAGCAGCAACTGGGTATGTCGCGGCGCACGCTGGAAGGCGCCGACTTCTCCCAGTGCTTTACCGAACCTGCGCTGTTGCAAACGGCGCTGGCCGGAGCACGCAGCCAGGACTTTGAGGCCCTGCGCTACGAGGCAGGCCTCAAGCGCCTGCACCAGGAGCCCTTGCCGGTGCATGTGAACGTGTCCCCAGGGCAGGGCGACGAACTGGTGGTGGAACTGTGGCCGCTGGAGCAGCAGGCGCGCCAGGACCGCGAAGACCGTCTGCTGGAGCAGTCCCAGGCGCACAAGGAGCTGATCCGCAACCTGGCCCACGAGATCAAGAACCCCCTGGGCGGCATCCGTGGTGCAGCGCAGCTGCTGGAGATGGAGCTGCAAAACCCCGAGCTGACCGAATACACCGAAGTCATCGTCCACGAGGCCGACCGCCTGCAGGCCCTGGTGGACCGTTTGCTGGCGCCGCACCGCCACCCGCACCAGGTGGGCGACGTCAACATCCACGAGGTCTGCGAACGGGTGCGCTCGCTGGTATTGGTGGAGTACCCCCAGGGTCTGCGCGTGGTGCGCGACTACGATACCTCCATCCCCGAATTCCGGGGCGACCGCGCCCAACTGATTCAGGCCCTGCTCAACATTGCGCAGAACGCAGCCCAGGCCCTGGCTGAACGGATTGCTGCTGGAGACGCCTGCATCACCCTGCGCACCCGCGTGGCGCGGCAGGTGACCTTCGGGCGCCAGCGCTACAGGCTGGCACTGGAATTGCATGTCATCGACAACGGGCCAGGTGTGCCCGACGCCATACGGGATCGGATCTTCTATCCCCTGGTGTCGGGCCGGGATGGAGGTTCGGGGCTGGGGCTGACGCTCGCGCAAACCTTTGTGCAACGCCACCACGGCATGATCGAATGCGAGAGCAGACCCGGTCGCACCGATTTCCGCATCCTGATCCCCTTGCCCTGAGAACCAACGACCTGCAGCAAACCGTGGAAGCACCGATGCCCATGAAGCCGATCTGGATAGTAGATGACGACCCCTCGATCCGCTTCGTGCTCGAGAAGGCCTTGGCGCGCGAAAACCTGCCGACCCGCAGTTTCACCAACCCGCGCGAGGTGCTCGACGCGCTCGAAGCCCTGCAGGGTGGCGAGGCGCCGCACAGCGCGCCACAGGTGCTGGTCAGCGACATCCGCATGCCCGGCGGCAACGGCCTGCAACTGCTGGAAAAGGTGCATGCCCTGCAGCCTGGTCTGCCCGTCATCATCATGACGGCCTTCTCCGACCTAGACAGCGCGGTATCGGCCTTCCAGCGCGGCGCCTTTGAATACCTGCCCAAGCCTTTTGACCTGCCCAAGGCGGTGGAACTGATCCGCCGCGCCGTGCAGGAGAGCGAACGCGAATCCGTGGCCCAGGACGCGCACGAGGTCGCCCCGGAAATGCTGGGCCAGGCACCGGCCATGCAGGACGTGTTTCGCGCCATCGGGCGCTTGAGCCAGAGCCAGGTCACGGTGCTCATCACGGGCGAATCGGGCTCGGGCAAGGAGCTGGTGGCACGTGCGCTGCACAAGCATTCGCCTGTGGCGGGCGGCCCCTTCGTGGCCATCAACACCGCCGCCATCCCCAAGGATTTGCTCGAATCCGAACTGTTCGGCCACGAGCGCGGGGCCTTCACCGGCGCCCAGACGCAGCGGCGCGGGCGCTTCGAGCAGGCCGAGGGCGGCACGCTGTTCCTCGACGAAATTGGCGACATGCCCTTTGACCTGCAGACGCGCCTGCTGCGTGTGCTGTCGGACGGGCAGTTTTACCGTGTCGGCGGCCACGCGGCCGTCAAGGCCCATGTGCGCGTGATTGCCGCCACGCACCAGAACCTGGAGCAGCGCGTCAAGGACGGCGGATTCCGCGAAGACCTGTTCCACCGCCTCAACGTCATCCGCCTGCGCCTGCCGCCGCTGCGCGAGCGGCCTGAGGACGTGCCCATGCTCACGCGCCACTTCCTGCAGCAAAGCGCGCGCCAGCTGGGCGTGGAGCCCAAGCGCATTTCCGATGCGGCCCTGGCGCGCCTGGGGCAGTTCGGTTTTCCCGGCAACGTGCGCCAGTTGGAGAACATCTGCCACTGGCTCACCGTCATGGCGCCAGCCCAAACCATTTCGGTGCAGGACCTCCCTCCCGAGGTGCTGGAGGCTCCCGCTTCCAGCGCCGATCCCCAGGCCGGTGCGCCGCTGGCCAGCGTGCCGGTGCTGGAGCCTTCCGCCGAGCTGCGGCCTCCCATGGCGGCGCGGCCCGCACAGATGCCTGTGTCGGCACTGCAGCCGACGCAGGCACCGTCACAGGCGGATCTGCCCACCCCTTTGGGCTGGGAGCAGGCGCTGGAGCGCGAAGCCCAGGGCTTGCTCGCTGCAGGCCACAACGATGTCTGGGATCTGCTGGCGCACCGCTTCGAGTCGCGCCTGATCCGCACCGCCCTGGCCGCCACCCATGGCCGCCGCATGGAAGCCGCCCAGCGCCTGGGCATTGGCCGCAACACCATCACACGCAAGATCCAGGAGTTGGGCCTCGATGGCGAGGATGAGGCAAAAAATGCCTCCAGCGCTTGATGGATAAGCGCTGGCAGCTATAAAAATGATAGCAATCTAAAGGCCTAGTTCCAGCACCACCGGCGCGTGATCGCTGGGCTGGGGGTTCTTGCGCGGGGCGCGGTCGATGGTGCAGGCCGTTACGACGGGGCGAAGCGCCGGGCTTACCAGCATGTGGTCTATGCGCAGCCCGCGGTTCTTCTGGAAGCCCAGCATGCGGTAGTCCCACCACGAATAGCTCTTGTCGGGCTGCTCGAACAGGCGGAACGCATCCACCAGGCCCAGCCCCAGCTGCGCCTGGAAATGCGCGCGCTCCTCGGGCGTGTGGTGGATGGTGCCCGCCAGGCCCACGGGGTCGAATGAATCGCGGTCTTCGGGCGCCACGTTGAAGTCGCCCAGCAGCACCAGGCGCGGATGCGCCGCCAACTCACTGGCCACCCAGTCGTGCAGGGCCTGCAGCCAGCGCAGCTTGTAGGCGAACTTGTCCGTGCCCGGCGCCTGTCCGTTGACAAAGTAGCCGTTGAGCACGCGCAGCGGCCCCTGCAGCGTGGGCACTGTGGCAGCAATCACGCGCGCCTGCTCGTCGGCAAAGCCCGGAATGTTGCGCACCACCTCGGTCAGCGGCTGGCGCGACAGCACGGCCACGCCGTTGTAGGTCTTCTGCCCGAAGCAGGCCGCCTCGTAGCCAGCGCTGCGCAGTGCTTCGAAGGGGAACTTGTCGTCAGTGAGCTTGAGCTCCTGCAGGCACAGCACATCCACCGGGTGCGCGGCCAGCCAGTCCAGCACCTGGGGCAGGCGCACGCTCAGGGAGTTGACGTTCCAGGTGGCAATTTGCATGGCAGGCTCGGGCAGTGGAAAGCGCCCGATGGTAGCGCCTGCGTGGCGTGTGGTCAGAACGTGCGCACCAGCGCCCCGGCCAGGCGGCGCAGTGGGGTGGTGTCCAGCAGGGTCCAGTGCCGCCGCTCGCCGCTGAGCCATTCACGCGCCTGCCACTGCGCCAGCAGGCGGCTCAGGGTTTCGGGGCGTATGCCCAGGTGGGCCGCCATCTGGCGCTGGCTGCCGGGCAGCTCCAGGCGGGGGCCCTGGTCGGCGGCCAGGCGCAGCAGGTAGGCGGCCAGGCGCTGGGGGGCGCTGCTCACGGTCAACCATTCCACCTCGTTGATGTAGTGGTAGAGCCTGCGGCTGAAATCCTCCAGCAGGCGCAGCGCCAGGGCAGGGTGCTGGGAGCAGGCCTGTTGCAGCGCCTGGCGCTCCATGCGCCAGGCCGTGGTGCTGCCCACGGCGCGTGCCTGCATGGGGTAGCGGCCATGGGCCATGAACATGGCGACCTCGGCCACGCAATGCCCGCAGCCAAAGCGGTGGTACACGCGCTCGTTGCCGTCGCAGCCATAGCGCACCAGCTCCACATGGCCGCACTCCACCAGCAGCCAGTGGTGGGCGGGGTCGCCTTCGTGGAACACCACCTCGCCCGTGCGGTAGCTGCGCAACTCTGCCCGTGCTCCCATGTCGTGCAGAACCTCCATCGGCAACTCGCTCAGCAGCGGGTGCGTGGTAAGGCGGTGGATCAAAAACGGCGGCGCGCAGGGATTGTTGACAAATGTCATTGTCGGATACAGGTGGTTTCCTGGATGATATTGCAAATGCGAATGACTACCAACAATATTTGTATGCAACTGAACGCCTTCACCAGTTCCACCGGCTTTGTTCTGCGTGCCACGGCAGGTGTGCTGTTGGTCGCCGCATGGGCCACCCAGGCCCAGGCACAGCAAGCCCAGGCACAAGATGCAGCCAGCCTGCCTTCCGTCACCGTGCAATCGAGCCGCTCCAGCGCCGAGATGCCCGCACGCAAGACCGCCGAGCAGGAGCGCAAGCAACTCGACAAGGTTCCCGGCGGTACCAACCTGGCCGAGCCGCAGAAAGAAGCGCGCCTGGCCACGCTGCGCGATGCGCTGGACTACCAGCCCGGCATCGTGTTGCAGGACTTTTTTGGTGGCACCGACCAACCGCGCCTGGGCATCCGGGGCTCGGGCATCCAGAGCAACCCGGTGAACCGGGGCGTGCTGCTGCTGCAGGACGGCCTGCCGCTCAACGAGGCCGATGGCTCCTTCATCATCGGCCTGATCGAGCCGCGTAATGCGGCCTTCATCAGCGCGCGGCGCGGTGCCAATGCCACGTCTGCGGGTGCCACCACCCTGGGGGGCGAGGTGGACTTTGTCTCGCTCACCGGCGCCGATGAGCGCGGCCGCGTGCGCGCCGAAGTGGGCAGCTTCGGCCGCCAGGGCCTGCAGGGTGCCGTGGGCAGCGTGGGCGAGCGCCTGGACGGGCGCATCTCCGTCAGCAGCGACCGCTACGACGGCTACCGCCGCCACTCCGCCTCGCAGCGCGATGCGGTGCAGGCCAATGTGGGCTTCCAGGGCGACGGTGGGTTTGAAAACCGCACCTACCTGAACTGGACCGACCTGGCCTTCCAGATCCCCAGCGTGGTGCCCAAAGACCGCATCACCAGCGACCCGCGCGGCGTGATGGGCGACGGCAAGACGCCGCAGGACCAGTTGCTCAACGTCTACAAGCGCGACCCGCGCCGCGAGGCCACCCAGTTGCGCCTGGCCAACCGCTCCACCTGGGGCAGCGAAGCCCTGCGCCAGGAAGTGGGCGTGTACTGGCAAGACACCGACGACCTGTTCAACAACCAGACCAGCCACACCGTAACCCACAGCCGTACCCTGGGTGCGCAATGGCAGGCCAGTGGCAGGCCCGCCGGGGCTGCAGGCGCCTGGGGCTGGCGCACGGCGCTGTCGTGGGCGCAAAGCCAGATGGACCGCGACCTGTACGCCAACAACCCCGCCAACGGCACGCAGTTGCAGCGCTTTGGCTCCTACGACCTGGACGCCAGCAACCTGCAGGCCCTGGCCGCTGCCGACTGGCGCGTGGCCCCCGGCTGGACGGTGCTGGGCAGCCTGCAATGGAGCCAGCTCACCCGCGACGCCGCCAGCCGCACCAGTGCTGCCAAACTGGACCAGGACTGGAGCTTTGCCACGCCCAAGCTGGGCGTCAACTGGGACCTGTCGCCCGCCACGCGCCTGTGGGCCAACGTCAGCCGCAGCCAGGAAGCGCCCACCTACTGGGAAATCATCAGCGCCAACGTGGCTGCCAACAACCCTGCCAGCGCCAGCGCCGAACTGGTGCGCCTGAAGATGCAGACCGCCACCACGCTGGAGCTGGGCGGCCAGGGGCGCTGGGGCGCAGGCCCCCAGGCGCCCCAGTGGACGGCCACGGTCTACCGCAGCGTGCTGGACGACGAGCTGATCTCCACCACCGACGCCAACGGCATCAAGGTCGGCACCTACAACTACCGGGGCGGCACCGTGCACCAGGGCGTGGAGCTGGGCCTTGCGGGCAGCCAGCGCCTGCCCCTGGGCGCGCTGGACTACCGCACGAGCTGGACCTACAGCGACTTCCGCTTTGATGGCGGCGAATACGCGGGCAAGCGCATTGCCGGCGTGCCGCGCCACCTGATCAACGCCGAGGTGATGTGGCGCATCGGCGCCTGGCGTATGGGCCCCAACGTACGCTGGGTGCCCGTGGCCACGCCCACAGACCATGCCAACACCGCAGGCAGCCAGGCCGAGTCGTATGCCCTGCTGGGCCTGAAGGTCGAATGGCGCGAAGGCCCCTGGGCCGTGTACGTGCAGGCCGACAACGTGACCGACCGCCGCTACGCCAGCAGCTTTGCCATCCGCAACCGGGCAGCGGCTTCCGCGCCGGGCTACCTGCCGGGCCTGGGCCGCAGCCTGACCGCAGGCCTTACCTACAAATTCTGAAACTCCCCCCTGTGTCGCTGCGCTCCTTCCCCCCTCTCTGCTTCGCTTCGCTGCGCGGAGGGGGAACGCCGCCAGCGCGGCGGGGCGGCCCTTGCGCGGCGGCCACTGGTCTTGGCCGCGCCAGTGGTCAAGGCAATGGGTGAGACGCTCGCCATGATTCATTAAGAGCCATTTTTCTTTGCGCCCTTGCGGCCCGTGCCCCGGTGGCACCGGGCCGCGATGGCCTTGGAGCACGACCATGCACGCTGAATTTCTGAACCCCCAGACCCTGCTCTCGCGCCGCCATGCGCTGGCCTTGTTGGCCGCACCGCTGGCAGCTCCCGCCTGGGCGGCCACGGGCGCAGCGCTGCCGCAGATCACCCTGGCCGGGCCGCCCGCCATCGTGTCGGCGCCGCTCATCCACATGGCCGAAACCAACGCACTGCAGGGTGTGGCCCAGCGCACCGTGTTCACCGCCTGGCGCGACCCCGACCAGTTGCGCATGATGGCCATGGGCGGCAAGGCCGACGTGCTGGCCATGCCCAGCAACGTGGCCGCCAACCTCTACAACCGGGGTGCTGGGGTTGCGTTGCTCAACATCTCCACCTGGAGCTCGCAGTGGATCGTCACGCGCGACGCGCAGCGCAAGGCGCTGGCGGACTTCAAGGGCGAGGAAATTGCCGTGCCCTTCCGGGGTGACATGCCCGACATCGTGCTGCAACTGCTGGCCGCCAAGCAGGGGCTGGATGTGCAGCGCGACTTCCGCATCCGCTACGTGCCTACGCCCATGGAGGCCATGCAACTGCTCATCACGCGCCGCGTGTCGCACGCACTGCTGACCGAGCCGGGCGTGTCGCTGGCGCTGCGCAAGACCCAGTCCTTTCCCGTGGGCCTGATCGCCCCCACGCTGCACCGGGGCGCCGACCTGCAGCAGGAATGGGGCCGCCTGTTCCAGCGCGCACCGCGTGTGCCGCAGGCGGGCATTGCTGCGGTGGGCGGTGTGCGCGCGCAGCCCCAGGTGCTGGCCGCCGTGGAGCGGGCCTACGCCCAGTCGGTGGCCTGGTGCCGCAGCAACGCGCTGGAGTGCGGCCGCATGATGGCCCGCCACATCGACCTGCTCACCCCCGAGGCCGTGGCCGACGCCATGGCCGTGAGCCAGTTGGAGGCCGTTCCTGCCGCGCAGGCCCGCCCCGAGCTGGAGTTCTTCTACGGGCAGCTCATGACCCGCAACCCCCAACTCGTGGGGGGCAAGCTGCCCGATGCCGCGTTCTTTGGAGCAGGGGCCTGATCGTTGTCGAGCGATTTTCTTTTGTGTGTTGTATCAGCGTCCCTGGCAGCTGCCGCCACCTGGGTTTTGCGCGTTTTTTTGACTCAGGAGTGACTCACCATGGTTGTTGACCAAACCACCCCGGCGCGCCGCGCGCGCCATTCCCTGCCGCGCCACCCCGTGGCGCTGGCGGCCTTGCTGGCGCTGGCAGGCGCGGCCCAGGCACAGACGGCAGCCACCAGCGACGGCGCCATCACCGTGGCCCAGGCGCAGACGTTGCCCTCGGTCACCGTGACCGCCACGCTCTCCGAGCAGGATGCGCGCACCGCGCCTGCCAGCGTTACCGTGATCGACCGTGAGGAGCTGGACGCGCGCAACGCCACCGACCTGCTCGACGCCGTGCGTGGCGAGCCCGGCATCACGCTCACGCCGCGCCAGGTGGGCGGGCGCAAGACCATTGCGCTGCGTGGGCTGGAAGGCAAGCACACGCTCACGCTGATCGACGGGCGCCGCATCACCGCGTCGGACGATGTGGTGGGCCACTCCGACTACCAGTACGGCTGGCTGCCCATGTCGGCCATTGAGCGCATCGAGGTCATCCGTGGCCCCATGTCCTCGCTCTACGGTTCCGAGGCGCTGGGCGGTGTGGTCAACATGATCACGCGCAAGCCCAAGGACCGCTGGATCGGCTCGGTCGGTATCTCGGGCAGCAACCCCACGAGTTCCAGCGAGGGCGAGTCCACCGGCAAGGCCTCGGTCTATGCCAGTGGCCCTGTGGGCGAGCGCGTGACGTTGCGCGTGAACGGCGAGGTGTCGCATTCCGCCCCGGTGGCCAACCAGGCAGACGCGCGCTACTCCGACATCGAAGGCCGCCACGGCCAGTCCGGCGGGCTGACGGCGACCTTTGCCCTCACGCCGCAGCAGACGTTGGAAGCGGGCTGGACGGGCGCCAACGAGCAGCGCTTTTACGACACCGTGTCTTCGGCCAAAAAGGCCTACCGCAGCACCTACGACGTGGACCGCACCCAGACGCACCTGGGCTGGGAAGGGCGCTTTGACGCCTGGCGCGGCTGCGTGCAGGCCTACCGCAGCGAGATCGACATCGTCAACACCGCCACCAATGGCGTCTCGCCCACGCGCCCGCAAAACCTTACCGACGACGTGATCGACGGCCACGCCAGCTTCAAGCTCGGCGCCCACCAGCTCACCGTGGGTGGCGAGTGGCGCGACGAATCCCTGGTCAACGCAGGTCTGAAGAACGGCAGCGACTCGGCCACGCACAAGGCCCTGTTCGTGCAGGACGAGCTGGCGCTGACCCAGTCGCTGATGCTCACCGCCGGCCTGCGTGCCGACAACCACCAGCTCTTTGGCAGCGAGCTGAGCCCGCGCGCCTACCTGGTGTGGGAGGCCAGCCCGGCACTGGTGGTCAAAGGCGGCTTTGGCCACGCCTTCAAGGCGCCCACGCTCAAGCAGATTTCGCCCAACTACGTGGGGGCCGAAGGGCCGCACACATTCAAGGGCAATGCCAACGTGAAGCCCGAGTCGTCCAACTCGTTCGAGATCGGGGCCGACTGGCAGGCTGCGCCCAACTGGACGCTGCGCGCCACCGCGTTCAATACCGAGGTCAAAGACCTCATCACCTACCGCCTGCTGAGCACCGTGGGCACGCGGCGCACCTACCTCTATGACAACGTGGATGCAGCCCGTATTCGGGGGCTGGAGCTGGGTGCGGTGTGGCAGGCAACGCCCCAATGGGCCTGGAGCAACGACCTCACGCTGCTCAACACCCGCGACAAAACCACCGGCAAGAAGCTGGCCGACCGCCCGTCCAGCAGCCTGACCTCGCGCCTGGAGTGGAAGAACGCCTCGGGCTGGAGCGCCCGTGTGGGCGGTGAGTTCATCGGCAGCCAGACGGCCACCGATGGCGTCAAGTTGCCTTCCTACGCGCTGTGGAGCGCCAGCGTGGGCAAGCACATTGCGCTGGGCGACCAACGCAAGCTGGTGCTGCGCGCCGGACTGGAGAACATTGGCAACGTGAACCTGGCTGAAAAATCAGACAGCTTTGGCTACGCCGAGCGTGCGCGCCGCCTGTTCGTGTCGGCGCGTGTGGATTTTTGAAGAGGGGAGTGAGTGAAGCGATAGAACCCGTGTGAAGAACCACCCCCGGCCTCCTCTCTGGTGGGGAAGCGAGCGCCGGGGCGTGAGCCACACCGTGCTCGAATGCTATCAAAATCATAGCTGTTGGCGCTTATTTTATAAGCGCTAGAGGCCTATTTCATTCAAAGAATTCCAGTGAACCCCATGTCCCTGTTTTGCCGCTGGCTGGCCCTGTGCCTGCTGGCCTTTTTGCCTGTATGGCCCCTGGGGGCTGCGCAGGCGGCCTCGGTGCTGTTCATCGCCACGTCCAACGTGCCGCCGGGCAAGTTCCGCCTGCTGGCCGACATTGCGCGCCCGCACGGCATTGATGTGCAGGTGCGCTACCTGGGCAAGATCCCGGCCGACGCCGATGCCGGGCTGTTCCAGGGGCAGGACATGGTGTTCTTCGACACCTACCAGCAAGACGACGTGCGCCAGCACCTGATGCGCGCGCTGCCTGGTTTGCGCGCGCCCCACGCCTGGCTGTACGACGCACGCCCCGCCTGGGGCGGCGGGGTGGATGAGGCGCTGGGCAAGCGCCTGTCGCTGTACTACAGCAACGGCGGGCGGCAGAACATGCAGGCTTTTATGGCCACCGTGGCCGCCTTTTTGAAGGGGCACAGCGCGCAGGGCGTGCCTGAACCGGTGATCTTCCCCAAGACGGCGGTGTACCACCCGCGCGCGCCCGGCCAGGTGTTTGCCGACCCGCTGGCCTACCTGCGCTGGGCAGGGGTCGACCCTGCCGACCCGAAGCGCCGCCCCGTGGTCGCGCTGGCTGTGCACCAGCAGTACATCGCCTCGGTGCAGGCCGACTACATCGACGATCTCATCGCCCGCATCGAGGCCGCAGGCGCCGTGGCGCTGACCTTCTACAGCCCCATGATGGACGCGGGCAGCCTGGACCGCATGCTGCGCCCCCAGGGCAAGGCGCTGGCCGATGTGCTCATCAACACCCAGATCATGCTCATGCCCGAAATGCGCCGCGCCGAGTTCGAGCGCCTTGGCATCCCCGTGCTGCAGGCCATGACCTATCGCCGTGGCGACGCCGCGCACTGGCAGGCCAACCCCCAGGGCGTGCCGCTGATGGACGTGCCCTTCTACCTGGCCCAGGCCGAATACGCGGGCGTGACCGACATCCAGGTCGCTTCGGCCAGCGGCGCGGGCGACGCACCCATTGCCGCCATTGCGCCGCAGGCCGACGCCGTGGTGGGCAAGGCGCTGCGCCTGGTGGCGCTGCAGCGCAAGCCCAATGCCGACAAGCGCCTGTCGGTCTTCTTCTGGAACTACCCGCCGGGCGAGAAAAACCTCTCGGCCTCCTTCCTCAACGTGCCGCGCAGCCTGCAGACCACGCTGGCCGCGCTGCGCGCCCAGGGCTACGACACCGAAGTGCCGTCCGAGCCCGAACTCATCGCCAAACTGCAGCGCCTGCTGGCCCCCGCCTACCGCGCGGGCGAACTGGAACCCCTGCTGCGCGAGGGCTTGGCCGCCACCGTGCCCGTGGCGCGCTACCGCGCCTGGCTGAAGGGGCAACCTGCCGCTGTGCAAACGGCGCTGCGCGAACGCTGGGGCGAGCCCGAGGCGTCTTCCATGGTCTTGAGCCAGGGCGGGCAGGCCGTGTTTGTGGTGCCGCGCCTCATGCTGGGCAAGATCGCCCTGCTGCCGCAGCCCCCGCGCGGCGAGAAATGGGAGCCCAAAGAAAAAGCCCTCTACCACTCCAGCAGCGCCTGGCCCTCGCACTACTACCTGGCCGCCTACCTGTGGGCACGCGAGCAGCAGGCCAGCGACGCGCTGGTGCACTTCGGCACGCACGGCAGCCAGGAATGGCTGCCCGGCAAGGAGCGAGGCCTCTCGGTGACCGACCCCGGCATGCTCGCCGTGGGCGACCTGCCCGTGGCCTACCCCTACATCGCCGACAACATCGGCGAGGCCCAGCAGGCCAAGCGCCGGGGCCGCGCCGTCATCATCAGCCACCAGACGCCGCCCTTCAAACCCGCCGGGCTGCACCAGGCGCTCACGCACATGCACGACCTGCTGCACGCCTGGCTGGCGCAGGACGAGGGCGTGGTCAAAGACAAGATGAAGGCCGACCTGCTGGCCGCCGCCGCCAAGGAGCGCATTGACCGCGACATGGGCTGGACGCCGGAGCGCGCCCGCGCCGAGTTCCCCGCCTTCGTCGATGCCTTGCACAACCAACTGCACGAGCTGGCCGAAACCGCCCAGCCCCTGGGCCTGCACACCCTGGGCCGCGCGCCCGAGGCGCAGCACCGCCTGGCCACCGTGCTGCTGATGCTGGGCCGTCCGTTTTGGGAGGCCGCCTGGCTGCACGCCGGCAAGCCCGCCGCCGATGCCGATGAAGCCCTGCTGACCGACTACGACCAACTCCCCGGCACCGCGCCCTACCAGTTGCTGCAACGCCATGTGGTGCAGGGCGAAAGCACCCAGGGCTTGAGCGCCCCGCTGCGCGAGGCTTTGGACAAAGCCCGCACCTGGTACGCCGCCATCGGCGCCGACCAGGAACTGCCCGCGCTGCTCACCGTGCTGGCGGGCCGCCACCTGCCCACGTCCTACGGCGGCGACCCCATCAAGAACCCCGACGCCTACCCCACGGGCCGCAACCTCTACGGCTTCGACCCCTCGCGCGTGCCCACCAAGCAAGCCTGGGCGGCAGGCAAGGAGGCCGCCGAGCAGCTCATTGCCGAGCACCGGCGCCTGACGGGCCAGCAGCCCAAAAAGCTGGCCGTGTCGCTGTGGTCGGTGGAGACCATGCGCCACCAGGGCTTGCTCGAAGCCCAGGCGCTGTGGATGCTGGGCACCGAGCCCGTGTGGGACGAGGGGGGCCGCGTCACGGGCGTCAAGCTCGTGCCGCGCAAAGAGCTGGGCCGCGAGCGCGTGGACGTGGTGCTGTCGGCCACCGGCCTGTACCGCGACCACTTCCCCAACACCATGAAGATCCTTGCCCAGGCCGCGCAGCTGGCCGCGCAGGCCGAGGGGCCGGGCGACGAGGCCAACCCCGTGGCCGCGCACACCCGCGCCATCGCCGCGCGCCTGCGCGCCCAGGGCATGACCGAGAAGGCCGCGCTGGCGGCGGCGCAGACGCGCATCTACTCGTCCGAATCGGGCAAGTACGGCACTGGCCTGGACGATGCCACGCTCGCCACCGACACCTGGAAGGGCAAGGCCGAGGGCGACCGCAAGCTCGCGCAGCTCTACCTCTCGCGCATGCAGTTCGCCTACGGCGCGGACGAATCCACCTGGGTCAGCCTGCAGGGCGGCGGCCTCAAGGGCCAGGACGGCCAGCCGCTCAACCTGTATGCCGAGCACCTGCGCGGCACCGAGGGCGCGGTGCTTTCGCGCACGTCCAACACCTACGGCATGCTCACCACCGACGACCCGTTCCAGTACCTGGGCGGCATCGGCCTGGCCGTGCGCCACCTCGACGGCAAGGCGCCGCAGCTCTACATCAGCAACCTGCGCGCGACCGGCAATGGGGGCAGCGGGCGCGTGGAAGGCGCGGCGCAGTTTTTGGCCAAGGAGCTGGCCACGCGCCAGTTCCACCCCGGCTACATCAAAGGCCTGATGGACGAGGGCTACGCCGGCACGTTGCAGGTGCTGGACGCCACCAACAACTTCTGGGGCTGGACGGCCGTGGCGCGCGAGATCGTGCGCGACGACCAGTGGCAGGAGATGGTGGATGTGTACGTGCGCGACAAGCACCAGCTGGGCCTGAAGCAATGGTTCGAGGCGCACAACCCGCACGCGCTGGCGCAGAACATAGAGCGCATGCTCGAAGCCGCGCGCCAGGGCTACTGGCAGGCCGACGCCCAAACCGTGGCCGAGCTGAAAGACCGCTGGCGCGACCTGGCCCAGCGCTTCGACGTGCGCACCGACAACGCCGCCTTCGAGCGCTTTGTGGGCGCAGGCCAGGGCACGGCAGGCTTTGGCCTGAACCTGGGCCGCCTGCCCGTCGATGCCGCAGCCGCCGCAGCGCAGAGCGCCGCCGAACCCCCGCCCCCGGCCGAAGCCGCCCCCGCAGCGCCGCCCCCACCCCCGCCGCCCATCAGCGGCATGCGGCTGGAGCAGGTGGCCGAGCAGCCTCCCGCGCCTGCCGCCCACACCTGGCAGGCGCTGTGGGTGGCGCTGGTGTTGGGCGCCGTCATGCTGGGCGGCGGCTGGTGGCAGCGGCGTTACTCGTTTCAAGCAAAATTAGCCTTTAGCGCTTGATGGGTAAGCGCAAGTAGCTATAAAAATGGTAGCAAATGTCTGAATTCAAACCTGCCCATGCCCGCCTGCTGGCCGCTGCCGTGTGCGCGGCCTGTGCTGCCCCCGTGCTGGCGCAGCAGCCCGCACCGGCATCCACACCGGCCAACGTGCCTGAACGTCAGTTGGGCGAAGTCACCGTGCGCTCGGCCAGCAGCGCACTGGAAGACCAGCGCAACGCCGCCACGCAAAAGACCATCATCGACCGCCAGGAGATCGAAGCCCTGGGCGGCCTCACCGTGGGCGAGCTGATCCGCAAGCTGCCCGGCATCGACGCGGGAGAGCACGGCGCCGACGGCGGCATGAACGCCCGCGCCCGGGGCATGTCGCGCGACGGGGTGCAGTTCCTCGTCAACGGCGAGCGGCCCACGGCCAATGCGCGCTTTGCCCTCACCGAGGTGGGCCGCATGCCCTCGGGCGAGCTGGAGCGGGTGGAGATATTGCGCGGCGGCTCGGCCGAGTTTGGCGGCGCCGCGCCCGTCACCGTCAACCTCGTCATGCGCCGCCCGGTGGCGCGCGCGGCCACCAGCGTCAAGCTGGCCGTGGGCCAGCGTGGCAGCCTGGCCAACGGCCAGTTCACCGCCAGCCACGGCGGGGGCGAAGGGGGCTTTGGCTGGCTGCTGCCGCTCACGCTCAACCGCCACGCCATGCCGGTGGACCAAAGCAGCACGCGCACGCTGGCGGGCGGCGCACAGCATCAGAACGTGGTGCAGGACGTGGAGCAGGGCCGCTACGGCATCAACGAATTCATCCTCTCGCCGCGCCTGGCCTGGCGCGGTGCCACTGGCCAGCTCACGCTGTGGCCCAGCCTGTACTACAACGAGGGCGACCGCGCCACGCACACCGTGCGCTCGGACGGAACGCAGCGCCACGACAGCGAAGACAACAGCACCCGCATTGCCCGCCTGCGTGGCGAGGCCGAATGGCGCGCTGGGGGCGGCAAGTGGACGGGCCGCGCCGCCACCATGCAAGGCCAGCGCAACGCCGACCGCAATCGACTGGGCACGGGCGTTGCATGGCAAGAAACCGAGCGCCGCGAAGACCGCGAACACAGCGCATCGCTGCGCTACGACCGGCCCGTGGGCGGCGAGCACCTGCTGTCCGTGGGCCTGGACGCCGCCAGCCACCGCCGCGACGACTGGCAGGCCCTGAGCGGTGCCTACGCCAGCGACACCCGCTTTGCAGGCCGCGCGCGCCAGGGCACGCTGTGGCTGCAGGACGAATGGCAACTGGCCGAGACGCTCACGCTCACCAGCGGCCTGCGCGGCGAGCGCATGGCCATCCAGGCGCAAGAGCGCGACAGCAGCCACGGCGCGGTCGATCCGTCGCTGGCCCTGCGCTGGGAGGCGGCGCCGGGCTGGGTGGCGCGCAGCTCGCTGTCGGGCGCCATCCGCTTCCCCAAGCTCGACGAACTCACGCGCGTGGCCTCGCGCGGCACGCTGGCCAACACCCCGCTGGAGCCCGACCGGGGCGGCAACCCCTGGCTGCGGCCCGAACGCGTGGCCAACCTGGAGGCCGGGCTGGAGCGCCATGTGCCCGGCGGCGTGTGGGGCATCAACACCTACCTGCGCCGCACGCAGGACTTCATCGAACGCCGCACATTGTGGGAGGCCGGGCGCTGGGTCGAACGCCCCTTCAACGAAGGCGACGCGCGCCACTGGGGGCTGGAGCTGTCGGCCAAGCTCACGGGCGAGGCGCCCTGGCTGCAGGGCCTGATCGGCCGCCAGGGCAGCGTGCGCGCGCAGTTCACGCTGCCGCGTGGCGAGGTGCAAGACTCGGTGCTGGGCATGAAGCGCGCCCCGCGCGAGCTGCCGCGCTACCAGTTCACGCTGGGCTACGAGGGCAGCCTGCCTGCGTGGCAATCCACCTGGGGCTTTCAGTGGCAGCACCAGGCCGCCGTGCGCACCCAGGTGCCCGGCGAGGTGCAGGCCACCACGCAATCGCGTAACCTGCTGGATGCACACTTCGTGCGCCGCCTCACGCCCGCGCTCAACCTGCGCCTGTCGATGCAGAACCTGCTGGGCACCAGCACCTGGCGCACGGCTTCGTCTGCCCAGGGCGGCCAGCCCTGGGCGCTGACCACCAGCGACCATGGCCAGCGCACCTGGCTGCTGGCGCTGGAAGGAAAGTGGTAAGCGTATTCACCCACCCACACACACACACACAAGGTTTCCCATGGCACCGCAAGCAAGTTCATTCCCTCTTCGCCGCCTGACCGTTGCACTGGCCTGTGCGGGCCTGGCGCTCGCGCTGGCAGGCTGCGCCGGCGCGCCGCCGCAGGCCGCCGCGCACCAGGCCCCCGCTTCGGGCCAGCCGGGCTACTCCGCCCAGGCGGCCCAGGCCACGCAGCCTGCGCTGGCGCAGTATTCGCTGGTGCACGCCGCGCACCTGCCGCACCTGGCCTGGGCGCTCAAGGGCCAGACCACGGCGCTGGCCCTGAACGAGGTGCAGCGCGGCACCCTGGCGGCCCTGGCCTTCGAGGTGCGCGACCAGTTGCAGCCCCGGCTGGAGCAGGCCCGCGCCACCGAGCAGGACATCGCCCAGGCCGCGCTCGCAGGCGCCAGCGTGCAGCAGTTGGCCGAGCGGCTGGACCGCCTGCAGCAGCTCAAGCGCGAGGCCGCGCAGGTGCAGATCGACGCCACCCAGCGCATCCGCGCCACGCTGGACGCCGCCCAGTACCAGCAACTGCGCCAGCGCGCGCTCGCCCTGGCGCCTGCCGCGCCCGCCATGCCCGAATACTCGCTGCTGCTGCCCGCCCACCTGCCGCACCTGATGTCTTATGTGGCCCAACTGGACGCATCGGCCGAGCACCGGCAGGCCTTGTCGCGCCATGCCGACGAGCAGGTGCGCCCCGCGCTGCGCCCACGCCTGCAGCAGGCCCAGCAACTGGAGCAGGAGATCGCTCGCGCCGCGCTCGAAGGCCGCAGCGCGCAAGACCTGGCGCCCCAGCTCGACCGCCTGGCCCAGCTCAAGCGCGAGGCGGCGGAAATCCACCTGCGCTGCATCGCCCAGGTGCGCCAGACCCTGCCGCCCGAGCAGTACGCGCGCCTGCTGGCGCTGGCCCAGCCCGCCGCGCGTTGATCCACTTTCCCAAATCACGATTTCACGGAGTTTTTTCGCATGAGCCATTTGCTTGAATCCCTGATGTACCAGGCCAGCCAGGTCTTTCTGTTCCCCACCCTGGTGGTCATCACCGTGCTGTTCGTCTATGCCTTCTTTTTGCTGGGCATGTTTGCCATGCAGTGGTGGCAGCGCCGCCAGGGGCAGGGCGGCCAGCCCACGCGCGGCCACCACCTGCTGGCCTGGGCGCAGGCCCAGCCCGGCGCCAGCGCCGACGAACTGGACGTGAAGGCGCACCAGTTGCTGGAGCTGCCGCGCATTGCCACGCGCGTGGCGCCCATGCTGGGGCTGATCGCCACCATGATCCCCATGGGCCCGGCGCTCAAGGGCTTGTCGGACGGCAACCTGGGCCAGGTGTCGGACAACCTGGCAGTGGCCTTTGCGGCGGTGATCCTGTCGCTCATTGCCGCCGCTATCACCTTCTGGGTGGTGTCGGTGCAGCGGCGCTGGCTGGCCGAGGAACTGGTGTGGCTGCAGCGCCAGGGCGTGCGCACCCCGGCCGCAGGCCACATGGCAGAAGCAGGCAGCGAAGCATGAAATTCCTCGACGAAACCGAAGCCGACGACCCCATCCTCTCGGTCGTCAACCTCATCGACGTGTTCCTGGTGGTGATTGCCGCGCTGCTCATCACCGTGGCCAAAAACCCGCTGCTCAGCCCCTTCTCCAAGCAGGACGTCACCGTCATCACCGATGCAGGCAAGCCCACCATGGAAGTCATCCAGAAGCGCGGCGAGAAGATCGAAAAATACAAGGCCAGCGGCGAGATCGGCGAGGGCGACGGCGAGAAAGCCGGCGTGGCCTACCGCATGAAGGACGGCTCCATGGTCTATGTGCCCGAGGGCGGCGCGGCGGACCAGGCCCCGGCCCCCGTGCCTGTCAACAACGCGGGCACAGCCCCCGGCGGCATGGGGGGGCGCTGATGCTGCGTGTGCTCTGGCGCGTGCTCTCGGGCCTGCCCGCCTACCTGTGGAGCGGCTGGGGCGCCGGTGCCAGCCTGTTGCTGCTGCTGGCCACCTGGGAGGCCGTGGCCGCGCTGTACGACCCGCTCATCCTGCCCGACCCGCTCACCGCCTTTGCCGCGTTGGGGGCGCAGGTGCAGCAGGGTGCCGCCGGGCCCGCGCTGTGGGCCACGGCGCGGCGCGCCTTCATGGGGCTGGCGCTGGCGCTGGGCGTGGGCAGCGTGCTGGGGCTGCTGGCGGGCTTGTCCGTCACGGCCTCGGTGCTGTCGCGCCCGCTGGTCACGGTGCTGCTGGGCACGCCGCCCATCGCCTGGCTGGTGCTGGCCATGCTGTGGTTTGGCATGAGCGACGGCACGCCCGTGTTCACCGTGTTCATTGCCTGCTTCCCCGTGGTGTTTGCCAGTGCGCTGCAGGGCACGCGCACGCTCGATTTGCAGCTGCGCGATATGGCGCGCGCCTACCGCCTGCCCATGGGCATGGCGCTGCGCGAGGTGTACGGGCCGCATGTGCTGTCGTACCTGTTCCCGGCCTGGGTCACCGCGCTGGGCAGCGCCTGGAAGGTCGCCGTGATGGCCGAGCTGCTCGCCAGCACCGACGGCGTGGGCGCCGCGCTGGCGGCCAGCCGCTCGCAACTGGACACCGCCACCACCCTGGGCTGGATCAGCGCCGTGGTGGGCTGCCTGCTGTTGGGGGAGGGACTTGCAGAATTCCTCAACCCAGCCGAATTTGCCTCTGCGTGAGGCGCAAAAAAAGTTGCGGGCACCGCCCAAAAGGCTGGAAGATCAGGGTATCGAAGTCTGAACTTGGTGCCCGCCCATGAATACTACC
>JAKLLE010000139.1 GCA_023150295.1 Giesbergeria sp. | reverse complement strand
ATGAATCTCCCGGCTGATGGTGCTGGGGCTGCGTCCCAGAGCCCTGGCGATGGCTCGGATGCTTTGCTTTTGCTGTAGCCCCAGTGCTATCGCGTAGCGCTCTGACTCTTGGATCTGCTCGTATGTTTTCTTGCTCATGGATGCCTCAATTCTGGAGGGTGTTGCACTTCAGATTTGAGGTCGCCAAGCGCTAGAGGCCAATTTTGCCTCAAAACCATCACAAGGCCGGGTCGCCCAGCTCCCAGCGGATGGCGTCGATCTGCGCCAGCAGCTCCGGCGGGAGCTGCGTGCCCCAGGCGTCCAGGTCCTCGTCGAGCTGCGCCAGCGAGGTCACGCCGATAATGGTGCTGGCCACCTGCCACTTGGTGTAACAGAACGCCAGCGCCATGCGCGTGGGCGTGAGGCCGTGCGCGCGCGCGAGCTGGTTGTAGCGGCGCGCCGCCTGCAGCGCCTCGGGCCGGCCCCAGCGCTGCTTGCGCACCGATTCGTAGCGCGCCATGCGTGCGCCCTCGGGCGCACCGGGGCCAGTGGTGCCGCTGGCGTCGAACTTGCCCGTCAGCAGGCCGAAGGCCAGCGGCGAATAGGCCAGCAGCGACACACCCAGGCGGTGGCAGGTTTCGTCGAGCGCGTTTTCATACGTGCGATTGAGCAGGCAGTACGGGTTCTGCACCGAGGCCACGCGCGGCAGGCCGTGCTGCTCGGCCAGGCGCACAAACTCGTGCACGCCGTAGGGCGTTTCGTTCGACAGGCCGATGGCCCGCACCTTGCCCGCCTTGACCAGGCCCGCCAGCGCGTCGAGCTGCTCGTGGATGGGCGTCTGCGAAGTTTCCTTGGACGGGTCGTAGTACTTGATGCCGAACGCGGGCACGTGGCGCTCGGGCCAGTGGATCTGGTAGAGGTCGATCACATCGGTTTGCAGGCGGCGCAGGCTGCCCTCGCACGAGGCCACGATGTCGGCCGCCGTCATGCCCTTGCCCTCGCGGATCCAGGGCATGCCGCGCGACGGGCCAGCCACCTTGGTGGCCAGCACCAGCTTCTGCCGCTGGCCGGGGTGCTGCGCAAACCAGCGACCCAGGATGGTTTCGGTGGCGCCAAACGTCTCGGCACGCGCGGGCACGGAATACATCTCGGCCGTGTCGAGGAAGTTCACGCCGCGCCCGAAAGCGCGGTCGAGGATGGCAAACGCATCCGGCTCGGCCACCTGCTCGCCAAAGGTCATGGTGCCCAGGCAGATGGGGGAAACGTTCAGGCCGCTGTGGCCCAGGGCGACGGTCTTCATAGGTGGTGTGGTCATCGGAAAATGCTGGAATGATCCAGTTTACGGGGCTTCGGCAGCGCCTGCAGCGTCACCCGCGCGACAAGCCAGCCGGGCTGGACGGATATACACAAAGCACTTGCTTGGTAATAATCAACCTATGTACCAGGAACTCCAACCCGCGCGCAGCGAATTCGTCCCCATCCGCCAACTGAACTACCACGTGCGCCTGTGGGGCCCTGCCACCTCGGATCTGCCGCCGCTGGTGCTGGTGCATGGTTGGATGGACGTGTCGGCGTCGTACCAGTTCGTGGTCGATGCGTTCTCGCAGGCCTTTGCGCAAGGCCGCCGCATCATCGCGCCCGACTGGCGCGGCTTTGGGCTGACGGCACCGCCCGTGCCCACGGACCACTATTTCTTCCCCGACTACCTGGCCGACCTGGACCAGTTGCTGGACCACTACGCACCGGGCACGCCGGTCGATCTGGTGGGCCACAGCATGGGCGGCAACGTGGCCATGTTCTATGCCGGTGCCCGGCCCGCGCGCGTGCGCCGCCTGGTCAACCTGGAGGGCTTTGGCATGCCCGCCAGCAAACCCACCAAGGCCCCCAAGCGCTATGCCGAGTGGATGGACGAACTCAAGGCCCTGCAACGCGGCGAAATGGCCCTGAAAACCTACGACAGCGCCGACGGCGTGGCCCGCCGCCTGATGAAGACCAACCCGCGCCTGCCCCAGGACAAGGCCCAGTGGCTGGCCCGGCACTGGGCGCGCCCCAATGCTCAGGGGCAGTGGGGAATCCTGGGCGACGCCGCGCACAAGATCACCAACGCCATGCTGTTCCGCCTGGATGAGGCCCTGGCGCTGTACGCCGCCATCACCGCGCCCACGCTCAGCATCGAGGCCAGCGACGACAGCCTGGGCCTGTGGTGGAAGGGCCGCTACACGCTGGAGGAATACCACCAGCGCCTGCAAAGCGTGCCCGACTGCCGCATCGCGCGCGTCGAAGACGCAGGCCACATGCTGCACCACGACCAACCGCAGGCCGTGGCCGCATTGATCGAGCAGTTCTGCGCCTGATTTTCATGTTGCCAATTCGACTTGCGGCACTCCAACTCTAGAAGTATTGGCTACTGAGGGACTTGCAAAATTCAAAACCGCAACATGGCGGAAACACTTCGGTGCTCAATATTTGAGCACTTTGCGGTTGTCAGGAAGAATGCGCAGCGCTATCGCATCGATTCCCCCGTGGGTGACCCGCAGTGCT
>JAKLLE010000057.1 GCA_023150295.1 Giesbergeria sp. | reverse complement strand
CGAGGGAGCACTGCGGGTCACCCACGGGGGAATCGATGCGATAGCGCTGCGCATTCTTCCTGACAACCGCAAAGTGCTCAAATATTGAGCACCGAAGTGTTTCCGCCATGTTGCGGTTTTGAATTTTGCAAGTCCCTCGGATACAAAACCCGACATGTGCCGTTGAAGAAGGGATGATCGCTGAGTTTCCAATCAGGTACCGCTGCGATGCAGCTCGGCAAGGGCCGTATCCAGGCGACGTAACAGGGGGCGGTTCATGTCGCGTGTGGTTCGTGTCCAATTGCGTATGGCCTTCTGCAGTTCTTCCTGGAGCTCTGTGGCCAGCGCACGGTCGCCCACCTGTGCGGCCCAGATGGCGTATTCGGCCCGCGCCTCGAAGCTGCCAAATTGCTCCACTGCCGCCCTGTATTCGGCGCTGGCTTCTTCGTGTCGGTTGGAAGCGGCGAGTGCCTTTGCATACAGAAGAGTCACTTGCTCAGCACGGTAGTCGGGGCGCTCGGTGCGTATCGCCTGCAAGTGCGCCATGGCTGCGGTAGGCCGTTCTGAGGCGAGCTGCGCGTGTGCCGCGCCCATAAGGATTTCGGGGTCGCTTGCAAAGGGGCCGCGCAGACATGCTTCGTAGTTGTCGGCAGCTTCCGCAGACTGGCCAGCTTCAAGCAATGCGACGGCCAGCCGCATCTGGTTCTGAGCAGTAGGCGTGTACTCGTAGGCTACGCGCGCATCACGCAGCTCCCGTGTTGGATCAAGTGCTTTGGCTACAGCGCTGATGGCCTGCCGGGTTCCGCGCTCAAGTCGGGACTGAGGCAGATAGATCGCGAAGAAGTACACCGCGCTGCCAAGCAACGGAAACGAGAACAAGATAACGAGCCAGTACAGAGGCTGACCGCGCCGCATAGCGTGTACGGCAAAGAAAACTGCGACCAGCAGGTGCAGGCCTAGTCCGGCAAATGGCATGGTGATCCTCCCTGAGCTGTTTGAATTGTTGGATTCGCCCGATGGCGCGCTCAGGCGAGCACCGGATTGTGCCACCTGCCCCAGCGGCTGGCCGGATGCGCTGTGTAACACATTGCACGGGAGGCGAAAGAAGAGCGACCTTGCGAGTCGCTCTTGTGAATGCACCAGGGGACGCTCTTTGGCTATCCCGCCAAAGCCTTGACCACCGCGTCCCCCATCTCGCGCGTGCCCACCTTGGTGGTGCCTTCGCTGTAGATGTCGGGCGTGCGCAGGCCCTGGGCCAGCACCTTTTGCACGGCGGCTTCGATGCGGGCAGCGGCTTGTTCCTGGTTCAGGGAATAGCGCAGCATCATGGCGGCCGACAGGATGGTGGCCAGCGGGTTGGCCACGCCCTTGCCCGCGATGTCCGGGGCGCTGCCGTGGCTGGGCTCGTACAGGCCTTGGTTCTGGCTGTTGAGGCTGGCGCTGGGCAGCATGCCGATCGAGCCGGTGAGCATGGAGGCTTCGTCGCTCAGGATGTCGCCAAACATGTTGCCCGTCACGATCACGTCGAAGGCCTTGGGGCGCTTGACGAGCTGCATGGCGGCGTTGTCCACGTACATGTGCTCCAGCTCCACGTCGGGGTACTGCTGGTGCACCTCGGTGACCACGTCCTTCCAGAACTGGAAGGTCTCCAGCACGTTGGCCTTGTCCACGCTGGTGACCTTTTTGCCCCGCTTGCGCGCGGCCTGGAAGGCGACGTGGGCGATGCGCTCGATCTCGGGGCGGCTGTAGCGCATGGTGTCATACGCTTCGTCGGCACCGGGGAACAGGCCGTCGGTGGCCAAACGGCGGCCGCGCGGCTGGCCGAAGTAGATGTCGCCGGTCAGCTCGCGGATGATGAGGATGTCCAGCCCGGCAATCAGCTCGGGCTTGAGGCTGGACGCGCCCACGAGCTGCTCGTAGCAGATGGCGGGGCGGAAGTTGGCGAACAGCCCCAGGTTCTTGCGCAGGCCCAGGATGGCCTGCTCGGGGCGCAGCGGGCGGTCGAGTTTGTCGTACTTCCAGTCGCCCACGGCACCGAACAGCACCGCGTCGGCCTCTTTGGCGAGCTTGAGGGTGGCTTCGGGCAGGGGGTGGCCGTGGGCTTCATAGGCCGCACCGCCGACCAGGGCGGATTCCATGTCGAACGTCAGGTCCAGCGCGTGGAGCACCTTGACCGCTTCGGCGACGATTTCAGTGCCGATGCCGTCACCCGGGAGAATGGCGATTTTCATGTTTTGCTATTAAATTGATAGCTGCTTGCGCTTGATAAATAAGCGCCAGAGGCCGATTTGGTTGATAAAAATGCAGCGCCGACCTGGGGCAAGGCCCAGGCCAGGGCGCCGTGATGCGGTTCAGGCGCTGGGGAAGGTGTGCGCCAGCCAGGGCTTGGTGGCCAGGCGGTGGGCCTCGAAGGCTGCAATCTTGTCCTTGTGGCGCATCGTCAGGCCGATGTCGTCAAAGCCATTGAGCAGGCAGTAACGGCGGAATGGCAGCACGTCGAACGCGATCTCCTGGCCCTGCGGCCGCACGATGACCTGGCGCTCCAGGTCGATGGTGAGCTGGTAGCCGGGGAAGGCGTGCACCTCGTCGAACAGCTGGGACACGGTGGCTTCGGGCAGCACGATGGGCAGCACGCCGTTCTTGAAGCAGTTGCTGAAAAAAATGTCGGCAAAGCTGGGCGCGATGATGGTGCGAAAGCCGTATTGCTCCAGCGCCCAGGGCGCGTGCTCGCGGCTGGAGCCGCAGCCAAAGTTGCGCCGGGCCAGCAGGATGCTGGCGCCCGCGTAGCGCGGCTGGTTGAGCACGAAGTCTGGGTTGGGCTTGCGCGCGCTCTCGGGCACGCCGGGCTCGCCGGGTTGGTCCAGGTAGCGCCATTCGTCAAACAGGTTGGGGCCAAAGCCCGTGCGCCGGATCGACTTGAGGAACTGCTTGGGAATGATGGCGTCGGTATCGACGTTCTCGCGGTCCATGGGGGCCACCAGGCCCTGGTGTACGGTGAATTTCTGCATGGGGTGCTTATTTGTTGGCGGCGCGCTCGATGGCGTTGCCCGCGCGTTCGATGTCCTGCCCCACGCCCTTGACGGTGTTGCAGCCTGCCAGCACAAAGGCCAGCGACAGTGCGATGAGGGTAGCGGTCTTTTTCATAGTCTTGCTCCTTCGGTGGAGGGTAAAACGCTCAAGCGAATGCGCGGATGTCCACAAAGTGCCCGTGCACGGCCGCAGCGGCAGCCATGGCGGGGCTCACAAGGTGGGTGCGGCCGCCAGCGCCCTGGCGGCCTTCGAAGTTGCGGTTGGAGGTAGAGGCGCAGCGCTCGCCGGGCTCCAGGCGGTCGGCGTTCATGGCCAGGCACATGGAGCAGCCGGGTTCGCGCCACTCAAAGCCTGCGGCCTTGAAGATTTCGTGCAGGCCTTCGCGCTCGGCCTGTTCCTTCACCAGGCCCGAGCCGGGCACCACCAACGCCAGCTTGACGTTGGAAGCCACCTTGCGCCCCAGCTTCTGGACTACAGCGGCGGCTTCGCGCATGTCCTCGATGCGGCTGTTGGTGCACGAGCCGATGAACACCTTGTCGATGGTGATGTCGTTGATCGGCTTGCCCGGCGTGAGCGCCATGTAGGTCAGCGCGCGCTCCATGGCGCTGCGCTTGTTGGTGTCCTTTTCCTTGTCGGGGTCGGGCACGCGGGCGTCCACGCCCAGCACCATTTCGGGCGAGGTGCCCCAGGTGACCTGCGGCACGATGTCTGCGGCCGACAGCTCCACCACGGCATCCCACTGCGCGTCGGGGTCGGAATGCAGCGTCTTCCAGTAGGCCACAGCCTGGTCCCATTCCACGCCGGTGGGCGAGAGGGGGCGGCCCTTGACGTAGTCGATGGTCTTTTCGTCCACCGCCACCAGGCCTGCGCGCGCGCCGCCCTCGATGGCCATGTTGCACACCGTCATGCGGCCTTCCACAGAGAGCTGGCGGATGGCCGAACCCGCAAATTCGATGGTGTAGCCCGTGCCGCCCGCCGTGCCGATCTTGCCGATGATGGCCAGCACCACGTCCTTGGCCGTGATGCCGGGAGCCAGGCGCCCTTCGACCTTGATGAGCATGTTCTTGGCCTTCTTGGCCAGCAGGGTCTGCGTGGCCATCACGTGCTCGACCTCACTGGTGCCGATGCCGTGCGCCAGCGCACCGAAGGCGCCGTGCGTGGAGGTGTGCGAGTCGCCGCAGACCACGGTCATGCCCGGCAGGGTGGCGCCGTTCTCGGGGCCGATCACGTGCACGATGCCCTGGCGCTTGTGCATGAAGGGGAAGAACGCGGCCGCGCCCACGGAGGCAATGTTCTTGTCCAGCGTGGTGATCTGCTCTTTGCTGATGGGGTCGGTGATGCCGTCGTAGCCGCGCTCCCAGCCCGTGGTGGGCGTGTTGTGGTCGGCTGTGGCCACGATGGAGCTCACACGCCAGACCTTGCGGCCCGCCTCGCGCAGCCCTTCAAAGGCCTGCGGGCTGGTGACTTCGTGCACCAGGTGGCGGTCGATGTAGAGCACGGCGGTGCCGTCCTCTTCGGTGTGGACGACGTGCTCGTCCCAGATCTTGTCGTACAGGGTGCGTCCCATGGGAGTTGTTCGCTTTCAGGTGGGGTGGATGGGATTTTAGGCAGTGCGCGTGGGCGCGGGGGTTGCAAGGTGTTCGGCCAGCAAACGGGCGGTGGGGGGCAGGGCGGCAAAGTCGCGCGCCACCAGGCGCAGCTCGCGCTGCGCCCAGGCGTCGCGCAGCGGCACGGCGGCCAGGCGCCCCACGCCACGCATCAGCGCAAAGGCGCGGTCGGGCAGCAGGCCCACGCCCAGGCCGTTGTCGATCATGCGGCACATGGCGTCCAGGCCCGTGACCTGGATGCGCTGGCGCAGCGTGCGCCCTGCCTGGGCCGCGGCCACGCGCATGGCCAGGCTGATGCTGCTGCCTGCGTGCAGGCCCACTATGTCCCAGTCCAGCGCTTCTTCAAAATTGATAGCATCTCGCGCAGACAGGGCGTGCCCTGCGGGCATGACAAGCACCAGGCTGTCACTGCGGTAGGGGCGGCTTTGAAGCGCGCCGCTGCCCTGCGGGCCCAGGTTGCAGATGCCCAGATCGGTGGTGCCTTCCTGCACGGCCTGCAGCACCTCGGGCGAGAGGTGTTCCTGCAGGTCGATCTTGATCTGGCTGTGCTGCCGGGCAAAGGCGCCCAGGTCTTCGGGCAGGAACTGCACGATGGCCGAGATGTTGGCGTGCACGCGCACATGGCCGCGCACGCCCTCGGTGTATTCGGCCAGCTCGCCCTGCATGCGCTCCAGGCCAAAGAGCACGGTGCGCGCGTGGTGCAGCAGGCTCTCGCCCGCTGGTGTCAGGCGCACGCCGCGGCTGTGGCGCTGCAGCAGCGGGGTTTCCACGGCGGCTTCCAGTTCGGACAGCCGCTTGCTCACGGCCGACGCGGCGATGAACTCGCGCTGCGCCGCCCGCGCAATGCTGCCCAGCTCGCACACCGCCACAAACAGTTGCAGCGAGGTCAGGTCGATGCGGCGCGCAAAACTGCGCTCGTTGGAAGGCATGGCGGTGGGGTTTCAGGCGTCTCATTCGACGAGTAATGTGACATTTTCTACCCTAAAACCGCCTTTTGCCATCGTGTAAAGCGATGACTGGATTGGCGAATCACGCAGGCATCACAGGGTGCAGGTGATGCCGTGGTCGGGCACCGAGGCGTTCCAGCGCAGTTCGTGCTCGATGCGCTGGCGCAGCATGTCGGCAGCCTGCAGCTCGCCGTGCACGACGAACACCTGCTCGGGTGCGTGTTCCATGCGGCGCAGCCAGGCCAGCGTCTGGGTGGCATCGGCGTGGGCCGAGGCCGACTGCAGCTGCACCACCTCGGCACGGATCTGCACGTCCTGGCCGTGGATGCGAATGCTCTTCTCGCCAGCGGCAATGCGCGCGCCCCGTGTGCCGGGGGCCTGGTGGCCGGTGAGGATGACCATGTTGCGGTGGTTGCCCGCGTGCAGCGCCAGGTGGTGCAACACCCGCCCGCCCGTGGCCATGCCACTGGCCGAGAGGATGACCATGGGGCCGTGGCGCTGCGCCAGGGCCTTGGATTCTTCGGTGGTCTGCACCATGGTGGCGCCGTGAGATAGGGCGTGCACCTGCCTGGTGTCCAGCCGGTGCTCGTCGGGGTAGTGCTGGAACAGCCCGGTCGTGCTCACGGCCATGGGGCTGTCCAGGAAGACGGGCAGCGAGCGCGGCAGTTCCCCTTCGTGCTTGAGCTGTGCAATCGCATGCAGGACCGACTGTGCCCGGCCCACGGCAAACACCGGCACCACGGCCACGCCGCCGCGCTGGGCCAGGCGTTTGAGGGCCGGGCCCAGATCCTGCAGCATGTCGGTGTCTGGGTGTTCGCGGTCGCCGTAGGTGGATTCGATCAGCACGGTATCGGCTGCAGGCGGTGCGTCGGGAGCAGCCATCAGCATGTCGTCGCTGCGGCCCAGGTCGCCCGAAAAAAGAATGCGCCGCCCGCCCACTTCCAGCAACACGCTGGCCGCACCCAGGATGTGCCCCGCATGGCTGAACTGTGCGCGCCAACCGGGGATGGGTTCGAAAGCCTTGCCGAACGGGTGCGGGCGCAACTGCTTGAGGCAGTGCAGTGCATCCAACCGTGTGTACAGCGGCAGTGCGGGCTGGTGCTTGGACAGTGCGTGGCGGTTGAGGTAGGCGGCGTCCTCTTCCTGCAGGTGGCCGCTGTCGGGCAGCAGAATGGCGCACAGATCGCGCGTGCCGGGGGTGCAGTGGATCGCCCTGGTGTAGCCGTCGCGCGCCAGCAGCGGCAGGTAGCCGCTGTGGTCCAGGTGCGCATGGGTAAGCACCACGGCGTCAATCTGGTGCGGCGTGACGGGCAGTGGCTGCCAGTTGCGCAGGCGCAGCAGCTTGTAGCCCTGGAACAGCCCGCAGTCGAGCAGCAGGCTGTGGCCGTTGTGGCGGACGAGGTATTTGGAGCCGGTGACGGTGCCGGCCCCGCCCAGAAAGGTGATGCTGACGGACATGGAGGCGTTCCTTTCCTCCATGGTACGCCGCACTGGGCCGGGCCTGGGCTCAGGTGAACAGGTTTTTCAGCCTGTCCGTCCAGCTCTCGGCGCTGGGGGAGTGGCGCGCGCCACCTTTCTTGAACGACTCCTCCAGCTCGCGCAGCAGTTTGCGCTGGTGCTCGGTGAGCTTGACGGGCGTTTCCACGACGATATGGCAGTACAGGTCGCCAGGGTAGCTGGAGCGCACGCCCTTGATGCCCTTGCCGCGCAGCCGGAACTGCTTGCCCGCCTGCGTGCCTTCGGGAATGTCGATGGCAGCCTTGCCCGCGAGTGTGGGCACGTCGATCTCGCCGCCCAGCGCAGCCGTGATGAAGCTCACCGGCACCTGGCAATGCAGGTCGTCGCCGTCACGCTCGAAGATGTCGTGCTTCTTGGTGCGGATTTCGATGTAGAGGTCGCCCGGCGGGCCGCCGTTGGTGCCTGGTTCGCCGTTGCCTGTGGAGCGGATGCGCATGCCGTCGTCGATGCCGGCGGGGATCTTCACCTCCAGCGTCTTCTGGCGCTTGAGCTTGCCCTGGCCATGGCAGGCAGTGCAGGGCTCGGGGATGATCTTGCCCGTGCCACGGCAGTGCGGGCAGGTCTGCTGCACGCTGAAAAAACCCTGGCGCATCTGCACCGTTCCCGAGCCTTGGCAGGTGCCGCAGGTCTTGGCGCTGGTGCCGGGCTTGGCGCCGCTGCCGTGGCAGGTGTCGCAGCTGTCCCACGAGGGGATGCGAATCTGCGCATCCTTGCCCTTGGCGGCTTCCTCCAGGGTGATTTCCATGGCGTAGGACAGGTCGCTGCCCCGGTACACCCGGCTGCCACCCCGGCCACCACGTCCTTGGCCGAACATGTCGCCAAAAATGTCGCCAAAGGCTTCGGCAAAGCCGCCAAAGCCTTCCGCGCCGGGCCCGCCGGGGCCACGCATGTTCGGGTCCACGCCCGCGTGGCCGTACTGGTCGTAAGCGGCGCGTTTTTGTGCGTCCGAGAGCATCTCGTAGGCCTCCTTGGCCTCCTTGAACTTCTCTTCGGCGCCCTTGGCGGCATCACCCTGGTTGCGGTCAGGGTGGTGCTTCATCGCGAGCTTGCGATAGGCCTTCTTGATTTCATCCTCGGAGGCGTTCTTGGGAACGCCGAGGACTTCGTAATAGTCTCGTTTGGACATGTTGGAATCCAGCGGCTTGGAAGCGGAACGCCGCGCGGGCTCCCTGCGAGAGGGCAGGGGGGCCAGCGCGGCGGCTTGGTCAGCGGGGCCGCAGCATCAGCCTTTCTTGACTTCCTTCACTTCGGCGTCAACTACGTTGTCATCGTCGGCTGCGGGCTTGCCCGTGCCGCCTGCTGCACCTGCGGCCGCTGCCGCTGCTGCTGCATCGGCGCCGCCTGCTGCGGCCTGGGCGTCGGCATACATTTTCTCGCCCAACTTCTGGCTGGCGGTCATCAGCGCGTTGGTCTTGTCTTCGATGGCGGCCTTGTCGTCGCCCTTGAGCACTTCCTCCAGGGCCTTGACGGCAGCTTCGATCGCAGATTTTTCGCCTGCGTCGAGCTTGTCGCCGTGCTCGGACAGGCTCTTGGTCACGCTGTGCACTGCGGCCTCACCCTGGTTGCGGGCCTGCACCAGTTCGAGTTTTTTCTTGTCCTCGGCAGCGTTGAGTTCGGCGTCCTTCACCATGCGCTGGATCTCGTCCTCGGACAGGCCGGAGTTTGCTTTGATGGTGATCTTGTTTTCCTTGCCCGTGCCTTTGTCCTTGGCGCTGACGTGCAGGATGCCGTTGGCGTCGATGTCGAAGGTCACTTCGATCTGGGGCAGGCCGCGCGGTGCGGGCGGAATGCCCTCCAGGTTGAACTCGCCCAGCAGTTTGTTGCCGCTGGCCATCTCGCGCTCGCCCTGGAAGACCTTGATGGTCACGGCGGGCTGGTTGTCGTCGGCCGTGGAGAAGGTCTGTGCAAACTTGGTCGGGATGGTCGTGTTCTTGGTGATCATCTTGGTCATCACGCCGCCCAGGGTTTCAATACCCAGCGACAGCGGCGTCACGTCCAGCAGCAGCACGTCCTTGCGGTCGCCCGAGAGCACCTGGCCCTGGATGGCAGCGCCCACGGCCACAGCCTCGTCGGGGTTCACGTCCTTGCGGGGTTCCTTGCCGAAGAATTCCTTCACCTTCTCCTGCACCTTGGGCATGCGCGTCATGCCGCCCACCAAAATCACGTCGTGGATGTCGCCGACCGACACGCCCGCATCCTTGATGGCCATGCGACAGGGAGCGATGGTGCGCTCGATCAGTTCTTCCACCAGGCTTTCCAGCTTGGCGCGGGTGAGCTTGATGTTCAGGTGCTTGGGGCCCGAGGCGTCTGCCGTGATGTAGGGCAGATTGATGTCGGTGGCGGCCGAGTTGGACAGTTCGATCTTTGCCTTTTCGGCGGCTTCCTTCAGGCGCTGCAGGGCCAGCACGTCCTTGGACAGGTCCACGCCCTGTTCCTTCTTGAACTCGCCGATGATGTAGTCAATGATGCGCTGGTCGAAGTCTTCGCCGCCCAGGAAGGTGTCGCCGTTGGTGGACAGCACCTCGAACTGCTTTTCGCCATCGACGTCGGCAATCTCGATGATGGACACGTCGAACGTGCCGCCGCCCAGGTCATACACGGCGATCTTGCGGTCGCCCTTTTCCTGCTTGTCCAGGCCAAAGGCCAGGGCTGCAGCGGTGGGTTCGTTGATGATGCGCTTGACTTCCAGGCCTGCGATGCGGCCGGCGTCCTTGGTCGCCTGGCGCTGCGCGTCGTTGAAGTACGCAGGCACGGTGATCACGGCCTCGGTCACGGGCTCGCCCAGGTAGTCCTCGGCGGTCTTCTTCATCTTGCGCAGGATGTCGGCCGACACCTGCTGGGCCGACAGCTTGTTGCCACGCACTTCGATCCAGGCGTCGCCGTTGTCGGCGGCCACGATCTTGTAGGGCATCAGGTCGATGTCCTTCTGCACTTCCTTCTCGGTGAACTTGCGGCCGATCAGGCGCTTGACGGCGTACAGCGTGTTCTTGGGGTTGGTCACGGCCTGGCGCTTGGCCGAGGCGCCGACGAGGATCTCGCCGTCTTCCTGGTAGGCCACGATGGAAGGCGTGGTGCGCGCACCTTCGCTGTTCTCGATAACGCGCGTGGTGTTGCCTTCCATGATGGACACGCAGCTATTCGTGGTGCCCAGGTCGATGCCGATGATTTTTCCCATGTTCTTCTCCGTGAAATTGGTGGATTCTGATGCTGATAAATTGTGGATAAGTTCGCAGGCTTCAAGCCCTGCGGCTTTCGAATTATTGGGGGGCGCTCACGGTGACCAGTGCCGGGCGCAGCACGCGTTCGGCAATCACATAGCCTTTTTGCAGCACCGCGACCACGGTGTTGGGCTCTTGCGCCGAAGGCACCATGCTGATGGCCTGGTGCATATGGGGGTCGAACTTGTCGCCCGCCGCAGGGTTGATGGCCATCACCTTGTTGCGCTCCAGCGCGGCTTGCAGTTGGCGCAGTGTGGCGGCGGAGCCTTCGCGCAGCTGCTCGGCCGTGGCGTTGGGCAGGGCCAGGGCAGCTTCCAGGCTGTCGCAGACGGGCAGCATGCTCTCAGCAAAGCCCTCGATGCCGAACTTGCGTGCCTTGGAGATTTCGTCCTCGGCGCGGCGGCGGGCGTTTTCGGCCTCGGCCTTGGCACGCAGGAACTGGTCGGCCAAATCGGCGCTCTTGGCCTTGAGCTCGCTCAGCTCTTGCTGCAGACGCTCCATTTCGTCGGAGGCGTTGGCGGCCATGGCTGCTTCGATTTCTTCGGGGGCGGGGGTGCCGGTGTCGGGTGCGGAAGAGGTGTTCTCGGACATTTGGAGGGGCTTGCGACGGTATGGATAGACAAATGCCAGCACCAAGTGGGGGCATTGCCGGGGCTTTCAAGCACTTATTTTTGCGCGGCCTCTCAGGCGTGTCTGGGGCCGCGCGCAAGGGGCAGAGTGTACAGAAGCTTGGCGCAAGGTTATAATGCCCGGCTTTGCCTTGCCACACTGCTAGTAGACGCAGCAGGTGGCTTTTTCAAACCCAAAAGGAGTTTGCATGCGTCATTACGAAATCGTTTTGTTGATCCACCCGGATCAAAGCGAGCAGGTTCCCGCCATGCTCGAGCGCTACAAGGGCATGATCACCGCAGGCGGTGGTCAGGTGCACCGCGTGGAAGACTGGGGTCGCCGTCAACTGGCCTACCTCATCAACAAGCTGGCCAAGGCCCACTACCTGTGCATCAACATCGAGGCCGATCAGGCCGTGATGGCCGAACTGGAGCATGCCTTCAAGTTCAACGATGCCGTGCTGCGCCACCTCACCGTGCAAAAGAAGAAGGCCGACACCGGCGCTTCCTCGATGATGAAGACCGTCGAGCGCGAAGAAGCCCGCAAGGCCAACCAGGCCGAGTTTGCAGCAGGCGCCGAGCGCTGAGCCTCGCCAACCCAGGGGAGTGGAGAACCACGTACTGCTGACGGCAAGCATCGCGGAGGCTGCGGCCCTGCGGTTCACGCCAGCCGGTGTCCCTGCCATCGAACTGCGCCTGGAGCACAGTTCCCAGCAGGTCGAAGCCGGTCAATTGCGCGAAGTGAAGGCACTGGTCAAGGCACAAGCCTTTGGCCCCATGGCTGAAAGGCTGGCTCGCCAGCCCATAGGAAGCCAGTGGCGCTTCAGCGGCTTTCTGGCCACACCGCGCAACGGCAAGCACTCGGTACTCCATATCCAGGATATTCAACAAGATTAATTTTCGAGAGGTCCGAAATGGCCGCATTCAAGAAGTTCAACAAAGACAAGCGCCCCAAGCGCAACACCCAGTCGCTGCTGTTCAAGCGCAAGCGTTTCTGCCGCTTCACGGTCGCTGGCGTGGAAGAAATCGACTACAAGGATGTCGATACGCTGCGTGATTTCATTGCCGAAAACGGCAAGATCATTCCCGCTCGCCTGACCGGCACGCGCGCCATCTACCAGCGCCAGCTGAATACCGCCATCAAGCGCGCTCGCTTCCTGGCTCTGGTGCCCTACAGCGACCAGCACAAGATCTAAGAGGAGCACAACCCATGCAAATCATCCTGCTCGATAAGGTCGTGAACCTCGGCAACCTGGGCGAAATCGTCAAGGTCAAGGACGGCTATGCCCGCAACTTCCTGATCCCGTCTGGCCGCGCACGCCGCGCCACGGCTGCTGCCAAGGCCGAGTTCGAAGCCAAGCGCGCCGAACTGGAAAAGGCCGCCGCCGCCAAGCTGGCCGCAGCCCAGGCCGAAGGCGAGAAGCTGGCTGGCGGTACCGTCAAGCTGACGCAGAAGTCCGGTGTGGACGGTCGCCTGTTTGGCTCCGTGACCAACCATGACATCGCCGAAGAGCTGAACAAGATGGGCTACAAGGTCGTCAAGTCGCAGATTCGTCTGCCCAACGGCCCCATCAAGACCATTGGCGAAACCACCGTCAGCGTGGCTCTGCACACCGATGTGGTCGTTGAAGTGACGGTGTCTGTGTACGGCGAAACCGCCTGATCGCTGCCACTGCCATCGATCCCTGCAAAAGCCGCCTTCGGGCGGTTTTTGCTTTTCTGATGTCCCCTGTTTCTGCACTGGCCATCCACGCCTTGTCCACAGCCTGCACACAGGGTTGTGCGGTGACGGTGCTGCATGGCGGCGCTACGATCGTCTGCTTGTGTCCCGAGGAGCCCCATGTTTGATGAACCGATAGTTGTGGACGAAGGGTATGCACCCATCGACCGCCAAATCGCCCAGTTGCGCGTGCCGCCGCACTCCATCGAGGCCGAGTCCAGCGTGCTGGGGGGGCTCTTGCTCGACAACCACGCCTGGGATCGCGTGGGCGATCTGCTGGTGGAGAGCGATTTTTATCGCCACGAGCACCAACTCATCTACACCGCCATCGCCGTGCTGGTCAATGGCTCCAAGCCCGCCGATGTCATCACCGTTCACGAGCAGTTGCAGAACCTCGGCAAATCCGAGGAAGTGGGCGGGCTGGTGTACCTCAACGCGCTGGCACAGTACGTGCCCAGCGCCAGCAACATCCGCCGCTACGCCGAGATCGTGCGCGAGCGCGCCATCCTGCGCAAGCTGGTGACCGCCAGCGATGAAATCGCCACCAACGCCTTCAACCCCCAGGGCAAGCCGGTGGATCGCATCCTGGACGAGGCCGAGCAAAAGATCTTCAACATCGGCGAGGAAGGCTCGCGCATGAAGCAGGGCTTCCAGGCCATGGACACACTGGTGGTCGATCTGCTGGACCGTGTGCAGGAGATGGCCGACAACCCGAACGACATCACGGGCGTGCCCACAGGTTTCATCGACCTGGACCGCATGACCTCGGGCCTGCAGGCTGGCGACATGGTGGTGTTGGCGGCGCGTCCCTCCATGGGCAAGACCGCTTTTGCTGTCAACATTGCCGAGCATGTGGCGCTCAACGAAGGTCTGCCCGTGGCCATTTTCTCGATGGAAATGGGCGCCGCCCAGCTGGCGGTGCGTATCGTGGGCTCCATCGGCCGCATCAACCAGGGCAACCTGCGCACCGGCAAGCTCACCGACGACGAATGGCCTCGCCTGACCGAAGCCATCGAGCGCCTGCGCAACGTGTCACTGCACATCGACGAAACCCCGGGCCTCACCCCCAGCGAATTGCGCGCCAACGCACGGCGCCTGGCGCGCAGCTGCGGCAAGCTGGGCCTGATCGTGGTGGACTACCTGCAGCTCATGAGCGGCTCCAGCGGCTCGCAGGGTGAGAACCGCGCCACCGAGCTGGGCGAAATCTCGCGCGGTCTCAAGATGCTGGCCAAGGAGCTGCAGTGCCCGGTGATCGCGCTCTCGCAGCTCAACCGCTCGGTGGAACAGCGCACCGACAAGCGCCCGATGATGTCCGACCTGCGCGAATCTGGCGCCATCGAGCAGGATGCGGACATCATCATGTTCATCTACCGCGACGACTACTACAACAAGGACAGCAAGGAGCCGAACGTGGCCGAGGTCATCATCGGAAAGCAACGCAACGGGCCTACCGGCACCGTCAAGCTGTTCTTCCAGAAGAACCAGACGCGCTTTGAAAGCCTGGCCCTGGGCTCTGGCGACGATTTCTGATCTTGCGAGCCCGAAGCGCGCAGTGGTGTCGCGTTTTTCCAAGACGGGGGCCGCCGCAGCGTCCACACTGGCGGCTTTGCTTGAAAGGAGTTGAAACATGCGCTTGGGATACACGATTCTTTATGTGCCGGATGTGCGGGCGGCCCTGGCTTTTTATGGCAAGGCCTTTGGCCTGGCCACGCGCTTTGTGCACGAAAGCGGTGATTGGGGCGAGCTGGAAACCGGCAGCACCTCGCTCGCGTTCTGTTCGCACGGCCTGCTGGTGCAAATGGGCAAGACGGTGGCGCTGCCCGATGCCCGCAAGCCCTGCTTCGAAGTGGCACTGCTCACCCCTGACGTGGCCGCTGCCTATGCGCAGGCGCTGGAACATGGCGCACACTCCCTGCAGGCCCCGCAGGACATGCCTTGGGGCCAGACCGTGGCCTATGTGCAAGACCTCAACGGTTTCTGGGTGGAGCTGTGCACCCCTATGGGGTGATCAGCCTCTGGTCTCCGTAGCCTGATTGCAGCAGCAGCCCCAGGCGCTGTGGGTCGCGCTGCAACTGTCGGGGTGTGCAGCCCAGCCAGTGCCTGAAGGCCAGGTTCATGTGGGACTGGTCGGCCCAGTGGTGCAGCGCGGCCACTTCGGCCAGTGACCAGTGGGGCTGCGCAGCCAGGCAGCGGGCCGTCTGGCGCACCCGTGCCAGGCTGCGCCAGAACGCAGGCGTGTGGGCGGTATGCCGGTGCAGCATGCGCTCTAACGTGCGCGGGCTTACGCCCAGGCTGCGGGCCGCCTGGGTGACGGAAGGTGCCTGCGCCAGCGCCTGCAGCGATTCTTCCACCCTGGCGTGCAGCATGCAGGTGTCGGCCAGCAGGGCCGTGGCCCGAGGGGCATCGTCCAGATCCAGCGTGTGCGTGCGCTGCAGCAGTGCTTCGGTGTTCACCTGGGTGCCGGGCGCCAGCCTGAAGCCACGCAGGCGCGCCCCGGCAGGCAGGGCAATGGTTTCGGCCTGCGGCGACAGTGCATACACATGCCACTGCACCGAACCGCCGGGCAAGGCAATGCCCACCAGATCCTGGCAGCCGTCGGGTGGAATCCAGGCTTGTTCTTGCGCACCCGCAGCACAGCGGTGCTGCCAAGTGCCAAGCAGGGGCCGGAACATGGGCTCAGCAGTGATGGCTCACAGCACTTCGCTTGCGAAGTCGGCCAGACGTGAGCGCTCGCCGCGTGCCAGGGTGATGTGGCCGCTGTGCGGCCAGCCCTTGAAGCGGTCCACGGCAAAGGTCAGGCCGGACGATCCTTCGGTGAGGTAGGGTGTGTCGATCTGCGCCAGGTTGCCCATGCAGATGATCTTGGTGCCGGGGCCCGCGCGGGTGATGAGGGTCTTCATCTGCTTGGGCGTGAGGTTCTGCGCCTCGTCGATGATGACGTACTTGTTCATGAACGTGCGCCCGCGCATGAAGTTCATGCTCTTGATCTTGATGCGGCTGCGGATCAGCTCGTTGGTGGCTGCGCGCCCCCATTCGCCCGCGCCGCCGCCGTCGCCCTTGGCCAGGAACTCCAGGTTGTCATCGAGCGCGCCCATCCAGGGGCCCATTTTTTCTTCTTCGGTGCCGGGCAGAAAGCCGATGTCCTCACCCACGCTGACGGTGGCGCGGGTCATGATGATCTCGGTGTAGCGTCGGTCGTCCAGCACCTGGGTCAGGCCTGCGGCCAGGGCCATCAGCGTCTTGCCTGTGCCTGCGGTGCCTGCCAGGGTGACGAAATCCACGTCCGGGTCCAGCAGCAGGTTCATGGCGAAGTTCTGCTCGCGGTTTCGCGTAGTCACGCCCCATACGGCGTTCTTGGCGTGGCCGTAGTCCTTCAGCGTCTTGAGCACGGCGGTCTTGTCGCGGATTTCGCTCACGCGGGCATACAGGTTGGGTTCGCCCGGTGCCTCGAAGTACACAAACTGGTTGATCATCAGCTGCGGCACGATGGGCCCGCTGATGCGGTAGAAGGTGTGGGCGCCGCTCTGCCAGCTTTCCACAGCCTTGCCAATGCGGCTCCAGAAGTCCTGGGGCAGTTGCAGGGCGCCAGAGTAGAGCAGGTCGCCGTCTTCCAGGGCCTTGTCGTTCTGGTAGTCCTCGGCGGGCAGGCCCAGCGCGCGCGCCTTCACGCGCATGTTGATGTCCTTGGACACCAGCACTACTTCACGCGGTGCGTGCTGGCGGCGCAGGGCTTCCACCACGCCCAGGATCTGGTTGTCGGCTTTGCCTTGCGGCAAGCTGGTGGGGAGCTGGAAATCCAGCGCCGAGGTCTGGAAGAACAGGCTGCCCCCGGCGCCGCGCTGGCCGGTGGAGTCGAGCTTGAGGCCCTTGCCCATGTCGGCGCCCTGGGCGGCGGCCAGGGCGTCCAGCGCGCGGCTGACCTGGCGGCCGTTGCGGGCTACCTCGGTCATGCCCTTCTTGTGGGCGTCCAGCTCCTCCAGCACGATCATGGGCAGGTAGATGTCGTGCTCTTCAAACCGGAACAGGCTGCTGGGGTCGTGCAGCAGCACATTGGTGTCCAGCACGAACAGCTTGGTCGGCCCGGTGCTGTGCACCTTGCGGGCCCGCTTGGGTGCAGCAGCGCTGGCAGGCGGCGCGACGGGGGCGGGTGCCGGGGTGGCAGACAGCAAGGCGGCCTTGGCGGGTGCCTTGGCGCTGCGTGGTGTGGGCGCTTTGGCGGATGCCGCCGTGGGCACGGTCGCAGCTTGCGCCCTCACCGGTGCAGCCTGCGGCAGGCTGGCGTCGCCAGCCACCACGGCCGAAGGCTCATTGCGGGTGCTGCGCTTGCGTGAGGTGGCGGGGGTGGCCCCTTCGGGCGGGGCAATGAAGGCTTCGGGATCGAGGCGGGCGGCACGCCGGGTCGGTGCGGGGGGCAGGGGCATGGTGCGGAAGTGGCGTTCGGAAGGGTTCAGAAAGCAAAAAGCCGCCGGGAGGCCCAGGCGGCTTGTCGGTGTGAGAGAGGCGTTGCGCAGTACAGCGGCATCGGCCCATTATGCACGCCCTGGATGACAGGGCCGTCCAGGCGTTGCAGGCGTGCCTCAGGCAGCTTTCTTGAGGGTCTTGAGTGCCTTGACGGCCTTGAGTACTTCTTCCACGTGGCCGGGTACCTTCAGACCGCGCCACTCCTGGAGCAGCAGGCCGTCGGGGCCGATGAGGAAGGTGCTGCGCTCAATGCCCTTGACCTTCTTGCCGTACATGATCTTGTTCTTGACCACGCCGAACATGTGGCACATCTTTTCTTCCGTGTCCGCGATCAGGTCGAACGGGAGTTCGAGCTTTTCCTTGAACTCGTCGTGCGACTTCATGTTGTCGCGCGACACGCCGAACACCGCGGCACCGGCCTTGACGAAGTCCTTGTACTTGTCGCGGAACTGCATGGCCTCGGTGGTGCAGCCTGGGGTGTTGTCCTTGGGATAGAAGTAGAGGACGAGAATCTGGCCGTTGTGGGACGTATTGGAAACCTTGACCCCACTGGTCGCATTGGCTTCAAATTCAGGGAGGGGTTTGTTGACAACGATCGCCATATGTCTTCGTTCTCTCTGGGTGAGGTCGTTGAATCACCGGTGGGTGTGAGGCTGGTTCTTCTTGTGGGTCGCCACCGGCAGCAACCCGCTATTTTACCCTGAATCGCGGCTGTGACTTCAGCTGCCTGGGGTTTGTACGAGCAGAGCCGCGACCACACGGCGCCCTTCACCGGCCAGAATGTTGTAGGTGCGGCAGGCGGCGGCGGTGTCCATGGTTTCCACGCCGATGTGGCGCTGCATCAGCGGCGCGAGCCAGGCGGGGGGCACAAAACGCAGGCGGTCGCCACTGCCCAGCAGCAGCACTTCGGCGTCCAGCAGGGCCAGTTGGGCGAAGTGATCGGCGCTCAGATCCTCGAACCGCGCGCAGTCCCAGGCCTGGCGCAGCCCGCGCGATCCGATGACCAGGCTGGAATGCACCTTTTCGGCCCCCACGCTGATCCAGCCTGGGCCGTATCCGGTGATGCTGTGGGCGTCGAAGCGATCGGGCTGGAATTTCATGGGGCGGGGTGGGCGGCACCCACAGGTTTGCGGGTGCGTGGGGCGGTGGGAACTGTGGTCAAATTATAGGTTTCGCCACATGCCCCTGGCCCGTGGCGGGCCTATGCCACCTTTGCTGATGCGCGCATGAAAACCATCCTCAAGTCCACCAAGCTCAACAACGTTCTCTACGATGTGCGCGGCCCCATCGTGGACGCGGCCCGGCAGATGGAGGACGAGGGCCAGAAGATCATCAAGCTCAACATCGGCAACATGGCGCCGTTCGGCTTCGACCCGCCCGAAGAGGTGGTGCAGGACATGGCACGCAACCTGCCCGATTCGGCAGGCTACTCCGACAGCAAGGGCATCTTTGCGGCGCGCAAGGCCGTGATGCACTACACGCAGCAGCAGGGCATTGCGGGCGTCACGCTGGACGACATCTACCTGGGCAACGGCGCGAGCGAGCTGATCGTCATGGCGACGCAGGCGCTGCTCAACGACGGCGACGAACTGCTGCTGCCCGCGCCCGACTATCCGCTGTGGACGGCGGCCACCAGCCTGGCGGGCGGCGTGCCGGTGCACTATGTGTGCGATGAAGCCAACGGCTGGATGCCCAGCCTGGAGGACATGCGCGCCAAGATCACGCCGCGCACGCGCGGCATCGTCGTCATCAACCCCAACAACCCCACGGGCGCGCTGTATTCCGACGCGCTCTTGCGCGGCATCGTGCAGCTGGCGCGCGAACACGACCTGGTGCTGCTGGTGGACGAGGTGTACGACAAGGTGCTGTACGAGGGCGTGAAGCACACGGCCATGGCCAGCCTGTCCACCGACGTGCTCACGCTCACCTTCAACTCGCTCTCCAAGGCCTACCGCTCCTGCGGGTTCCGCGCGGGCTGGATGGTGGTCTCGGGCGACAAGCGGGCCGCGCGTGACTACATCGAGGGGCTGAACATGCTGGCCAACCTCAAGCTGGGCTCCAACGTGCCGGGGCAGTGGGCCATCCAGACGGCGCTGGGCGGCTACCAGAGCATCAACGACCTCATCAAGGAAGGCGGCCGCCTGCGCCGCCAGCGCGACCTGGCCTACGAGCTGATCACCAAGATCCCCGGCGTCAGCTGCGTCAAGCCGCAGGCCGCGCTGTACATGTTTCCGCGCCTGGACCCCGAGATGTACCCCATCGAGGACGACCGCCAGTTCTTCATGGAGGTGCTGCGCGCCACGCGCGTGATGCTGGTGCAGGGCTCGGGCTTCAACTACCCCGACAACCAGCATTTCCGCATCGTCTTTCTGCCGCACGAGGACGACTTGCGCGAGGCCATCGGGCGACTGGCGGCCTTCCTGGCCCAGTACCGGCAGCGCCATGTCAAGGCTTGATGCTATTGTTTTTATAGCTACTTGCGCTTGATGGACGGGCGCTAGAGGCATTTTTTACTGAGAGTTTTTTGATGAAACCCATCCAAGTAGGCCTTCTGGGCATCGGCACCGTCGGCAGCGGCGTGTTCAACGTGTTGCAGCGCAACCAGGAAGAAATCCGCCGCCGCGCGGGCCGTGGCATCGAGATCGCCATGGTGGCCGACCTGGACGTGGAGCGCGCACGCAGCATCGTGGGCGAGGGCGTGCAGGTGGTCAACGACGCACGCGCCGTCATCGCCAACCCAGACATCGACATCGTGATCGAGCTGATCGGCGGCTACGGCATCGCCAAGGCGCTGGTGCTCGAAGCCATTGCGGCCGGCAAGCACGTGGTCACCGCCAACAAGGCGCTGCTGGCCGTGCACGGCACCGAAATCTTCTCGGCCGCATCCGCCAAGGGCGTGATGGTGGCGTTCGAGGCTGCCGTGGCGGGTGGTATTCCCATCATCAAGGCGCTGCGCGAGGGCCTCACGGCCAACCGCATCCAGTGGATCGCGGGCATCATCAACGGCACCACCAACTTCATCCTGTCCGAGATGCGCAGCAAGGGGCTGGACTTTGATGTGGTGCTCAAGGAAGCCCAGCGCCTGGGCTACGCCGAGGCCGACCCCACCTTCGACATCGAAGGCGTGGACGCCGCGCACAAGGCCACCATCATGTCGGCCATCGCCTTCGGCATCCCGGTGCAGTTCGACAAGGCCTACGTGGAAGGCATTACCCAGCTCAGCGCGCAGGACATCAAGTACGCCGAGCAACTGGGCTACCGCATCAAGCTGCTGGGCATCACCAAACGTGCCGACAAGGGTGTGGAGCTGCGCGTGCACCCCAGCCTGGTGCCCTCCAAGCGCCTGATTGCCAACGTCGAAGGCGCCATGAACGCCGTGGTGGTGCAGGGCGATGCCGTGGGCACCACGCTGTACTACGGCAAGGGCGCGGGCAGCGAGCCCACGGCCAGCGCCGTGATTGCCGACCTGGTGGACATCGCCCGCCTGCACACGGCCGACCCGGAGCACCGCGTGCCGCACCTGGCCTTCCAGCCAAACACCCTGACCGACGCAATGGATGCCCTGCCAGTGCTGCCCATGAGCGAAGTGGTCACCAGCTACTACCTGCGCCTGCGCGTGGCCGACCAGGCCGGTGTGCTGGCCAAGGTCACCGGCATCCTGGCCGGTGCCGGCATCAGCATCGACGCCGTGCTGCAGCGCGAGGCCGACGAAGTGGGCGGCGAGGACTCCACCCAGACCGACCTCATCATCCTCACGCACGACACGCGCGAAGGCACCATGGACGGCGCCATCGCCCAGATGCAGGCCTTGCCCACGGTGCTGGCACCCATCACGCGCATCCGCAAGGAAGAGCTGAACTAAGCCAAGACCCAGGACGAACGCCATGCTGTACCTCTCCACGCGCGGCCACCCCGACCGCAAGCATTTCTGCGACATCCTGCTCGAAGGCCTGGCGCCCGATGGCGGCCTGTACCTGCCCGAGCGCTATCCGCAGATCGACGATGCCCAACTGACCCAGCTGCGCAAGGCCTACCACGAGCAAGGCTATGCCGAGCTGGCGTTCCAGATCCTGCAGCTTTTCATCGACGACATTCCGGCGGCCGACCTGCACGCTCTGTGTGCCAAGACCTACACCGCCGAGGTGTTCGGCACCGGCGAAATCGTGCCGCTGCGCCATCTGGAGGATGGCCTGTGGCTCGAAGCCCTGTCCAACGGCCCCACGCTGGCCTTCAAGGACATGGCTATGCAACTGCTGGGCAACCTGTTCGAGTATGAGCTGGCACGCCGGGGCGAGACGCTCAACATCCTGGGCGCCACCAGCGGTGACACCGGCAGCGCCGCTGAATACGCCATGAAGGGCAAGCAGGGCGTGCGCGTCTTCATGACCAGCCCGCACGGCCGCATGAGCCCGTTCCAGCAGGCGCAAATGTTCAGCCTGCAGGACGAGAACATCCACAACATTGCCATCGAGGGCGTGTTCGACGACTGCCAGGACATCGTCAAGGCCGTCAGCAACGACCTCGACTTCAAGCGCCAGTACAAGATCGGCACCGTCAACTCCATCAACTGGGCGCGCCTGCTGGCGCAGGTGGTGTACTACTTTGCAGGCTACGTACAGGCCACGGAGACGAATGCTGAGCGCGTCAGCTTCACCGTGCCCAGCGGCAACTTCGGCAACGTGTGCGCAGGCCATGTGGCGCGCAGCATGGGTTTGCCCATCGACAAGCTGGTGGTGGCCACCAACGAGAACGATGTGCTCGACGAGTTCTTCCGCACCGGCGTGTACCGCGTGCGCAGCAGCGCCGACACGCACGAAACGTCCAGCCCGTCCATGGACATCAGCAAGGCCAGCAACTTCGAGCGCTTCGTGTTCGACCTGCTGGGCCGCGATGCCGCCCAGACCCGGGCGCTGTTTGGCGATGCGCTGTCCAAGCAAGGCCGGTTCGACCTGGGCCAGGACCCGCGCTTCGCCGATGCCGCCGCCAGGTACGGCTTTGAAAGCGGCATGAGCACGCACGCCGACCGCCTGGCCACCATCCGCGATACGTTTCAGCGCCATGGCGTCACCATCGACACCCACACTGCCGACGGCGTGAAGGTGGCGCGCGAGCACCGGGGCGATGGCACCGTGCCCATGATCGTGCTGGAGACGGCCCTGCCCATCAAGTTCGCCGAGACGATCCAGGAAGCCCTGGGCCATTCGCCCGAGCGCCCGGCCAAGTTCGACGGCATTGAAGACCTGCCCAAGCGCGTGCAGGTCATGCCTGCCGACGTGCAGCAGGTCAAGGCCTACATTGTGCAAAACTGCAAGTAAAAATGGGCTGCGGCGCCCGTCTATCATGCGCTGTAAGCTATAAAATTAATAGCGTTCAGAGGGTGTGCGCATGAAAGTGGCAGGCTTTGCTGGGTACTCTGGCAGCGGCAAGACGACGCTGGTGGAGCAAATCATTCCCCTGCTGCGCCAACAGGGCCTGCGGGTGTCGGTGGTCAAGCATGCGCACCACCGCTTCGACATCGACCACCCTGGCAAGGACTCGTGGCGCCACCGGCAGGCCGGGGCGTTCGAGGTGGTGATTGCCTCCGACCGGCGCCTGGCGCTGGTGCGCGAGTTCGAGCAGCCCGCGCAACTCACAGTGCACCAGATGCTGGCCGAACTGTACGAGGGCGTGGACTGGGTGCTGGTCGAAGGCTTCAAGGAAAGCGATATCCTCAAGATCGAGGTCTGGCGCGAATCCACCGACGCGCAGAACCCGCGTCCCGTGCGTTACCCCGAGGACGATTTCATCGTCGCCATCGCCACCGACGACGCGCAGCGCCTGCCCCAGCCCACCCAACTGCCGGTGCTCGACCTGAACCAGCCTGCACAGGTGGCGCAGTGGCTGCTGGCGCAGGGCGAGCGTTTTGAATACCACTGGGACCAGCACGGAGGCCTGCTGTGAGCCCGCGCCCCCCCCTGATGCCGCTGGACGAGGCCCTGGCTGCGCTCCTGGCGCGTGCCCAGCCGCTGCCAGGCACCGAAACCGTGCCCACGCTGCAGGCCGATGGCCGCGTGCTGGCGCAGGACTTGGTCTCGGCCCTGCAGGTGCCTGCCTTCGACAACAGTGCCATGGACGGCTACGCACTGCGCTGTGCCGACGTGGCCGCCCCCGGCACCGCGCTGCCTGTGTTGCAGCGCATTGCGGCGGGCAGTGTCGGCGCACCGCTGCAGGGCGGCACCGCTGCGCGCATCTTCACCGGTGCGCCCGTGCCGCCCGGTGCCGACGCCGTGGTCATGCAGGAGGACTGCGTGGCCCAGGACGACGGCACGGTGCGCGTGCAAACCCAGCCGCACAGCGGCCAGAACATCCGCCGCGCGGGCGAAGACATCGCTCTGGGCAGCACCGTGTTGCACGCGGGCACACGCCTGGCGCCTGCGGCCCTGGGCCTGGCGGCCAGCATTGGGCTGGAGCGCTTGCCGGTGGCGCGCAGGCCGCGCGTGGCGCTGCTGTCTACGGGCGACGAGCTCGTCATGCCGGGCCAAGTGCCGCCGGAGCAATTGCCGCCGGGTGCCATCTTCAACAGCAACCGCTTCTTTCTGCGCGCACTGGTGCAGCGCCTGGGCTGCGAGCTGACCGACCTGGGCCGGGTGCCCGACCAGCGCGAAGCCACCCTGGCTGCGCTGCGCGAAGCCGCTGCCGGGCACGACGTGGTGCTCACCAGCGGCGGCGTGTCGGTGGGTGAGGAAGACCACATCAAGCCCGCCGTGCAGGCGCTGGGCAGCCTGGACCTGTGGCAAATCGCCATCAAGCCTGGCAAACCGTTTGCCTGCGGCCGCGTGGGGCAGGTGCATTTTCTGGGGCTGCCCGGTAACCCGGTGGCCAGTTTCGTCACCTTTGCCGTGCTGGTGCGCCCCTTCCTGCTGCGACTGCAGGGGGTGCGCGACGTGGCGATGCCGTCCATCGCCGCCCGCGCCGATTTCACCTGGTCCAAGGCCGACAAGCGCCGCGAATTTTTGCGCGTGCGCCGCAACGCCGCAGGCGGGCTGGACCTGTACCCGCACCAGGGCTCGGGCGTGCTCACCTCCACCGTCTGGGGCGACGGGGTGGTGGACAACCCCCCAGGCCAGGTCATTGCGCCCGGTGACACGGTGCGCTATGTGCCATTCTCGGAGCTGGCCGCATGAAGAAGATCACCGTGCGTTATTTCGCCTCCATCCGCGAGGCGGTGGGGCAGGGCAGCGAGGTGCTGGACACCTCTGCCGCCAACTTGGGCGCGCTGCGCGATGAACTTCTGGCACGCGGCGGCGCCTACGCCAGCGCCCTGGCCCGTGGCAGGGCCGTGCGCATGGCGCTGGACCAGGTGCTCAGCGACGAGGCCGCTGCTCTGTGCGACGGGGCCGAGGTGGCGTTTTTCCCACCCGTCACGGGCGGTTAGGGCCATCCCTTTCAAGGTCTTCGTCCCGCAGCCTGTTTAAGAACACGAGCGGTGGAGACGTGGGCGCGTGCGATGGAGCCCTCAACGTAGCCTTTGGCCTGGACAGCCTTGGGCTTGCGCTTGGAGGTCGCCAGTTGCCCAG
>JAKLLE010000138.1 GCA_023150295.1 Giesbergeria sp. | reverse complement strand
GGGTAGTATTCATGGGCGGGCACCAAGTTCAGACTTCGATACCCTGATCTTCCAGCCTTTTGGGCGGTGCCCGCAACTTTTTTTGCGCCTCACGCAGAGGCAAATTCGGCTGGGTTGAGGAATTCTGCAAGTCCCTCAGTTATAAAAATAATAGCTAAATTACGAGTTCTCTGCGCAGCACCGGGCAATGCCAGAATCGGCGCATGCAGTTTTTCAAAGACCTGAGCCTTTCCGCCGTGACGGCTGGCTTCGTGGCGGTGCTGGTGGGCTTCACCAGTTCCGTCGCCCTCGTCTTCCAGGCAGCGCAGGCCTTTCAGGCCACGCCCGCGCAGATCACTTCATGGATGTGGGCGCTCGGGCTGGGCATGGGCCTGTGCACCTTGCTGCCATCGTTGTGGCTGCGCAAGCCGGTCATGGTGGCATGGTCCACGCCGGGCGCGGCGGTGCTGGCGACGGCAGGGCTGGCTGGGGGCTTCAGCATGGCCGAGGCGGTGGGGGCGTTCATGGTCTGTGCGGCACTGATCACGGTGGCGGGAGCCACGCGCTGGTTCGAGCGCGCCATGAACCGCATTCCCATGGAGATTGCCTCGGCGCTGCTGGCCGGTGTGTTGGCGCGCTTTGGACTGCAGGCCTTTGCCGCCGCGCAAACGGCCCTGCCGCTGGTGCTGCTCATGCTGGGCTGCTATCTGGCGGCGCGGCGGTTTGCGCCACGTTATGCGGTGGTGCTCACACTGGTGGCTGCGATTGTGTATGTGGCTCTGCGTGGCCAGATGGCCTGGTCGGCGGTCACGTTTGAGCTGGCCATGCCGCAGTGGGTGACGCCGCAGTTCAGCGTTGGTGCCATCGTGAGCCTGGCGCTGCCGCTGTTTGTCGTCACCATGGCTTCGCAAAATCTGCCCGGTGTGGCGGTCATGCGTGCCACGGGGTACCAGATGCCGGTTTCCGCCCTCGTCACCATGACGGGGCTGGCCACCCTGGTGCTGGCGCCGTTCGGCGCGTTCGCGCTCAACTTCAGTGCCATCACGGCAGCCATCTGCATGGGGCCCGAGGCGCACGAAGACCCCCGCCGCCGCTACACCGCTGCTGCGTCCTGCGGCGCGTTCTACATCGTCATCGGCATCTTTGGCGCGGTGGTCACCGGATTGCTCACTGCATTCCCCAAGGAGTTGGTGGTTGCTATCGCCGGGCTGGCGCTGCTGGGCACCATCGGCAATGGCCTGGCAACGGCCTTGCGTGACGAACCCCACCGCGAAGCCGCGTTGATCACTTTCCTGGTCACGCTCAGTGGCGTGGTGATTGGCGGCGTGGGTTCGGCTTTTTGGGGAGTGGTTGCAGGCAGCGTGGCCTTGTTTGTGCAACAGTACGGCAAGCAGCGCGCCCCCCACGGGCGCTGAACACGCGCCGTGCGCCTCAGACGGCGCCTTTTTCACTCTGGACGTTCATCATGCAACTGTTGTTCATCGCCGATCCGCTGGACTCCTTCAAGACCTACAAGGACACCACCTTTGCCATGATGCGCGAGGCCCAGCGCCGTGGCCACACCATCAGCGCCTGCCTGCCGCAGGACATCATGTGGCAGCGGGGGGCGCCGGTGCAGGCCCATGTGCAGGACATTGAACTCACCGGCCACGCTGATGACTGGTTTCATGTGCGTGATCGGCGCCCAGTGCCCCTGGCCGGTTTTGGCGCGGTGCTCATGCGCAAGGATCCGCCCTTTGACAGCGAGTACTTTTACGCCACCCACCTGCTGGAGCAGGCGGAGCGCGATGGGGCCAGGGTCTTCAACAAGCCGCGTGCCTTGCGCGACCACCCGGAAAAGCTGGCGATCATGGAGTTCCCGCAGTTCATTGGCCCTACGCTGGTGACGCGGGATGCGCGCGATATCCAGCGCTTCCATGCCGAGCACCACGACATCATCCTCAAGCCGCTCGATGGCATGGGTGGCATGGGCATCTTCCGTGTGGGGCCGGATGGGCTCAACTTGGGCAGCATCACCGAAACACTCAACCGAGGTGGTGCGCAAAGCCTGATGGTGCAGAAATTCCTGCCAGAAATCGCTCTGGGCGACAAAAGGGTGCTCATCATTGGCGGCCAACCGGTGCCGTACTGCCTGGCACGCATACCGCAGGGTTCCGAAGTGCGTGGAAACCTTGCGGCGGGTGGAAAAGGGGTGGCGCAGGCGCTGTCTCAGCGCGACTGGGAAATCGCCAACGCCCTGGGCCCCATCTTGAATCAGCGTGGCCTGCTCCTGGCGGGCGTTGACGTGATTGGCGATTGCGTCACCGAGATCAACGTCACCAGTCCCACCTGCTTCCAGGAAATCCAGCAACAGACCGGCTTCGATGTGGCAGCCATGTTTGTCGATGCGCTGGAGGCACGCTGTGGGCACGAACAAAATCGCAGCGCATGAGGGAAAGCCCGTAATTTCTGTGCTACAGTAGCGGGCTTCGCTGCCAGGAGCTGATCGAAAGACGGGTTCAGGTGGCGGGGTAAAAAAGATTCCTTGTGAGTTGATTCTTGGTTAAAAACCGATGTACAATGCAAGGCTTCGCTGAACAGAAGT
>JAKLLE010000056.1 GCA_023150295.1 Giesbergeria sp. | reverse complement strand
ACTTCTGTTCAGCGAAGCCTTGCATTGTACATCGGTTTTTAACCAAGAATCAACTCACAAGGAATCTTTTTTACCCCGCCACCTGAACCCGTCTTTCGATCAGCTCCTGGCAGCGAAGCCCGCTACTGTAGCACAGAAATACATGCTCTTTGATCTCTGCAGCACACTCGGCGCAACTGCGCCAAAGACAAGACTGATAATGACTCCATGGCACTCATCACTCTTCTCGACGCACAGCTGGCATTCGGACATGTTGCCTTGCTGGATCACACAGACTTCTCCCTCGAACCCAATGAGCGTGTGGGTTTGATCGGTCGCAACGGCGCAGGCAAGTCTTCTTTGCTCAGAATTCTTGGTGGCTTGGCCGCTGTGGACGAAGGGGTTCGCCAGGTTCAACAAGGCTTGCGCGTGGTATATGTGGCACAAGAACCAGAATTGTCTGAGGACGCCACCGTGTTCCAGGCCGCAGCAGAGGGAATGGCGGATGTTGCCGCATTGCGGGCTCGCTATCTCGAAGGAGACCCGAATGTAGACCTTGATGCGCTTCAATCGCAGATCGAAGCCCGTGACGGATGGAACTGGGAGCAGCGGGTGGAAGAGACGCTGCAGCGACTTCACTTGGTCCCCGATGCAGTGATCAAGAGCCTCTCCGGTGGTGTCCGTAAGCGTGTGGCCTTGGCACAAGCACTGGTGACTCGCCCGGACGTGCTCTTGCTGGATGAACCGACCAACCACCTCGACCTGGATTCGATCGAGTGGCTGGAGGAACTGCTGATTGGGTTTCGGGGAAGCCTTGTGACGATCACCCACGATCGCTCTTTTCTGGATCGCATCGCGACAAGGATTGTGGAACTTGACCGAGGAAAACTGCAGTCCTATCCCGGCAATTTCACGGCTTACCAGACCCAAAAGCTGGAACAGTTGGCACAGGAGAGCACCTTGGCCGCAAAAGCCGACAAGCTGCTGGCCCAGGAAGAGATATGGATCAGAAAAGGGGTTGAAGCACGGCGCACGCGCAGCCAAAGCCGCATCAATCGATTGGAAAGCCTGCGTACACAGCGCAGGTCTCGCCGTGAAGCGGTTGGCAACGTGAAGATGGAGTTGGACTCTGGTGCCCCAAGCGGCAAGATCGTCGCAGAACTCGAAGAGGCAAGCAAAGCCTATGGCGATAGAACCGTGATCCGGCCTTTCAGCGCCACCATTCTTCGCGGTGACAAAGTGGGCCTGATTGGCCCCAATGGCGCCGGAAAGACTACGCTGCTCAAACTGATCCTCGGTGAACTGGCTCCAGACGAAGGCCGTGTTCGACAGGGCACCAATCTCCAAGTGGCTTACTTTGATCAAATGCGTCAAGGTGTGGATTTGGATTCCACACTGGAGGACTTCATCAGTCCGGGAAGCGAGTGGATCGAAATCGGCCCACAGCGCAAGCATGTGCGCAGTTACCTGGGCGACTTTCTGTTTTCCCCGGCCCGCGCACGTTCCCCGGTGAGGTCTCTGTCAGGAGGTGAGCGGAATCGCCTGTTTCTCGCACGCCTGTTTGCTCGTCCGGCCAATGTGCTCGTGCTGGATGAACCCACCAACGATCTGGACATTGAAACACTGGATTTGCTGGAAGATCTGCTGCAGTCCTATGAGGGCACGGTGTTTCTGGTCAGTCACGACCGGACTTTTCTCGACAACGTCGTCACAAGCATGATCGCCTTCGAAGGCGATGGGAACTGGCGCGAATACGAAGGAGGTGTGCAGGATTGGCTGATTCAGTCTCGTCGGTCACAAGCCCTCCCATCGACAACTACCAAGAGCACCTCTACCGCCCCCAAATCAGCCTCCACAGTGCCACCCAACCAAGGGGAGCGGACGACACCACCATCCAAGCGCAAGCTCAGCTACAAAGAACAACGAGAGCTGGAACAGCTTCCGGCCGTGATCGAAGGCCTGGAAGCAGAACAGCAATCCATTCAAGCAGCCTTGGCAGATGGCACGATTTACTCGGTAGATCCCGTGCAGGCAGCAACGCTCCATGCGCGGGATGTAGAAATCGAGGAAGAACTCATGCAGGCCCTGGAACGCTGGACGCTGTTGACCAAGTGAAGATCAGATGCGGTGCATCACCTTGTCCGAATTGCTTCGCAGGCGTGCCACAAGGGCCGGGGCAATCTGGTTCAATGGCAGCACCTCATCGGCAGCGCCGTGTGCAATGGCTTCACGGGGCATTCCGAAAACAATGCAACTGGCCTCATCCTGGACGTAGTTGTAGCTTCCAGCATCCTTCATCTCGCGCATGGCTACCGCGCCATCGTTCCCCATGCCCGTCAACATGATGCCAAAGGCATTGCGGCCCACCATGGCAGCAGCAGATTTGAACAGCACCTCCACCGACGGCTTGTGCCGATTCACGGGAGGACCGTCGTCCACCACGGCCACATAGTTGGCACCACTGCGGCTGATGTGAAATTGCCGCCCTCCCGGTGCGATGTAGGCATGTCCAGGGAGGATGCGCTCACCATTGACCGCTTCCTTGACCGTGATTTGACACAAGCCATTGAGTCGCGCGGCAAAGCTGGTGGTGAACCCCGGCGGCATGTGCTGCGTGATCACAATGGCGGGGGAATCGGCGGGCATGTGCACGAGGATTTCCTTGATTGCCTCTGTGCCCCCGGTTGACGCCCCGATGAAAATCACCTTCTCGGTGGAAAGCCGCCCCAACAAGCTTGCAGCAGGCGTTCCCACGTGAGCGTGCGACACAGCACCTGCCGAGGGATCACGCACGGGAGCCCTGCGCACTTGTGCCACAGCAGCCACACGGATCTTGTCCACGATCTGCCCAGCCAGCTCACTCAACCCGGAGGTCACCCCCACACGCGGCTTGGCCACAAAATCCACGGCGCCCAATTCCAGCGCCCTGAGCGTCACTTCCGCGCCTTGTTCAGTGAGCGTGGAGATCATCACCACCGGCATCGGTCGAAGGCGCATCAGCCGCCCCAGAAAATCGATGCCATCCATGCGCGGCATTTCGACGTCGAGGGTAATGACATCGGGGTTGAGTTCCCGGATCATCTCGCGCGCCACCAAAGGGTCATTGGCGGTACCAATGCACTCCATATCGTGCTGGCGGTTGATGATCTCGGACAAAAGGCTGCGAACCAACGCCGAATCGTCTACCACCACCACCCGTATCTTCTTGCTCATCGATTCCCTGTCGATCAAAAAAGGTCCACAGAACCGCCCGCAGTGGCAGTAGCGACCGTCGCGGCGTTGCCACGCTTCTCCTGCGCCACCAACTCCTCGGGATGTGCATGGGCGAGACGCTTGACCATGGCTTTGCCGGTCACCGGAAAGAAGCACACCTTGCGCGGATAAATGTCGAGCACATCTTCCGATACCACCGGAATGCGCTCGGTGTGCAGGTAGTTGACCACAAACTGGGTATTGCGCTCACCCACATTCATGGTGGTGAAACTGTGCATGACCTGGGCCCCACCAAAAATCTTGGCCTGCATGGTTTCACGGCGCGCACCCAGCTTGAGCATCTCGTTGATCAGCAGTTCCATCGCATAGGAGCCATAACGCCCAGAAACATCCAGCGAGTCGCCTTCCGGCAGCATGAAGTGGTTCATTCCTCCCACACGCATGCGACTGTCCCAAAGGCACGCTGCGATGCAGGAGCCGAGCACGGTCATGACCACCAAATCCTCATGGGATACGTAGTACTCGCCAGGCAGCACCTTGACCGCGTTGTATTGAAAATGGTGATCGAAGAAGAAGAACGACGCTTGTCCCGGTTTGACGGGACGGGACTTGAGTTCTTCCAGAGACACCCTCGGAGCAGGCGAAGCACTGGAGGGGTAGATATCCGGAGACAGCGGCGCAATGCGCGGTGCACGGCGGCGTTCATGCACCCCGGAGGCATTGAGTGGTGACGCGTTCGACATGTTGTTGCCCAGACTGGATGCGTTCATGGATGGGATAGAGGGATCGTCTGTGGGAACTCAACGGCGCTCGTACACCGTTTTGCCGCGCAATGTGAACAAATCACGGGACTCACTGAAATTCTCAGCATGCCCCACAAACAGCATGCCTCCAGGTTTGAGGACTCTGTGAATGCGTTCGAGCACTCTCCGCTGCGTCGGGCCGTCAAAGTAAATCATCACGTTGCGGCAGAAAACAACATCGAAGGGTTCACGAAACGGCCAGTCGTCGCGTATCAGGTTGACACTGATGAAATCGATCAAGCGCCCCAACTCGGGCTTCACACGAACCATACCTGCGTTGCTGCCTTTGCCACGCAGGAAAAACCGCTGCATGCGCTCTTGGGTCAATCCCTTGATGGACTCCAGCCGGTACACACCCTGGGCTGCCGTGGCCAACACACGCGAATCAATGTCACTGGCGGTGAGCTTGAATGCCGGGTTGTTTCCCAAGGCCTCCAGTGCCGTCATCACAATGGAATAAGGTTCCTCACCAGTGGAAGCGGCACTGCACCAAACACTCCACGGAGCCCCTGCAGGCCGCGAGCGCAGGTGCGCAGAAAAAATATCGAAATGGTGCGATTCGCGGAAAAACGACGTGAGGTTGGTCGTCAGTGCATTGACGAACTCTTGCCATTCGTTCCCATCGTGAGACTCCAACCACCCCAGGTACTCGCTGAAGCTGGTGTGCCCCGTCTCGCGCAAGCGGCGCGAGAGGCGGCTGTAGACCATCGCGTGCTTTCCATCATGCAGGCTGATGCCGGCACGCTGGTAAATCAGGGATTTGACCCGCGCAAAGTCGGCATCCGTCCAGACAAACTCCCGCCCCTGCGCCAACGGCCCAGCAGATGCGGCCGCAGGCTCACGCGTGGCCCTGCGGCGCTCGGCGGCTGACTCGGCAGGAACATCGGTCTGGCGCAACATGCTGGATCTTTCTGATGGGGATACCGTTCAATCCGTACGAAATGGGGTCGAAAGAACCATGCGATGGCGCATCGCCTCGCAAGGCCCATCAGCCCGCAGACGCCAGCCCCATGTCCAAACCAGACATCAGTTTTTCAATGTCCAACAAAATGAGCATGCGCTCACCCACGGATCCCAGGCCCATGATGCAGTCGTTGTCGATGACGCTCTCGATGTCTGGCGCAGGACGGATGCTCTCAGCGGACAGTTCCATCACATCGCTGACGGAGTCCACCACAATGCCGACCACGCGGTTGCGCAGGTTCAGGATGATGACCACCGTGAAACTGTTGTACTCCGCCTTGGAGCAGTTGAACTTCAGGCGCATGTCCACGATGGGGATGATGGTTCCACGCAGATTGACCACCCCTTTGATGAAGGACGGTGCGTGGGCAATGCGCGTCGGTGGCTCGTAGCCCCGGATTTCCTGGACTTTCAGGATATCAATGCCGTACTCCTCCTGATCCAGACGGAAGGTCAGGTATTCGCGCGCGCCAGCCGTTGCGGTATCGGTATTTTTTTCCATCACATTCATGGGAATCTCCTCGCTTCAGTGCATCCAACCCAGGCACCCGATGGCATCAGTGGCGTGCACGCCGCACCAAGCCGCCAATGTCCAAAATCAGTGCCACCCGTCCGTCGCCCAGGATCGTCGCACCCGACACGTTGGGCACCTTGCGGTAGTTGGACTCCAGGTTCTTCACCACCACCTGGTGCTGGCCCAGCAGTTCATCCACCAACAGGGCAACGCGGTTGCCATCGTCTTCCACCACCACCATGATGTTGCTGGATTTGTCCATGTCGAAGCGGGGAACTTCGAACACTTTCTCCAGAGCAATCACGGGCATGTATTCTTCGCGCACTTTGACCAGCTGCGAGCCCTGCGCCACGGTGTTGACATCATCCGGGTTGACCTGGAAGGACTCGACCACCGACGACAGGGGAAGGATGTAGACCTCATCCCCCACACCCACCGACATGCCATCCATGATGGCCAGGGTCAAGGGCAGCCGCACCGACACCTTGGTGCCATAGCCCTCGGAGGAATCGATTTCCACCGTTCCATTGAGGGCTGCGATATTGCGTTTGACCACGTCCATGCCCACGCCGCGCCCCGACACATCGGTCACCGTATCTGCCGTGGAAAAGCCAGGGGCAAAGATGAGCTGCCAGACATCCTGGTCGCTCATCTGATCCGACACATCCATGCCCCGCTCCCGCGCCTTGCCGAGGATCTTGTCGCGCGAAAGGCCCCGGCCATCATCACGCACCTCGATGACGATGGAGCCCCCCTGGTGGGATGCCGAGAGGGTGATGGTGCCGTGTTCCGACTTGCCCTTGGCCAAACGATCGGCCGGCATCTCAATGCCGTGATCCCCGCTGTTGCGCACCAGGTGCGTCAGGGGATCGGTGATTTTTTCAACCAGCCCCTTGTCCAGCTCGGTCGCCTCACCCAGGGTGACGAGTTCCACCTTCTTGCCCAGCTTGTTGGCCAGGTCGCGCAACATGCGTGGGAAGCGGCTGAACACGATGGACATGGGAATCATGCGGATCGACATCACCGATTCCTGCAGATCCCGGGTGTTGCGATCCAGATCGGCCAAGCCAGCAAGCAACTGCTGGTACACGGCCGGATCCAAACCGCGGCTGTTCTGCGCCAGCATGGCCTGGGTAATGACCAACTCGCCCACCAGGTTGATCAACTGATCCACCTTGCTGACCGACACGCGGATGGTGTTGGACTCCATCTGCGCTTGGGAGCCTGCCTTGGCCTCTGCGGCGGGCTTGGGCGCAATGCGGGTGACCGCCGAAGACGGCTCGATCGCACCCAATGCATTGGCAGGTTTGCTGCCCGGGGCGCCGGGTGCATCGGCAAAGAAGCCAAAGGCCCCATCGGCGGGATTGTCAGCCGTGGTGGAGGCAGGGGCAGCCGACTCAGGCGCGGGCGCCGAAGCATCCACGATCTGGATTTGCTCCTTCGACACGTGGAAGGCGAACAAATCCAGCAGATCGTTGTCGGCGGAGGATGTTTCGACCGCGAACACACGCACAGCGGGGTTGTCAGAGGGGACATCGGCAATGGAGCCCAGGCCCTGAATGTCCCGGAACAGTTCCTTGATCGCCTCGGCCTGTTCCAGTCGCTCGACAGGCCCGATGCGGATCTGCAGGGAGCGCACACCAGGCTTGGCCGCGACCACCGCAGGTGCGGCAACGGGAGCCACCGGCGCGGACTCAGGGGCCGCCACCGCCTGGGGCTTGGCCGGTTCTGCAGGCACCTGCCCAGCAGCCAACTCGCTGATGCGCCGCACCAGATCCGACGTGGACGGCGGCTCATCCTGGGCGCCCGATTGGTGGCGCGCCAGAAGGCTGCGCGACGCATCGGCCGACTCCAGCAACACATCCACCATCTGTGGGATGGGCTGCAACTCGTGGCGACGCAAACGATCGAGCAGCGACTCCATCTGGTGCGTCAGCTCGGCCACGTCCGCAAACCCGAAGGTTGCCGCTCCGCCTTTGATCGAGTGGGCGCAGCGAAAGATGCCGTTGAGCTCTTCGTCATTGGCCTGCTGCAGGTCCAGATCCAGCAGCATCTGCTCCATCTGGTCCAGGTTCTCTGCCGCTTCCTCAAAGAAGATTTGGTAGAACTGTGACAGGTCGAAATCGGCGCCTGCACCTTCTTGGTGAACTTCTGCCATGGTGGACTCCTGTATTCGTGCCGCCAGCGACCGCGCCGATCAGCGGATCACCTTCTTGAGCACCTCGATCAGACGATTCGGATCGAAGGGCTTGACCAGCCAGCCGGTCGCGCCAGCGGCTTTGCCTGCCTGCTTCATCTGATCGCTCGATTCGGTGGTCAGGATGAGGATGGGAATGGTCTTGAAGCGCGGATCCTCCCGCAGCTTGCGTGTCAGGCCGATGCCGTCCAAGCGCGGCATGTTCTGGTCGGCCAACACAAGGTCGATGTGGTGGGTCTGCGCCTTTTCCAGCGCATCCTGGCCATCGACCGCCTCGACCACCTGGTAGCCAGCACCCGTCAAGGTGAAAGAAACCATCTTCCGCATGGACGGAGAGTCATCTACGGCAAGGATCGAATGCATTTATTGCTCCAACGGTCTTATTGGTTGTTGAATATATCGGCGTTTGAAGGAAGAAACCTGCTTCAGAACAAATCGATGGAGCCCGCATCCATCTCGCTCTGGGTCACGGGATTGGGCCGGTCGGGTGCCATTTCCACAAAAGACGCGGCTTCTTCCCCATCTTCCTGGCCCATGGATTCTGCGGCCAAGCGAAAAGCACAGGACTGCAACACCTTGGTGGTGTGCCAGATGAGCTGGGAGGCCATGTCCTGAAACTGCAGTTCCGTCACGGCAGCGCGCAGTGCTTCGCGGGCCGCCTGCAACTCTGGCGAATCACCCACATTGGATTCGGTCAGATTTTGATTGGCCACGCCAAACCGCTCCAGCAGATTGTCTGTGGCATGGCTGATCAGGCCTTCAAGGCGGTGCAGGTCGTGCATGACCACGAGCAAAGAATCCTGCACCTCGGCAGCCACCATCACAGGCAGGCGAACCTCCGGACCCCCAGGACTTGTTGGCTCTGATTCCATCGCTACTCCATTGCCGCTGATGGTGACAAGATACACGAATATTCCTCGCCATCGAACGAGTAAAACCCGAAGCCCGCTGTAAAAAGCAGTGCCCTCTGGCCGATTCCATCGCTTACGCTCCATCCCCACCAGAGGACAAACACCGTTGTTTGTACCAATTTGTATCCTATGATAGCCCCAACCATGCCCTTTGGCGCAACAGATACAACATTGCGGATCCTTCATCTGGAAGATTCGCCCGCCGATCAGCAACTGGCCCGCCTGACACTGCACCGCGCAGGCTGGAATGTGGAAGTGATCGCCGTGGACACCCTGCAGGACTTTCAGGATCGCCTGCACCGCATGGATTGCGCCCTGGTGTTGGCGGACTACCACCTGCCAGGCTTCAACGCGCTGGATGCCTGGGCCCTGCTGCTGCAGCACCCCGATCCGCCTCCGTTCATCCTGCTGTCGGGCGCCATCGGCGAAGCTGCCGCCGTGGAGGCCATCCGCCAGGGCATGGCGGATTACGTGCTCAAGGACGATCTTGCGCGGCTTCCGCATGTCATAGAGCGAGCGTTGGAAGTACACCACGCACGCAAGGCCCAGGTGCGTGCCGCGCAAGAGTTGGCCGCCTCGCGCCAAAGCCTGGCCGAGCTGACCGAGCACCTGCAGACCTCCATCGAACAGGAGCGGGCCGCCATTGCCCGCGAGATCCACGATGACATTGGCGGCGCCCTGACTGCGGTGCTGTTCGACCTGTCCTGGATCGGCCGCCATGCACAGCAGCCGCCCGTACAGGAACATGCCCAGGCCGCCACCGCCATGCTCCAGCACGCGCTGGGTGCCAGCCAGCGCATCATGATGAACCTGCGCCCGCCCATGCTGGACCAGGGGCTGGTGGCCGCCCTGCAGTGGCTGGCCGACAACTTTGCCCAGCGCACCGGCATCGCGGTGAGCCTGCAACTGGGGCGTGCCATCACCGATCTGGACCACGCGGTGCAACTGGTCGCCTACCGCACGGCGCAGGAGGCCCTCACCAACATCTCCAAGTACGCGCAGGCCAGCAGCGTGCGCATGGAGCTGACCGACACCGAAAGCGTGCTGACGCTGGAGGTGACCGACAACGGCCGGGGCTTCGACCCTGCAGCGCCCGCCCGGCCCCGCTCCTTTGGCCTGCAGGGGCTGCGCGAGCGCGCCCGCACCGTGGGCGGTTGGCTGGACGTGAGCAGCCGCCCAGGCCAGGGCAGCTCGGTGATACTCTCGGTGCCCCTGACCCCCTTGCCAGACTCTGGAGACGCCCCATGATCCGCGTAGTGTTGTGTGACGACCACGCCGTGGTGCGCCGGGGCATCCGCGACACCCTGGCCGAGTCGCCCGACATCGAAGTCACCGCCGAAGCCGCCAGCTACCCCGAACTGCGCGATGCGCTGCGCACGGCCCCCTGCGACATCCTGCTGCTCGACCTGAACATGCCGGGCCGCAGTGGGCTGGAGGTGCTGGCCAGCCTCAAGGAGACGCACTCATCCATCAAGGTGCTGGTGGTGTCGATGAACCCGGAAGACCAGTACGCCGTGCGCTGCCTGCGTGCCGGAGCCCAGGGCTATGCCAGCAAGGCCGCCGACCCCATGGCCCTGATCGAGGCCGTGCACACCCTGGCCCATGGGCGCAAGTACCTGACGCCCGAGGTCGCCCAGATGCTGGCCGAGAGCATTGCGCAACCCGAGGACGTGGCACTGCACACCACGCTGTCCGAACGGGAGCTGCAAACCCTGCTCAAGATCGCCTCGGGCCGCAAGCTGTCGGAAATTGCCGAGGAACTGATGCTCAGCCCCAAGACCGTGAGCGTGTACCGCGCCCGCGTGCTGGAGAAGCTCAAGCTCAGCAACAACGCCGAGCTCACGGCCTACGCCATCCGCAACGCCCTGGTGTAGAAAATTGATATGAAATATGCCTCTAGCGCCCTATTTATAAGCGCCAACAGCTATAATTTTTATAGCATTTGAAGAGATAAACCGATAGCATCCAGCGCTTGCTGGAACAGCTTGAGCACGGGCTGCTCCAGCATGGGCAAGGTGGCCGCAATGCCCAGCAACCCCACGCTGAGCGTGACCGGAAAGCCCACGGCATAGATGTTCATCTGCGGCGCAATGCGCGAGATGATGCCCATGGTCAGGTTCACGAACATCAGCAGGGCAATCATGGGCAGCGCAATCCACAGGGCGCTGGAAAACAGTGCGGCGCCCATCTCGTGCAAGCGCATCTGCTGCAGCGACTGCAGGAAGTTGCCGTCGGTCGGAAAGTGCGCAAAGCTCTCGATCACCGCCATCAACACCATCAGGTGCCCGTTGATGACCACGAACAGCAGCATGGCCAGGTAACCATAGAACCGCGCCACGGCACTGACCTGGGCATTGCTGGTGGGGTCAAAGAAGGCCGCAAAGTTCAGGCCCATTTGCAGGCCGATCACCTCGCCTGCCAGCTCCACGGCAGCAAACATGAGGCGCACCGCAAAACCGATCGCCAGCCCCACGGCCACCTGCTGCGCAACCGTGCCCAGGGCCTGCGGGCCATTGAGCGACACCACGGGCTGATCCACCAGCACGGCCTGCGCGCACAGCGCCACGAAAAAGGCCAGGCCGATCTTGGCGCGCATGGGCACTGCACGCATGGAAAACAGCGGCGCCACCGAAAACACCGCCAGCACACGCAGGAACGGCCAGAGAATGGGCGAAAGCCACGCCACCAACTGCGATTCGGCAAAGGTGATCATGGCGCAGCGGCGTCGCGCACAGCGATCAGCCCAGGACGGTGGGGATGGACTCGAACGTGCGCCGGATGTAGTCCACCAAGGTGGTCACCATCCACGGCCCCGCAATGGCAAAGACCGCCACCGCCGCCACTAATTTGGGCACAAAGGCCAGCGTGGCTTCGTGGATCTGGGTCACCGCCTGGAAAATGCTCACCACCAGGCCCACACCCATCACCACGCCCAGCACGGGCATGGAAATCATCAAAAGCAGCGTCAGTGCGTCGCTGCCGATCGAGAGAACCATCTGGGCGGTCATGGTGTTGTTCCCGGAAAAAAGGCGGGGTTCAGGTGGCGAAACTGGCCGCCAGCGAACCAATGAGGAGGTTCCACCCATCGGCCAGCACAAACAGCATGAGCTTGAACGGCAGCGCCACCAGCACCGGCGAGAGCATCATCATGCCCAGCGACATCAGGATGCTGGAAACCACCATGTCGATGACCAGGAAAGGGATGAAGATCAGGAACCCGATCTGGAACGCGGACTTGAGCTCGCTGGTCGCAAACGCTGGAATCAGCACCCGCATGGGTGCCGTTTCTGCGGTGACCGCCGGGTCCAGCTTCGCCAGGCGTGCAAACAAGGCAAAGTCGGACTGGCGCGTCTGCTTGAGCATGAAGCCCCGCATGGGCGCCTCGGCCCGCTCCACGGCCTGCTCGAAGCTGATGGTGTTCTGGGTATAGGGCAGGTAGGCGTCCTGGTACACCTTGTCCAGCGTCGGCCCCATCACGAAAAACGTCAAAAACAGCGACAGGCCGATGATCACCTGGTTGGGCGGCGCCGACTGCGTGCCCAGCGCCTGGCGCAAGAGCGAAAGCACGATCACGATGCGCGTGAAGCCCGTCATCATCAGCAAGATGGCGGGCAGAAAGGACAGTGCGGTAAAGAACAGCAGCGTCTGGATGGGCACCGAAAAGCTCGTTCCGCTGCTGCCCGACCCCACCAGCACCGGCAGGCTGCCGCCCGACTGGGCCCAGGCAGGCACCTGCGCAACGCACAAGGCCAGCCACAAAAGGGCACGCAGGGTGCGCCCAAGGTCAAGGCGCATGGCGCGGCTCCGGGGGTGCAGGGATGCGCGTCTGCTCCTGCAGGGCACGGGCAAAGTCCGGCGCAGGCCCCGGCGCAGTGGGCGCAGCGAGCACATGCAGACACTGGATGTTCTGCGCCGTCACGCCCAACACCAGCAAGGTGCGGGCGTTTTCCGGACCCACCTCCACCGTCACCACACGCTGGTGTGGGCCCACGGCCACAGCCGACACCACTTTGGACGCCATGCCCACGCCAGCCACACCGCCCGCCTGGCGCTGCTGGAAGCGCCGCACCAACCAGGGCAAGGCCGCCATGGCAGCCATAAACAGCACCACGGCAAACAGGGCCTGGGTCATCGCTCCATCAGCCACGGCTGAGCCTGCGCAAGCGCTCGGAAGGGGTCACCACATCGGTCAGGCGGATACCGAACTTGTCGTTCACCACCACCACCTCGCCCTGAGCGATGAGGTAGCCGTTGACCAGCACGTCCATGGGCTCGCCGGCCAGCGCGTCCAGCTCCACCACCGAGCCCTGGGCCAGTTGCAGGATGTACTTGATGGGCACCTTGGTGCGGCCCAGCTCCACCGAAAGCTGGACCGGTATGTCCAGCACCATGTTGATGTCCTGGGCCGGAGCGTCGTTGCTCGCCCCGGAGAAGGGCATGGCAGCACCGCCGGTCAGCGGCCCGCCCTGCTCGGCGGCACCCGTATCTTCCGTGCGCTTTTGCTCTTCCAGCGCTTCTGCCCAATCGGCAAACGGGTCGTCGGCGGCTTCGCCGGGCTTGTTGTCAGGGTTTTCTTCAGAGGCCATTCTTCTCTCCCATCCAACCCACATCACCGGTGCGCAGGCATTCCTCGATGCGGATCGCGTACTTGTTGTTGTGCGTGCCGTACTGGCAATCGAACACAGGAACGCCCCCCACCGACGCGCGGATGCGCGGCTGGCGATCCAGCTCGATGAAGTCGCCAGGCTTCATGGCCAGCAACTGCTCCACGGTGGTGTCGGTCTTGGCCAGTTCGGCCACCAGGGTGACTTCGGCCGCCTGGATTTCACGCGACAGCACCCGCACCCAGCGCCGGTCCACCTCGATGGAATCGCCCTGGGTGGAGGAATACAGCACATCGCGGATCGGCTCCAGCGTGGCGTAGGGCATGCACACGTGGATGGCACCCGTGAGGTCACCAATTTCCAGGTGGAAGGCCGTGGACACCACGATTTCGCTGGGCGTGGCGATGTTGGCAAACTGGGGCTGCATCTCCGAGCGCTGGTACTCCAGCTCCAGCGGGTAGATGCCGTGCCAGGCTTTTTTGTATTCGGTACAGATCACATCGACCAGGCGGTTGATGACGCGCTGCTCGGTGGGCGAAAAATCGCGCCCCTCGATCCGTGTCTGGAACTTGCCCACGCCGCCAAACAAGGTGTCGATGACGCCAAACACCAGCGAAGGCTCGCACACGATCAGACCGCTACCGCGCAGGGGCCGGATGGCGACGATGTTGAAGTTGGTGGGAACGGCCAGCTCGCGCAGGAAGGCGCTGTAGCGCTGCACGGCCACTGTCCCGACCGAAATCTCAGGGCTGCGCCGGATGAAATTGAAGAGCCCAATGCGAAAGTTGCGCGCAAACCGTTCGTTGACGATCTCCATCGTCGGCATGCGGCCGCGGACGATGCGCTCCTGGCTGGAGATGTCGTAGTTGCGCACCTCCCCGTTTTCGAGGATTTCCTCCTCGGTCTTCTGGCTTTCGCCCGTCACCCCCTCCAAGAGGGCATCCACCTCTTCCTGCGATAAGAATGATTCGCTCATGGCGCGCTCCGGTGCAGGTCACTGGATGATGAAGCTCGAAAACAGCACCCGCCGCACCGGGTTGGCCGATTTCTTGGGACGGGGGCGGTCTTCTTCCTCGTCTGCCTCTGCATCCTTTGGTTTGGGCTTGGCTTTGGGAATCTCAAAGCCCAGCGGCCGCGAGACCTCGCGCAGGATGTCATTGGCCAGCTTTTCCTTGCCTTCGCGCGTCAGCAGCTCTTCGGCCGTGCGCTGGGACGCCAACAGCAACACCCCATTGCGGATGGTGGGCATGTTCTGCTTGACCAGGGTTTCGGTCTTGAGATCGGCCAGCTCCAGGGTGATCCCCAACTGGGCAAAGCGCTCGCCTCCGTTGTCTGCGAGGTTGACGACCAGCATGTCCAGCGGCAGGAACACCGAGGGAGTAGCAGGTTCAGCCGCCTTGGCAGGGGCGTCATCGCCCTCTTCGGTGTGGGCCTTGCTTTTCATGAACCAGAAAGCGCCGCCACCACCCACCACCAACAGCAGAACCACAGCGCCGATGATGATCAGCATCTTCTTGCTCTTGGCGGGCTTCTTGGCGGTATCGGCAGGTGCGTTGGAGGACACGGTGGGGTTCCCAGCTTGGTAATCAGCACATGCGGCACACAGAACCAGGGTCAAGGCCGCAGGCATGCCCCATTATTGGACACATGCCGATGCATGATAGCCAGAATAAAACGGCAAAACCACGGCATTCCAGGGCGCCATGCAGGCACAGCGCCGCTGGAGCGCCCAGAGCGTCAGACAAACAGATCGACCGCCCGATCGGTCAACACGCGCACGCCGACGCGGGCGGTGCGCTCAGGCCCATCCTGTGGCGCAGCACCCCCGCGAGGGTCAGCGGGCTGACCCGAGGACTGCCCCTGCGGCTCGCCCCCCTGCCGCTGGGCAGACAGACCCACGGTCAGGCCGGCCAGATCCAGCCCTTGCTGGCGCAGCAACTCCCGCAGTTGGGCCTGGTCCGCATCCAGCAGGTCGCGCGCCTGCGCCTGGTCGGCCATCAGCGAGACATGCGCCTCATTGCCTTGCAAGGCCACGCTGACGCTGACCGCGCCCCCATCGTGCTCTACCGTGAGTTGGGCTTTCTGCATGTTCTGGTTCACCCAATAGGTGACCTGCTCGGACAGCGCCTCTTCTGCCGCCGCCATGGCCGCTTCGTAGCTGGCCTCTCCCATCGGGTGCAACGCCCCCTCGGCAGCCGACACCTCGCTGCCCGCTGCCAGCATGCCGCCCTGTGGCTGGCTCTGGCCTTGCCCCTGGTCCTGCGCCCGCGAAGGCAAGGCTGCGGCCACCAAAGCACCCACAGACTCCTCCAAGGCCGCAGCCAATGCCGCCCCGCCCTCGCGCAGGTCGGCGGCCACCCCGTGCTGCGCGCCTTGCAACTGAGCCCACAGCGCAGACGATGCCCCTGCCGTGGCTGCCGCCCCATCGCTACCCGCCAGCGCCGCCGGGCCTGCGGCAGCCTGCGTGCCACCGAGCCCCAGTGCCCGCTCTTGGGCTGCCAAAAAGCCCCCCGCCCCGGCCCAAGCGCCTGCAGCCCCTTTGTGGGACAGCGCCACATGGAATCTGGTTGCAGGCATGCTCACCGTCGCCGCAGCCACAGCGCCTTCTGCCACTGCAAAGGCATCCATCTGCACCGTCTGTGCTACCAGACTGTCTCCCAACTCACCCTGAGCGACTGCCTTGGCCATTCCCAGCGCGTCGAATGTCAAGGAATTTGGAGGCGCCAAAGGAACGTTGGCTATTCCCTGCCGATGGACGTTGACCATCTCCAGCCCATTTTGGAAGTTGACCATTTCTTGCCCATCGACGTTGACCATCCCTCTTCCATTTGGAACGTTGATTGCTCCCTGCCCGTCGACATTAGCCATTCCCTGCCCATTTGCCAAAGAGAAGCCGTTAGTCCCCTGCTCATTTGACACAAGGGTATTGGCAACTCCCGCCACGTCACACTGCGTCAACCCCACGCTCACCGTATCGCCCCTTAAACCAGAACCTTCGGCCCCAGTGGGCAAAGAGTAAGCGGGCGGAACCAACACTCCCATCTGCATCAAGTCAGAAACAGCACCAAGGCTCTCCGCTTCGTCCGCGGGCTCCTCGTCGCTTGCCGCAGTGGCAAGCGCAGTTTCACCGCCGGAACCTGCAAAGGCGGCCGACGCCACGGACTCGTCGGTTCCCAGTGCGGCCAGCAGCGCAAGAAAGCCGCCCTGGGCCGCAGCCTCATTGCCCGCAGGGGCTTGCCCAGGCTTCTGGCGTGCCAGGGCCGTGTTGCTTTGTACGGGCTGGCTTGGGGTGCGGGTGGTTTCCATGGTGCTTCTCCTGGGCCTCAGTGGCCATGGTGGGACGGCCGGTGCTGCAAGGCAGCACGCTCGTCGGTCATTTTTTGCTCCCGCCGGGCCTGGGCCTGGCGGGCTTCCATCTGGCGCTTTTCCAGCAATTTGCGCAGGCTGGCCAGGCGCACCTCGGCGTCGCGCAGTTGCCGTTGCGCCAGGGCGACCCGCTGCTCATGGTCACCCACCACACTGGATTGCAAGCCCGCCGCATGCTGCAGCTTGCCCATGAAGTGGTAGTGGTGGAACATGACTTCGGGGGCCACGGTGGCCTGCCCGCGCATGCCCCAGCGGGCATCCGTTTCCTGAGCGTAGCCCTGCAGCACCTGCAACTGATCCTGCGCGGCGCGCTGTGCGCCCAGGGCGTGCTGCAAGGCCCGGCGCGCATCGTCACGCTGGCGGGTGGCCAATTCCACAGCGACGGACAGTGCGTTGGTTCCAGTCATGCGGTACCTCGGCTTTATTGCTGCAGCGCGGCATCCATGGCGCCGATGCTGTCTTCGAAAGGCGCAGCTTCGAACATGCCCTGCTGCAAAAAGGCCTGTTGGACAGGCTGCAGCCGAATGGCTTCGTCCAGCAGGGGGTCGGAGCCACTGAGGTAGGCACCCACCTGCACCAGGTCGCGGCTCTTTTGGTAGCGTGAATAAATGGCGCGGAACTGCCGCGCCAGCTCGAAGTGCTCCCGCGAGACCACGTTGTGCATGACGCGGGAGGCCGACTGTTCGATGTCGATGGCCGGAAAATGGCCGCTCTCCGCCAGGGCACGCGACAGCACGATATGCCCGTCCAGGATGGCACGCGCCGCATCGGCAATCGGGTCTTGCTGGTCGTCGCCCTCGGACAACACGGTATAGAAGGCCGTGATGGAACCCACCCCGTGCAAGCCATTGCCGCTGCGCTCCACCAACTGGGGCAGCTTGGCAAAACATGAGGGTGGGTAGCCCTTGGTGGCTGGTGGTTCGCCGATGGCCAGGGCGATTTCGCGCTGCGCCATGGCGTAGCGGGTGAGCGAATCCATGAGCAAAAGCACATGCTTGCCCTGGTCGCGAAAGTACTCGGCCACCGCCGTGGCATAGGCCGCGCCCTGCATGCGCAGCAGCGGCGGCGCGTCGGCCGGAGCAGCCACCACCACGGCGCGGCCACGGTCCTGCGCGCCCAGGATGTCTTCCACGAACTCCTTGACCTCGCGGCCCCGCTCGCCGATGAGGCCCACCACAATGATGTCGGCCCGGGTGTAGCGCGCCATCATGCCCAGCAGCACGCTCTTGCCCACCCCCGAGCCGGCAAACAGACCCAGACGCTGCCCACGGCCCACCGTGAGCAAGGCATTGATGGCACGCACGCCAGTATCCAGCGGTTCGCGCACCGGGTCACGGTCCATGGCATTGATTTGATGGCGACCCATGGGCTCGGCCACCACATCCCGCAGCGGGCCCGCATGGTCCAGGGGGTTGCCCTGTGCATCGACCACCCGGCCCAGCAGCCCTTCTCCCAGCGGCACGCGCAAGGCCCCCACACGGTTGACAGGCCGCGCAGGCTCACCCAGGCGGGGCACCGGCACATACGGCGCCGCAGGCACCACCGCTGCACCGCTGGAGAGGCCGTGGATGTCGCCCGCGGGCATCAGAAAAGCCCTCTCACCTGAGAAGCCCACTACCTCGGCCAGCACTGGCGTCTTGCCGGGCATCTGCACCAGGCACTGCGAACCCACGGGCACGCGGATGCCCACCGCCTCCAGCACCAGGCCCGTCAGGCGCGTGAGCGTGCCGCGCGCCTCCAGATCGGGGCCATCGGCCACGCGGGCTCGGGCGCTGCGCAGGTAGTCCTGCCAGGGCGAGGGCGCGAGGGGCTCAGTCGCTGCGTTCGTCATCGCTGTGCTCCCAGGGCAGCACCAGGCCCAACGGGGCAATGGCGCGCTGCCAGCGCTTGTCCAGGCTGCCGTCGATCACCATGCCTGCTTGCTCCACCAGGCAAGCGCCCGGCGCCACATCGGCATCGGCCAGCCAGTGCACGCGCTGCGTCGTGGGCTGTTGCTGCAAGGCGGCCTCCAGCAGCGCGTGGTCCTGCGGGTTCAGGCGCACGGTGGCGATGCCACTTTCCACCGACAGCATGGACAAGGCCTCGCGCACCACCGGCAACAATGCCTGTGCATCCGTTTGCAGTTCCCGGCGCAGCACCTGGCGTGCGATTTCACAGGCAAGTTCCAGCACGTCCTGGGCAGCGCCCTGCTGCAACTGGTCCAGCCGCGCTTGAAGGCCTTGCACGATGGCATCGACCCGCTGCGCCGCCTCTGCGCCCTGCTGGGCGATGTAGTCGTCCAGGCGCTGTTGCCACTCCAGGCTGGCCTGGGCATGGCCCTGGGCTTGGCCCTGCACGAAGGCGTCGGAGCGCGCTTGATCCAGGGCCTGCTGGTGTTGTGCCTCGATCAGTGCGGGGTCGGGGGGCGCCGGTTCGGGCGCTTCTTCGACCACCGGCTCGGAACCATCGACGGCGCCAAACTTCCAGTGCGTGACATCGCCCACTTCCTCGCTGGGGATGAAGCGCGCGTAGACCCGGCTGCTTTTAGACGAAGGCGTCGTCACCACCGCCTCCGATCACAATCTGGCCCTCATCCGACAAGCGCCGCACGGTCTTGAGGATTTCCTTTTGCTGCGCTTCGACCTCGGACAGCCGCATGGGACCGCGTGACTCCAGGTCTTCGCGCAGCGCCTCTGCGGCACGCGAGGACATGTTGGCGAGGAACTTCTCGCGCAACTCCGGCGCTGCGCCCTTGAGGGCCACGATGAGCGTCTCGGACGCGATTTCCTTGAGCACCGTCTGGATGGCACCGTTGTCCAGCTTGGCCACGTCGTCGAACACGAACATCTTGTCCATGATCTTCTGCGCCAGGTCGGGGTCGTGCGCACGGATGGATTCGATCACCGCAGTGTCGATGTTCGAGCCCAGCAGGTTGATGATCTCTGCTGCGGTCTTGACGCCGCCCAGCGAGGTCTTGCGGATTTTGTCGCCCCCGGCCAGCACCTTGAACAGCACTTCGTTCAAATCCTTGAGCGCCATGGGCTGTATGCCCTCCAGCGTGGCCACGCGCAACATGACTTCGCTGCGCTGGCGTTCGGTGAACTGCTTGATGACGGCCGCTGACTGCTCGTGGTCCAGGTGCACCAGGATGGCGGCCACGATCTGCGGGTGCTCGTTGCGCAGCAGCTCGGCCACCGAAAGCGGGTCCATCCACTTGAGGCTTTCGATGCCCGAGACATCCCCGCCTTGCAGAATGCGGTCGATCAGCAACCCGGCCTTGTCGTCCCCCAGGGCGCGTTTGAGCACTGCGCGCACGTAGTTGCCCGTGTCCGACACCAGCAGGCTTTGCGCCGCTGCGGCATCCGAGAACTTGTTGACGACCTCGTCCACCTTCTCGCGCGAAACACTGCGCATGTGCGCAATCGTCTCGCCAAGCTTTTGCACCTCCTTGGGCGAAAGGTGCTTGAAAACCTCGGCCGCCTCCTCCTCGCCCAAAGACATGAGGAAGATGGCAGCGTTGTTCAGTCCTTCTTCGTCCATGGTTCTTCCTGCACAGGCAAGCGCGGGTCAGGCGGCCTCGCCGTTGACCCAGTTTTTCACGATGTTGGCCACCGCCACGGGGTTGGAGCGCGCCAGGGCCCGGGCCTCCTCCAGGCGCAACTGCTCCGGCGTGGCCACCGCTGCCTGGTCCGACTTGGCCGGTGCAGGCAGCGCCGGGCGCTCGGGCGTGTCGCCCTCCACGGCATCAAGTTGGGCGCCAGCCATGGGAATGGCCTTGGGTTGGGCCAGCGCCTTGAGCGCAGGGCGTACCAGGCCCAGCAGCACCAGTGCAGCAAACAGCGACATGCCCAGGGGCCAGGCCAGGTTGCGGGCCAGCTCCACGGTCTCGGGCTGCTTCCACAGCGGCGTGTTGTCGGCCACCACCGTGGCAGGCTGGAAGGCGGCGTTCATCAGGTTCACCGAGTCGCCGCGATCCTTGTTGTAACCGATGGTCTCGCGCACCAAAGCGGTCATTTGCTCCATTTGCTCCGGCGACAGCGGCTTGTTTTCCACCTTGCCCTTGGCGTCCGTCGTGCTTTGGTAGTTGAGCACCACCGCAGCATTCACGCGCTTGATGGCCCAGTTGTTGCCGCGCGTGACGCGCACCGTCTTGTCCACCTCGTAGTTGGTGGTGGATTCGCGCTTGGTGCTGCCCGAGTCCGTACCTTGCTGCTGCCCTGCCGCCTGTGGCGCAGGGTTGGCGCCGTTGATGGGGGCCGCTGACGGCCCCGGGGGCTGGTTAGCCGTTGCGCCAGCACCCACTGCCGTGGTGGCGTTGGAAGTGGATTGCTCCTTGCTCTCCAGCACCTGCTGGCTGCGGATGGCCGATACCTCTGGTGTCTGGTTGGGGCGGTATTGCTCCTGGGTCGAGTCGGTCTGGCTGAAATCCAGCTCGGCCGTCACCTGTGCCTTGATGTTGTTGCGTCCCACCACGGGTTCGAGGATTTCCATGATGCGGCGCGTGTACTGCTGCTCGATCTGCTGCACGTACTGCATTTGCTGGGCATCCACCGCATTGCCGCTGCCCGGCTCGGGCGACTGCGACAACAGCTTGCCCGTGTCATCCAGCACGCTCACGGCGGTGGGCGGCATCTCCGGCACGCTGGAGGCCACCAGGTGCACGATGCCGGCCAACTGGGCGCGGTCCAGCACCCGGCCTGGGTACAGGCTCACCAGCACCGAGGCCGAGGGCTTTTGCTGCTCGCGGAAAAAACCATTTTGCTGCGGCAACGCCAGATGCACGCGCGCGCTCTGCACGGAGGACAGGGACTGGATGGTGCGCGTCAGCTCGCCTTCGAGCCCGCGCTGGAAGTTCAGCCGCTCCTGGAACTGCGTCACCCCAAAACGGTTGCCCTCCATCAGCTCAAACCCCGCCACCGTGCCCTTGGGCAGGCCTTGCGAAGCCAGCCGCAGGCGCACATCGTGCACGCGATCCGAAGGCACCATGATGGCGCCGCCGCCCTCGGTGTGGCGGTAGGGCACGTTCATTTGCGAAAGCTGGGCAATGATGGCGCCGCCGTCCTTGTCGGACAGGTTGGCGAACAGCACGCGGTAGTCCTGCTGGCGCCCCATCACCAAGGCGGCGATGGCGGCAGCCACCAGCAGCACCACACCCAGCCCCAGGCGCATGCGCTGGGCGCGGTCCAGTGCAGAGAACCGCTGCATCCACGCTGGGGCAGCGGCAGGAGGGGTCAAGGGCACTTGGGCGACTGCGGACATTGTGGTTTCCAGTATGACAGGCCTGGGAACAATCCTGGCGTGGCATCGATTATTTGGCCACCACCCCCCCGCCGGCGGCTGGATAAGCCGCCCCTTTGTCCATCATTTCGCCCCGATGGGCCAGCCCACCGACCCTACGATAGCCCTCATCCCCCATTGCCTTTTTGGACACATGCCATGGACCTCCGCATCCCCAGCTCCACCACCCCGCTAGCGGGAGCCGGCATTGCGCGCCGTGCGCCCACCAGCCCGCAGGAAACCAAGCCTGCCGGATTCTCCGATGCCCTGAAAGGCGCACTGCAGTCCGTCAGCGCGGCACAGAACCAAGCCACGCGCCTGCAGCAGGAAGTGCAACTGGAAAACCCCGCCGTGAGCCTGGAAGAAACCATGGTGGCCATCCAGAAAGCGCAAATCGGCTTCCAGGCCACCTTGCACGTGCGCAACCGCATGGTGCAAGCCTACACCGACATCATGAACATGCAGGTGTAATTTGCTATTGTTTTTGTAGCTTATAGCGCCCGTATTTATTGGCCTAGATGCCAATTTGATACATATTTTTGAGTAGGCAGAGCGGCCTGACGCCGCTGCCACCCTCAATGCATCATCTGAGGCTGGCCGTCGAACAGATGCTCGAACTGCGCCAGCCAGGGCTCGGCCAGACAGCGGATCTGGGCGTCGTTGCGCAGAATGCGCTGCATGATGCGGGTTTTTTCCTTGCGGTGTTCGGGCAGCAGCTCAAACTCCTGGGACTTGAACCGCAGCTCCTCGATCAGCACCGCACAGGCGCCCTCGTAGCGCACCACGCCGTCCCAATCACTGGCCTGTGCAGCCTCCAGCATCTTGCGGCTGCTGTCTTCGATGGCCTTGTAGTAACCGATCAGAACTTCAGACATGGTCAGGCTTCCTGCAAAACCACACGGTTGGAATCCACAGCCTCTGCGGGAGCCGCTGCGCCTTTCATGTCCATCCACGCCTGGGCCACGGGCTCGATGAGGCGCTGCACTTCTTGCATCATGGCGTCATCGTTGCGCGCATTGGCCAGCGTCAGGCGACGCACGCAGTAGTCATACAAGGAACCCAGGTTCTCGGCCAACTCACCACCATCCACGCGATCTAGCCCGGTGTTCAGGCCTTCCTCGATGATGCGAATGGCCTTGGAGATGCCGTTGCACTTGCCCAGCACGTCGCCCCGCGCCATGGCGCCCCGGGCCGATGCAATGGCGCCCAGCGCCCCTTGGTACAGCAAGGCCACCAACTGGTGCTGATCCATGGTGTGCATGCTGGTTTCAACATTGATGCGCTGGTAAGCGGAGGCTGTGCGGGGGCTGTGGGTGGCAAACATGCTCTGCATCCTTGTTGCTGGTTACCTGGATTATCGGCAAACGCAAGCAAAACTGAAGCTCAGCTGTTGTTGGTCTTGTTCCAGGTGGTCACCTGCTGGCCGATGTAGGCGTTGAGTGCATTCAGCGTGGCCAGTTGCGAATCCAGCGCGCTGTAGCGGCGGTTGAGCTGCGCCTCGACATTGGCCGCCTTCTCGTTGACGCGCTCCTGCTCCTTGGCGTTGCGCGTCAGGCTCAACTTCAGGCTGTCGTCCTTGGTTTTGAAGAAGCCATCGGTGGCAAGCAAATTGGTGGTCAGCGCCTTGATGGTGACGGCAATGCCCTGGGCCGCGCCGGTCTCGGTGTTGCTGAACAACTTCTTGACCTCGTCCGGGTTCTCCAGCGCTGCCGACAGTTTGGTCGAATCGATGGTCAGGCTGCCCCCGCGCTGCTGGCTGATGCCAATATCCGACAACTGCTGGTATTGCCCCGAGGCCGAACTGACCGACTGCAGGGCCTTGCGCAAGCTGCTTTGCAGCGTGATGGCCGTGGAATCGCCCTGCAACAAGCCGCCGGTCTTGTTGGCGGCGTCGTAGGAGGTGGCCTCGTTGATCAGGTCATTGATGGCGTTGTAGGCCGTCACAAAATCCTCAATGTTCTTCCGCACTGCGGAAGAGTCCTTGGCCACCGCAATTTCCACCGGTGCCGTAGTCTCTGCCAAGGCATTGAAGGTCACGCCCGAAACGGTGTTGGCAAAGGTGTTGGTGGAGGAACTGACGGCGATTCCATTGACCGTGGCCTGCGCATTCGCTGCCTCTTGCGTGAAGCTGCTGCCAGCCACCAGGCGAGAAAGGCCAGCGGCATCGTCGTTGACGCCATCGTCATCGGTGACCGACAGCCGGAACCCCGCATCGAGGCCGGTGTTCTTGCCGCGCAACAGCAGGCGCTCGCCCGAAGCATCATTCAAGATGGTGGCCGTGACCCCCGCATCGGCACCATTGATCTTGCCGGCAATGTCCGACAAGGTGTCCGTCGCCTCGATGGCGATGTCCACCGGCGTGCCCGTACCCGGCGTGAACGAGGACGGCACCACCGTCCATTGCCCCAACTCCAGCCGCAGTGTGCCCGCGCCCAACGCACCGCCCACTGGCAGCAGCGCCGCCGATGCCGTGGCCTGCGCCTGCGCCAGGCTTTGCACTTCCACATTGAAGCTGGTGGGCAAGGTGCCCCCTACCGCCGAAGCCGTCACCGACTTGGTGTCCGACGAGGTCGTCGTCACACCATTCCAGCCGGTCAGGCTGGTGAGCTTGCTGGTGGCGTCGGCAAACGTGGAGACCAGCGACTTGACCTGACCGAAGGCAGAAATCTTGGTCTGCACAGTGGCGGCCTGGAGCTTGAGCGTATCCAGAGGCTTTTTTTCCAGGGCCACCAACTGAGAAACGATGGACTTGACATCCAGCCCGCTGCCGATGCCCGGAGATGAAATTGTCGCCATACCGACCTCCTGTTCTTTCAACCTTGCATTGTGCGACTGCGAGCATCGCAATGAAACCCCGTCAACCAGCCCTTATCACGGACTTATCCAGCGACCAAGCGCCACCAGCCCAAAGGCCAAACGGCGGCGACGGTAGTCACACCGGCGCCGCCTCCCCTTGCTGGAGCCCGGCGCCTCGCAGCACGCCGGGCTTTGTCCCTGCCTTGCTTACCGCAGCAGGGCCAGCACCCCCTGGGGCAACTGGTTGGCCTGCGCCACCATGGCGGTACCGGCCTGTTGCAGAATCTGGGCGCGCGACAGGTTGGCGGTTTCTGCTGCGAAGTCGGCATCCAGGATGCGGCTGCGCGAGGAGGACAGATTCTCCGATGTCACCTGCAGATTGCTGATCGAGGTCTCGAAGCGCGACTGCAGGGCACCCAGCTTGGCGCGCTCGCCATTGATGAACGACAGGGCCGAGTCCACGGTCTTCATGGCGTCCGAGGCCTTCTTGAAGGTGGTGACATCCAGGTCGGCCACCTTGTTGAGCGTGGAGCCACCCGTGGTCAGCGCCGTCGA
>JAKLLE010000137.1 GCA_023150295.1 Giesbergeria sp. | reverse complement strand
AAATACGAGGTCAATGCTCGCCCTCAATGGGCTTGCATTGCCAACCAGCAACTGTTCGGGTTTCTTGCAAACGGTTGGCTGTCCACGCCTTGTGCTGAGTCCGGGAATGCAGTGCTTCCAGAGGGGGGTTCGGGCTGTGGGCAACTTCCCATTTCCGTGTCCTGAACATCGAGGATTTAAGGATACAAGGGGGGTGTTGTTTCATTCAGTCAGTGGCATGTAAGTGCGGGCGCAGACAGTGTCGGGGCTTTTACCGACCTTCAGGAGACAACCCATGAGCGCGCCCACGAATGCCATTGAATCCAACCTGGTGGAAAACCGGGTGTTCCCGCCTGCCGATGCCGTGGTCAAGGCGGCCCGGATTTCCGGCATGGCCGCCTACGATGCCTTGTGCAACGAGGCCAACACCGACTTCGAGGGCTTCTGGGCCCGTCACGCCCGCGAAAACCTGCAGTGGACCAAGCCCTTCACGCAGACGCTGGACGAGTCCAACGCCCCGTTCTTCCGCTGGTTTGCCGATGGCGAACTCAACGCCAGCGCCAACTGCCTGGACAAGCACATCGGCACGCCGGTAGAGAACAAGACCGCCATCATTTTTGAAGCCGACGATGGCGCCGTCACCCGTGTCACCTACAAGGAGCTGCTGGCCCGCGTGAGCCAATTTGCCAATGCGCTGCAATCGTGCGGCGTGGGCAAGGGTGACCGCGTGCTCATCTACATGCCCATGACCATCGAAGGCGTGGTGGCCATGCAGGCCTGCGCGCGCATCGGCGCCACGCACAGCGTGGTGTTCGGCGGCTTCTCGGCCAAGGCGGTGCAGGAGCGCATCATCGACGCCGGTGCAGTGGCCGTGGTGACCGCCAACTACCAGTTGCGCGGTGGCAAGGAGCTGCCGCTCAAGGGCATCATCGACGAAGCCCTGGCCATGGGCGGGTGCGACACCATCCGCAACGTGCTGGTGTACGAGCGCACCAAGACGCCCTGCAACATGATCGCTGGCCGCGACAAGACCTTTGCCGAAGCGCTGGCAGGCCAGAGCACCGAGTGCCCCGCCGTGGCGGTGGAGGCTGAACACCCGCTGTTCATTCTCTACACCTCGGGCTCCACGGGCAAACCCAAGGGTGTGCAGCACGCGACCGGCGGTTTCGTGCTGTGGGCCAAGATGACCATGGACTGGACCTTCGACCTGCGCCCCGACGACATCTTCTGGTGCACGGCCGACATCGGCTGGATCACCGGCCACACCTATGTGGCCTACGGTCCGCTGGCCGCGGGCGCCACGCAGATCATCTTCGAGGGCATTCCCACCTACCCTAACGCAGGCCGCTTCTGGCAGATGATCGAGCGCCACAAGTGCAGCATCTTCTACACGGCACCCACAGCCATCCGCTCGCTCATCAAGGCGGCCGAAGGCGACGCAGCCGTGCACCCAGCGCGCTCCGATCTCTCCAGCCTGCGTATTCTGGGCAGCGTGGGCGAGCCCATCAACCCCGAAGCCTGGATGTGGTACCATAAAAATGTGGGCGGCGAGCGCTGCCCCATTGTGGACACCTTCTGGCAGACCGAGACCGGTGGCCACGTCATCACCCCGCTGCCGGGCGCCACGCCGCTGGTGCCGGGCTCGTGCACGCTGCCGTTGCCGGGCATCACCGCTGCCATCGTCGATGAGGCGGGACAGGACATGCCCAATGGCTCTGGCGGCATCCTGGTCATCAAGCGCCCCTGGCCCAGCATGATCCGCACCATCTGGAACGACCCCGAGCGCTTCAAGAAGAGCTACTTCCCCGAAGAACTCAAGGGCTACTACCTGGCTGGCGACGGCGCCGTACGCAGCGCCGACCGCGGCTATTTCCGCATCACCGGCCGCATCGACGATGTGCTCAACGTCTCGGGCCACCGCATGGGCACCATGGAAATCGAGTCGGCCCTGGTGGCCAAGACCGACCTCGTGGCCGAAGCCGCCGTGGTGGGCCGCCCCGACGATGTGACCGGCGAAGCCATCTGCGCCTTTGTGGTGCTCAAGCGCCCACGCCCCACGGGCGACGAGGCCAAGCAGATCGCCACCGAACTGCGCAATTGGGTGGCCAAGGAAATCGGGCCGATTGCCAAGCCCAAGGACATCCGCTTCGGCGACAACCTGCCCAAGACCCGCAGCGGCAAGATCATGCGCCGCCTGCTGCGCTCCATCGCCAAGGGCGAAGCCATCACCCAGGACACCAGCACACTGGAGAATCCCGCAATTCTGGATCAGTTGGCCGAAACCAACTGATCCAGAAGGGCGCCATGAGGCGCCCGCGCGCAGCGCTTGCGGGATTCGGGGGCACTCATGTCGCGCAGCGACGTGACGTGGCCACAAAATCTGAATCTCTGTTCAGAGCAATTGGCTGAAACCAATTGATCCAGAAGGGCGCCGCAGGGCGCCAGCGCGCAGCGCTTGCGGGGTTTGGGGACACTCATGTCGCGCAGCGACGTGACGTGGCCACAAAATCTGAATCTCTGTTCAGAGTGAGGGACTTGCAGAATTCCTCAACCCAGCCGAATTTGCCTCTGCGTGAGGCGCAAAAAAAGTTGCGGGCACCGCCCAAAAGGCTGGAAGATCAGGGTATCGAAGTCTGAACTTGGTGCCCGCCCATGAATACTACCCT
>JAKLLE010000055.1 GCA_023150295.1 Giesbergeria sp. | reverse complement strand
TCCTTCCCATCCCGAACAGGACAGTGAAACGACTTTGCGCCAATGATAGTGCGGATCCCCGTGTGAAAGTAGGTCATCGTCAGGCTCCTATTCCAGCCCAGCTGCGCCCCGCACTCATCCAGTGCGGGGCGCTTCTGCTTTGGGGGGGGGGCGGAAATCGCCCCTTCGTTGATCGGATACGATTGGCCGTTTACAACATATGTGCCCACCAGCACTCTGCCATGGCGATCACCTACAGCATTCGGGACCTGGCCAAAGAATTTGATCTCACCACCAGGGCCATCCGGTTCTATGAGGATGTCGGACTGCTGGCGCCTTCCCGCACAGGGCCGGGGGGGCGAACGCGCAGTTACACCGCACGCGACCGAACGCGCCTCAAGCTGACCTTGCGGGCCAAGCGCTTGGGCTTGTCCCTGACGGAAGCCAAGGAAATCATCGACCTGTACGACAGCCCTAGAGACACCGGGGTTCAGCTTCAAAAATTCCTGACCGTGCTGGAGCAGCACCGCCGCCAACTGGAATCACAGATGGCAGACCTCCAGGCCAATCTCGACGAAGTCAAGGAACACGAAAAAGAGGCCAGGACACTGCTGGCCAAAGCGGGCAAAACTCCTGCATAATTGACGTTTACGTAAACGTAAATTTTGGAGGCGCCATGCAGAACGCAAGCTGGATTCCAAAGGACTCTCAGTACCAGCAGCGCGTACAAGACAGCTTTGCAAGGCAAGGCGTGATGCGCACCCTGGGTGCGAGCCTGGAACGACTGGAGCCCGGTGCAGCAGACATTGGGCTGGATTGGGCCAGTGGCCTGACCCAACAACACGGCTTCTTGCACGCTGGTGTTGTCTCGACCGCGCTGGATTCCGCGTGTGGCTATGCGGCGTACTCCCTCATGCCCGCCGATGCTGCGGTGCTCACCATCGAATTCAAAATCAACCTGCTGGCTCCCGCAAAAGGCCAACGCTTTCGCATGGAAGGGCGTGTGCTCAAGCCCGGTCGCACCATCACGGTGTGCGAAGGCCGCGCCTATGCGCTGCAGGATCAAAAGGAAACCTTGATCGCCACCATGAACTGCACCCTCATGGTGGTGACAGAGCGCGCAGACATTCGGGGCTGAACCCCACTTCCCTCACCAGACCTAGGAGCATGCCATGGGCCACATTGCCAACCTTCCCGGACTCAACTTTCAACTTGGCGAAGACATCGATGCGCTGCGCGACGCCGTGCGCGATTTTGCGCAAGCAGAAATCGCCCCCCGAGCTGCGGAGATCGATCGCACAGACCAATTTCCCATGGATCTGTGGCGCAAGATGGGCGAGTTGGGCGTGCTGGGCATCACCGTGCCAGAAGAATATGGCGGCGCCAACATGGGCTATGTGGCCCACATGGTGGCCATGGAAGAAATCTCGCGTGCGTCAGCATCCGTGGGTTTGAGTTACGGCGCTCACTCCAACCTCTGCGTCAACCAGATCAAGCGCAACGGCAATGCGGAGCAAAAGCAAAAGTTTCTGCCCAAGCTCATCAGCGGTGAGCATGTGGGCGCCTTGGCCATGAGTGAACCCGGTGCGGGCTCGGACGTCATCAGCATGAAGCTCAAGGCTGAGGACAAGGGCGGCTACTACCTGCTCAACGGCAACAAGATGTGGATCACCAACGGCCCAGACGCAGACACCCTGGTGGTTTACGCCAAGACCGAGCCGGAGATGGGTGCACGTGGCGTCACGGCATTCCTGATCGAGAAGGGCATGAAGGGCTTCTCCATTGCGCAAAAGCTGGACAAGCTGGGCATGCGCGGCAGCCACACGGGCGAGCTGGTGTTCGAGAACGTCGAGGTACCGGCCGAGAACATCCTGGGTGGCCTGAACAACGGCGCCAAGGTCTTGATGAGTGGACTGGACTACGAGCGTGCCGTGCTCGCGGCGGGCCCCATTGGCATCATGCAGGCGGTGATGGACAACGTGGTGCCGTACATCCACGACCGCAAGCAGTTTGGCCAAAGCATCGGCGAGTTCCAGCTCATCCAGGGCAAGGTGGCGGATATGTACACCGTGCTGCAGGCGGGGCGCGCGTTCTGCTACACCATTGGCAAGAACCTGGACATGCTGGGCACCGACCACGTGCGCCAGGTGCGCAAGGACTGCGCCTCCGTCATTCTGTGGTGCGCTGAAAAAGCCACCTGGATGGCAGGAGAAGGCATACAGATCTACGGTGGCAACGGTTACATCAATGAATACCCCCTGGGGCGTTTGTGGCGCGATGCCAAGCTCTATGAAATTGGCGCGGGAACCAGCGAGATTCGCCGCATGCTGATTGGCCGCGAGCTCTTTGCCGAAACCTGCTGAGCCAGCCATGGGCAGTACCGCAACGCCACCCGAGAAAGGGCGCACCATGGGCACCACCACCATTGAGGAACTCTTTGTTCACAACCGTGCCTGGGCGGCGCAAATGCAGCGCGAGCGGCCGGGGTTCTTTACCCGCTTGCTGGAGCAGCAGAACCCCAAGTTCATGTGGGTGGGCTGCTCCGACAGCCGGGTGCCAGCCAACCAGATCACGGGGTTGGAGCCTGGCGAGGTGTTCGTGCACCGCAATGTCGCCAACGTGGTGGTGCCTACCGACCTGAACTGCCTCTCCACCATCCAGTACGCCGTGGACCAGCTCCATGTCGAGCACCTCATGGTGGTGGGGCACTATGGCTGCGGTGGCGTGCTGGCGGCCCTGCAGGACATGCGCGTGGGCCTGGCGGACAACTGGATTCGCCATGTGAAAGACGTGCGCGACCGCCACCGCGAGTTGATTGCCGCGATCGACCCCGCGCAGCGCCATGACGTGCTGTGCGAACTCAACGTGATCGAACAGGTCATGAACGTCGCGCAAACCACCGTCATGCAGGACGCCTGGGCGCGCGGCCAGCCCGTGCAGCTGCACGGCTGGTGCTATGGCTTGTGTGACGGATTGATCCATGACCTGCACATCACGCTCAACGGCAACCAGGGCACGGAGTCTCTGTACCGGGCGGCAGTGGAAGGGGTCATCGCCGCACGGCGCTAAAGTCGGGGGGACGCCGCTGCGGCATCTTCTACAGGACGCTTTTTCCATGTTTCCCCAACGCCTTGACGCACCCCAGGCCTACGACATCGCCAAGGCGATGATGGATGGCTTCAACCGCCACTACCGCCTGTTCCGTACCGAGTCTGCGCGGGCCAAGCACCGCTTTGAAACGGCCGACTGGCATGGCCAGCAGCGCGCGCAGCGCGAGCGCATCGAGTTCTACGACCTGCGCGTCAAGGAATGCACGATGCGGCTGGAGAAGGAATTCAAGGCGGGCCAGCAACCCATGGAGGTGTGGCACCAGGTCAAGCTGCACTACATCGGCCTGCTGGTGGACCACCACCAGCCCGAGCTGGCCGAGACTTTCTTCAACTCGGTCACCACCAAGATCCTGCACCGCACGCACTTCCACAACAACTTCATCTTTGTGCGGCCTGCGGTCAGCACCGAATACATCGAGAACGAAGAGCCTGCGGCACGCCCCACCTACCGCGCCTACTACCCGCAGCGCGAAAATCTCCTGGAGACGCTGCAAAAGGTCATCGAGCATTTCCAGCTGCAGCGCGACTTTTCCGATCTGCAGCGCGACCTGCGCCACGTGCTGGGCGCCATGCAGGGCAAGCTCGACAAGGTGCGCCTGCGGGCGAATTTCCAGATCCAGGTGCTTTCCAGCCTGTTCTTCCGCAACAAGGGCGCCTACGTCGTGGGCAAGATCATCAACGGCTTCAACGAAGTGCCGTTTGCCCTGCCCATCCTGCATGACGAAGCAGGCAAGCTCACCATCGACGCGGCCCTTTTTGGAGAGGACGACCTGCAGATCCTGTTCTCCTTTGCGCGCGCTTATTTCATGGTGGACATGGAGATCCCCAGCGCCTATGTGCAGTTCCTGCGCAGCCTCATGCCGCGCAAACCGCGCGCCGAAATCTACAACGCGCTGGGCCTGGCCAAGCAGGGCAAGACGCTGTTCTACCGCGACTTCCTCTACCACCTCAAGCACTCCACCGACAAGTTCCGCATCGCGCCCGGTATCAAGGGCATGGTCATGCTGGTGTTCGACCTGCCGAGCTTTCCCTTTGTGTTCAAGCTCATCAAGGACTACTACCCGCCGCAAAAGGACACCACGCGCGAACAGATCCAGGGCAAGTACCAGCTCGTCAAGCACCACGACCGCGTGGGCCGCATGGCCGACACGCTGGAATACAGCGAGGTGGCCTTCCCGCGCTCGCGCTTCGACGACGAACTGATCGCCGAGATCCAGAAATTCGCGCCCAGCCAGCTGGAGATCAGCGACCGCGACGGCGATGGCCAGCAAGAGGTCATCATCAAGCACCTCTACATCGAGCGGCGCATGATCCCGCTCAACATCTACCTGCAAGAGTCCTTCGACACCGGCCTGTCAGACCCGCGCGCGCAGCAGCAAATGGAGCGCAGCGTCATCGAATACGGCAACGCCATCAAGGACCTTGTGGCCGCCAACATCTTCCCCGGCGACATGCTCTGGAAGAACTTTGGCGTCACGCGCAATGGCAAGGTCGTGTTCTACGACTACGACGAAATCGAGTACATCACCGACTGCAACTTCCGCCGGGTGCCCGCGCCGCGCAACGAGGAAGACGAGATGAGCGGCGAGATCTGGTATTCGGTGGGTAAGTACGACGTCTTCCCCGAAACCTTCGGCCCCTTCCTGTTGGGCAACAACGCCGTGCGCGAGGTGTTCATGAAGCACCACGCCGACCTGCTGGACGTGGAGTTCTGGCAGACGCACAAGGAACGCATCCTCGCGGGCCATGTGTACGACGTGTTCCCCTACGACGTCAGCCGCCGCTTCACACATGCGCACGAGGCCGAAGGCATCTGAACCCTTTTTTTGTTCAACCAGCCCCATTCACCCAGGAGAATTTCCATGTCCGCATCCCAAGATCCCATCGTCATCGTCGGCGCGGCCCGCACCCCCATGGGCGCGTTCCAGGGCGACTTTTCCGACCTTGCCGCGCACGACCTGGGCGGCGCCGCCATCAAGGCCGCTGTGGAGCGCGCGGGCATCGCGCCTGCCAAGGTCGATGAAGTGCTGTTCGGCAACTGCCTCATGGCAGGCCAGGGCCAGGCGCCTGCACGCCAGGCGGGCTTCAAGGGCGGCCTGCCGCGCAGCACCGGCGCGGTGACGCTGTCCAAGATGTGCGGCGCGGGTATGGAAGCCACCCTCCTCGCACACGACCAGCTCGTCGCAGGCAGCCGCGACGTGATGGTCTCTGGCGGCATGGAGAGCATGACCAACGCCCCCTACCTGCTCAAGAAGGGCCGTGGCGGCTACCGCATGGGCCACGACAAGGTGTTCGACCACATGATGCTCGACGGCCTGGAAGACGCCTACGAGGCCGGTCGCTCCATGGGCACCTTTGGCGAAGACTGTGCCGCCAAGTACCAGTTCACGCGCGAACAGCAGGACGCCTTCGCCATGGCCAGCGTGCAACGCGCGCAGGACGCCATCAACTCCGGCACCTTCAAGGCCGAGATCACTCCCGTCACCTTCAGCACCCGCAAGGGGGAGGTGACCGTGGCGCAGGACGAAGGCCCGCTCAAGATCCGCCTGGACAAGATCCCCACGCTCAAGCCCGCGTTCAAGAAGGACGGCACCATCACTGCCGCCGCCAGCTCCAGCATCAACGACGGCGCCGCCGCCCTGGTGCTGATGCGCCAGTCCACGGCACTGGAACTGGGCTGCAAGCCCCTGGCCAAGATTGTTGCCCACGCCACACACGCGCAGGAGCCCGAGTGGTTCACCACCGCCCCGGTGGGCGCGACCGAGAAGGCCCTGAAAAAAGCGGGCTGGAAGGTCGAGGACGTGGATCTGTGGGAAATCAACGAAGCCTTTGCCGTGGTGCCTATGGCGCTCATGCATGAGCTGAAGGTGCCGCACGAGAAGGTCAACGTCAACGGTGGCGCCTGCGCGCTGGGCCACCCCATCGGCGCCAGCGGCGCGCGCATCCTGGTCACGCTGCTGTACGCGCTGCAGGCGCGCGGCAAGAAAAAGGGCCTGGCCACGCTGTGCATCGGCGGCGGCGAGGCCACGGCCATGGCGATTGAGCTGATGTAAAAAGCTATTGCTATAAAAAGGATAGCTGCTGGCGCTTTATTGACGGGCGCTAGCGGCTCATTTTGTTTGAATGGAGACACCATGCTGCTGAGCCAAGACCAGCAAATGATCCGCGACGCCGTGCGCGCCTTTGCCCAGGAGCAACTGTGGACCCACGCCGCGCGTTGGGACAAGGAACACCACTTCCCGCGCGACGCCCACCAGGGCCTGGCCGCCTTGGGCGCCTATGGCATTTGCGTACCTGAAGACCTGGGCGGCGCGGGGTTGGACTACCTCACGCTCGCGTTGGTACTCGAAGAAATCGCCGCGGGCGACGGCGGCACCAGCACCGCCATCTCGGTGACCAACTGCCCCGTCAACGCCATCCTCATGCGCTACGGCAACGCGCAACAAAAGCGCGACTGGCTCACGCCCCTGGCGCGCGGCGAAATGCTGGGCGCCTTCTGCCTGACCGAGCCGCATGTGGGTTCGGACGCCTCGGCCCTGCGCACCACGGCCGTCAAGGACGGCGATGAATACGTCATCAACGGCGTCAAGCAATTCATCACCAGCGGCAAAAACGGCCACGTGGCCATTGTCATCGCGGTGACCGACAAGGGCGCGGGCAAGAAGGGCATGAGCGCCTTCCTCGTGCCCACCAGCAACCCCGGCTACGTGGTGGCGCGCCTGGAAGACAAGCTGGGGCAACATTCCAGCGATACCGCGCAGATCAACTTCGACAACTGCCGCATCCCGGCCGAAAACCTGATCGGCGCCGAGGGCGAGGGCTACAAGATCGCGCTGGGCGCGCTCGAAGGCGGGCGCATCGGCATTGCCGCGCAGAGCGTGGGCATGGCGCGCAGTGCGTTCGACGCCGCGCTGGCGTATTCGAAAGAGCGCGAGAGCTTCGGCACCTCCATCTTCAACCACCAGGCCGTGGGCTTTCGCCTGGCCGACTGCGCCACGCAGATCGAGGCCGCGCGCCAGCTCATCTGGCACGCCGCCGCGCTGCGCGACGCGGGCCAACCCTGCCTGAAGGAAGCCGCCATGGCCAAGCTGTTTGCCAGCGAGATGGCCGAGCGCGTGTGCAGCGCCGCCATCCAGACGCTGGGCGGCTACGGCGTGGTGAACGACTTCCCGGTCGAGCGCATTTACCGCGATGTGCGTGTGTGCCAGATCTACGAGGGCACGAGCGATGTGCAGAAGATCATCATCCAACGCTCGTTGCTATAAAAATAATAGCTGCTAACGCTTGCTGCATAAGCGCTATAGCCCAAAAACATTCATAGATTCATGAACTACGACGCCCTGCTGTTCGACTGCGACGGCGTGCTGGTGGACAGCGAAGCCATCACCAACGGCGTGCTGTGCACCATGCTCAACGAAGCGGGCTGGGTGCTGGCGCCCGACGAATGCATGCGCCTGTTCATCGGCAAGACCGTGCGCAGCGAGGCCGCGCGCATCCAGGCGCACACCGGCAAGCCGCTGACCGACGCCTGGATGGCAGCGTTCTACGAGCGCCGCAATGTACGGCTGGAGGCCGAGCTGCAAGCCATTGACGGCGCGCTCGACGCGGTGGCCGCCGTGCACGCCCGCCTGGGCGGGCGCATTGCCTGTGCCTCTGGGGCGGACCGCTACAAGGTCGAGATGCAGCTCCAGAAAGTCGGCCTGGCACCGTACTTTGCCGGGCGGGTGTTCAGCGGCCACGAGATGCCCGCCACCAAACCCGCGCCCGACGTGTACCTGGCCGCCGCTGCCGCGCTGGGCGTGCCGCCGCAGCGCTGCCTGGTGGTGGAAGACACGGTGACTGGCGTGACCGCCGGCGTGGCCGCAGGTGCCACCGTGGTGGGCTTGTGCCCCTCGCCCGTGGGCCACGGTTCGCCCGAGGCCCTGCGCGCTGCCGGGGCAGTGCAGGTCTTGGCGCACCTGCGCGAACTGCCTGCACTGCTGGGCTGATTCAGGCGCCCTGCGCAACGGGGCGCAGCCCCATGCGTCAGAAGGATTCCCAGTCGTCGTTGTTCGACGGAGCCGCTGCAGCGCGCGCCGCTGGTTTGGGCGCTTGCAGGGCGGCCTTGGCGGGGGCGGTGGGCTTTGTTGCCGTGCTTGCGCGGGGTGCAGCCGCCACGCGGGCTGGGGCCGGGGCGGGCGCAGCAGGGCGGCGCGCCGCAGGGCGTGGTGCCGGGGCGCTGTAGCCCCCGCTGCCGCCCATGCTGGAGTCCAGCTTGAACACGGCCACTGCCTGCACCAGCTCTTGTGCCTGGCCACTGAGGCTGCCTGCGGCGGCGGCCATTTCTTCGACCAGTGCGGCGTTTTGCTGCGTGGCCTGGTCCATCTGCGTCACCGCCTCGCCCACCTGGGCCACGCCGCTGGCCTGCTCGGAGCTGGCCGCGTTGATCTCGCCCATCAGGTCGGTCACACGGCGGATGCTTTGCACCACCTCGGCCATGGTCTCGCCCGCCTGGTCCACCATGGCGCTGCCTTGCTCCACGCGCTCCACGCTGGCGCTGATGAGCTGCTTGATCTCCTTGGCTGCCTCGGCACTGCGCCCGGCCAGGGAGCGCACCTCGCTGGCCACGACGGCAAAGCCCCGGCCTTGTTCACCGGCACGGGCCGCTTCCACGGCGGCGTTCAGCGCCAGGATGTTGGTCTGGAAGGCGATGCCGTCGATCACGCCGATGATGTCGGCAATGCGCTGCGAGCTCTCGTTGATGCCCTTCATGGTCTGCACCACCTGGCCCACCACCTCGCCGCCGCGCACGGCCACGTCCGAAGCGCTGCGTGCCAGCGCATTGGCCTGGCTGGCGCTGTCGGCGTTCTGGCGCACGGTGGCGCCCAGCTGCTCCATGGAGGCGGCGGTTTCTTCCAGCGCGCTGGCCTGGCTTTCGGTGCGTGCCGACAGGTCCTGGTTGCCTTGAGCGATTTCGGAGCTGGCCATGGCCACGCTCTCGGAGCTTCGGCGCACCTGGGCCACCACACGGGCCAGGCTCTCCTTCATTGCGGCCAGTTGGGCCATCAGGCTGGTCTGGTCGCCAGACCGCACGGTGATGGCTTGGGTGAAGTCGCCCTCGGCCACGGCACGTGCCATCTTTGCGGCCACCTGGGGTTCGCCGCCCAGCTCGCGAACCAGGCTGCGGGTGATGAGCCAGCCCAGGCAAGCGGAGAGCAGCAGCGCCACGACGCCCAGCCCCAGAAGGAGGTTGCGCGTGCCGGCATAGGTCACCGCAGCATCTTTGGCGTTGTCTTTGATGGCGTTCTTTTCGGACTCCACCAACGCGCCGATCGCGGTTTTGTACTCGCCCAGCACGGGATGCAGGCGCGCGGCAAGGTATTCGCGCGCTTCGTTGTTCTGATCTGCCAGTATCAGTGGGCGCAGCTCTTCCAGGCCTGCGAAGTAGCGGCTGAGCAGCTCCTGCACCTTGCGCAGCATTTCGCGGTCGGGGGCCGTGGTCAGCAGGCGGTCGAGGGTTTGAAGGTTGTCTTCCGTGTCCTTGCGTGCCTTGGCAATCACCTGCTGCTGGCGCTCCCGATCGGCGGCGTCGGGGTTGAGCATCATGTTGCGCAAGGCAATGGCAATGGTGTCGGTCTGTGTGGTCAGGTTGGCGGCCGTGGCAATCTTGTGCCAGTGGTCATGCGTGATGGAGGCCATGTCCGCCTGCATGCGCCCCATGGCGATCAGCCCCATGACGACCGACAGCACCAGCAGTGCGCACACTGCGCCAAAGCCCACGGTCAGGCGCGTGCGCACGCGCCAGGAAGAAAGATCAATCACGGTTCTTCTCCATAGACAAGATTCAGATACCCACGGGGGCAGGGGGGACGATCTGCAAGGTCTTGCGAGGAGCTTGCATCACGTGTCTTGGCCCAGTGTAGGCCAAGTGGCGGATTGCCGCAAAGGCAGCAATCTGTTCACAAATTATTACATTCAGGGGTAAGCCCTATATGTCACGTGGGCGACTGGGCCAGAGCGTCGGCGGTCGAATGGTGTGCGTGTTGCCAGCTTGCGTCAGGTTGCCAGCCCTGCGCCCAAGTGGCGATTTGTGGCGCGGGCATGGGGCGGGCAATGCCATAGCCCTGGGCCAGGTGGCAGCCCAGGGGCAGCAGGCGGGCGCCGTGTTCCACGGTTTCCACGCCCTCGGCCACCACGTCGCGGTGGAAGGCCTGTGCCAGCCCGATCACGCCCTGCACGATGGCCAGGTCGTCCGGGTCCACCAGCATGTCGCGCACAAAGCTCTGGTCGATCTTGATTTCCTCGGCGCCCAGGCGCTTGAGGTAGGTGAGCGACGAGTAGCCGGTGCCGAAGTCGTCCAGGGCAAAGCGCACGCCCAGGGCCTGGCAGCGGCGCATGATGTCGGACACCAGGGCAATGTCCTCCAGCGCGTTGGTTTCCAGGATTTCCAGGCACAGCCAGCGAGCGGGCACCTGGGGTTGCTGGTCCAGCAGTTGCGACAGGCGCTGGCTGAAGCCTTCCTTCTGCAACTGCATGGCGTCGATGTTCACGCTCACCGGCACATCCAGGCCCTGGGCTTTCCAGTCCGCCATCTGGCGCAACGCTGTGGCTATCACCCACTCCCCCACGTCGATGCTGATGGGGTGGTTCTCGATGGAGGGCAAAAAGGCGGCGGGTGCCAGCAGCCCGCGCTCGGGGTGCTGCCATCGGATCAGGGCCTCGGCACCGATCACGGCGCCGGTGCGCATGTTGACCTTGGGCTGGTAGTGCAGCACAAACTCGCCGTCCTGCAGGCCTTGGCGGATGCGCGCTGTTTCCTCGCGCTGCGTTTTGACGGCAATGTCGTGCGCCACATCGAACAGATGGAATCGGTTCTTGCCTGCCTGCTTGGCCTGGTACATGGCCTGGTCGGCATGGCGAATGAGCAGGTCAGGCTCGACGCCGTCAGAAGGGTAGATGGTGACGCCAATGCTGGCCGAGACCTTCAGCAGGTGCTCGTCCAGTTTCACCGGGTCTGCAGCGGCGTGCAGCAGGCGCGTCAGCACGGGTTCGCAGTCCTGGGGTTGCTCCAGGTCCACCAGCACGGCCACAAACTCGTCGCCACCGATGCGCGACAGCGTGTCGCCCTCGCGCAGTGCGCCCTTGAGCCGTTGGGCCAGGGCCACCAGCAGCTTGTCGCCCTGGTCATGGCTGTGCCGGTCGTTCACGGCCTTGAATCCGTCCAGGTCCAGGAAGGCCACGGCCAGCGACAGGCCCTTGCGCTGGCAGCGCAGCATGGACTGCTGCAGCCGGTCCGCCAGCAGCACGCGGTTGGGCAGGCCGGTCAGGGCGTCGTAATGCGCCACATGTTCGAGCTTGCGCTCGTTTTCCTTGAGCGCGGTGATGTCGGTGAACAGCGCCACGTAGTGCTGCGTGACGCCCTGGGCATTGCGCACTGCGCTGATGGTGATGATCTCGGCAAACAGCTCGCCGCTCTTGCGCCGGTTCCAGGCCTCGCCGGTCCAGTGACCGTGGGTGCGCAGGCTTTGCCACATGGCGGCATAGAACTCCGGCCCCTGGCGGCCTGATTGCAGCATGCGCGGGTTGTTGCCCACGGCCTCTTCGCGCGTGTAGCCGGTAATGCGCGTGAAGGTGTCGTTCACGTCGATGATGGTGCCGTGCGTGTCGGTGATGGTGATGCCCTCGCGCGCATATGTAAAAACGCTGGCCGCCAGTTGCAACTGCTCGCGCTCCTTCATGCGCTCGGACACATCGATGAACGAGCCCATCATCACCAGCGCGCGCCCCTGGTTGTCGCGTTCGGTCACCCGGCCGCGCCACTGGCCCCAGATCCAGTGGCCTTGCCGGTGGCGGATGCGCTGGTCGATCTGGAGCTGCGGGATGGTTCCCTTCAGGCAGGCGCGCAGGCGCTCGTCGAGGATCGGTAGGTTCTGCGGCTCGGTGCGCGCGTGCCATTGCGTAATGGGCACGGCCCGCAGCTCTGTGGGTTCGTAGCCGAACTGGCGGGCCAGCATGTCGTCGGCGTACAGCGTGCCAGTGCGCAGATCCCAGGTCCACTGGCCCATTTGGGTGATCTGCATGGCCTGGTCTGCGCGCTCCTTGGCCTCTTGCAGCGCACGGTGCTGGGCGTGTAGGGTGGCCTCGGCGTCCAGCCGCTCGCGCAGCAAGCGATTGAAGTCTCTGGCCAGTTGGGCCAGCTCCGCCGGGCCCGAAGGCTCGGCGTGGGCGGTGCCATCGCCGTTGCGCAGGCGCTGCATGGCCTGCGTCAGCGAGCGGATGGGGCGCTCGATGCGCCGTGCCAGCAACAGCGCCACCAGGCACAGGCCCAGCACGATCAGCAACGCCAGCACCGCACTGACCCAGGCGCGCTGCTTGGCCTGGGCGTACACGCCGCTGCTGGGTTGGCCAAAATACGCCACCCAGCCCGACTCGGGAATGGGGGTGGTGTAGAAAAAGCGCTTGATGCCGTCCAGGCCCTCGGCCTCGAACTCCTTGTCCTGGGCCACAACGCTGCGGGCCACTTCCCAGTCGGGGCGTGTGCCAATGGCCTTTTCGGGGTCGTGGTTGCGCCACAGCAGGGTGCCCTGCGCGTCAAACACGCCATAGCGGCTGTCTTCGGGCAGGCCCTCGGCGGGCAGGCCGGGGTGCAGTGCCGCAAGGTCCAGGGTCAGGTGGGCCAGGCCGAGCATCTGGTTTTGCTCGTCACGGATCGGCAGGCTCAGCACGGTCACCCACTGGCCAGAGATCGGGCCCGTGTGCGCCTCCCCCACGCTGAACTTTCCGGCCCGCAGTGCACGTTGAAACCAGGGTTTGTCACCCGCGCTCACTGTTTGGCCGGGCGGCAGTGGTTTGGCAGAGCACACCACCTCCCCTTGCAGGGTGGTGGTAACAAGGTTGGAAAACCGCTTGCCGGTGCGCAGCAGGTCTGTCAGCAAGGGGTCGCACTGCGTGGCATCCAAGGCACGCACCGCTGGGCGCCGCGCCACCAATTCCAGGGTCAGCCGGGCCGATTGCAGGGTGCGGCCCACGTCCAAGGCCACCAGGGTGGACAGTGGCCGGTGCACTGCGCGTGACTGTGCCACGGCGTCCCGCGCGTCGCGCCAGGCGCCCATGCCCAGCAACCCGGCCAGTGGAATGACCAAGGCCACCACCAGCAGCAGAAGATGGGCGCGCAGCGGTGCTTTCATGGCGGGCTCAGGGTGGGTGCTGGTGCGGTCGGTGGGTACAGGGGTGGGCGTGGCGGGGGCGTCGGGGTTTTGTGTCTGAGTGTAGAGGTATTTCCCCCGCGTTGTCTGACAAATGCCGGTGCTGTAGGCCTGGCGCGGCACAATCGGCGCGATGCCATCCCCAGCCCCACCCAGCTCCGCCTGCCCCTGTGGCCGCACCGACGCCCGGGGCCGGGTGCGCGCCCATGCCGACTGCTGCGGCCCCTTGCTGGGGCTGCACGTTCCCGCGCCCGACGCCGAGGCCCTGATGCGTTCGCGCTACAGCGCCTTTGTGCTGGGGCGCGCGGACTACCTGCTGGCCACCTGGCACGCCAGCACCCGCCCGGCGCAGCTGGACCTGGACCCGGCTGCCAAATGGTTGGGGCTGGACGTGCGCGCCCACCGCAGCATCGACGCCGCCCATGCCGAGGTGGAGTTTGTCGCCCGCTTCCGGGTGGCGGGCCGGGCCGTGCGCCAGCACGAGCGCAGCCGCTTTGTCCACGAGCAAGGGCAGTGGTGGTATGTGGATGGCGATGTTTTGTAAGAAATTGGCCTCTGGCGCTTATCCAGCAAGCGCTGGAAGCTATTGAATTGATAGCTTTCCAGACGCGCGGCTTTGGCGCCGGAACTCTGCGGGCGACAGCCCAGTCCAGCCCCGGAAGGCGCGGATAAAGCTCTTGTCGTTGCCAAAACCTGCCTCGTGCGCCACCTGCTTGATGGGGCGCTCGGTGCGCCGCAGCAAGTCCATGGCGCGTTCGCGCCGCACCTCGTCCTTCAGGCCCTGCAGCGATGCGCCTTCCTCCTTGAGCTGGCGGTGCAGCGTGCGCGGCGACAGGTGCAGGCGCAGCGCCAGCGCCTCGGCGCTGTGCGCGGCAGCTGGGTCGGCGGTCAGCAGGGTGCGCACGCGCTGCACCAGCAGGCGGTCGCGCCGGTATTGCAGCACCGTCAGCGGCAGGGCGCGCTGCAGCATCTGGCGCAGCGCGGCTTCATCACGCTGCAACGGCAGTTGCAGGTAGCGCGCGTCAAAGCGCAGGCCGCTGCAGGCGGTGCCAAACTGCACCGGCCCAGGAAACAGCACCGCATAGGCGTCGTGGTGGGTGGGCCGTGCGAAGGCGAAGAACGACTCTTGCAGCGCAATGCGCGAGTCGATGAACCAACACGCCAGGCCGTGGATGTTGCGCAGCACCGAGACCGGGCAGAACTCGGCAAACGCCCCCAGGGGCCGGTGCACCTGCAGGCGCACCGTGGCGCTGGCGCCTTCCACCTGCAGGGTGAGGGCTATGTCCTGCGTCAGCAAGCCGTGGTGGCGGCACCAGCGCTTGAGCGCCACCCCCAGCGTGGGCGAGCTGATGGAGGCGCGCGCCAGCAGCCCATAGCTGCCCCAGGGCAGGCGGCGGCTGAACCAGCCCAGCGCCTCGTCGTCCAGCGCCTGCATGGCCAGGCCCGAGAGGCGCTCGAACTGCCAGGCCGTCACGCGGGCGGCAGGGTTTTCCACTTCCTGTGGCGCGATTTGTGCCTGTTGCAGGAGGGGCGCTGCATTCACACCGGCCTGCGCGCAGGCCTGTACGATAGCCCGCACAAAGGCCATGGGCGTAGCGGCGGGTGCCGTGGGCGTGGCTGGGGGCAGGGCGGGTGGCAAGGGGGTGTCGGCGCAGGCGGTCACCCCCGGAGTGTGCCCCAAGCCTGGCGTGATTTGCAACCACGCTGGCATGTCAAACGCGGCCTTCAGGCGTATTCTTGAGCCCACACCTTGGCGCGTCCAGCCGCATTCCTCTTGCAGAGAAACCACACCATGCCTGTATTGCAGACCCAACTCAACGCCCGCTCGGCCGACTTCCAGGCCAATGCTGCCGCCATGCGCGTGCTGGTCGAAGACCTGAACGCCCAGACCGAGAAAGTTGCTGCCGGTGGCGGTGAGGCCGCGCGTGCCAAGCATGTGGCGCGCGGCAAGCTGCTGCCGCGCGAGCGCGTGCAAATGCTGCTGGACCCCGGCACGCCCTTCCTGGAGCTGGCGCCGCTGGCCGCGCTGAACATGTACAACAACGACGCGCCGGGCGCGGGCATCATCGCCGGCATCGGCCGCGTGAGCGGGGTGGACTGCATGATCGTGTGCAACGACGCCACGGTGAAGGGCGGCACCTACTACCCCATGACGGTGAAGAAGCACCTGCGCGCGCAGGAAGTGGCGGCGCAGAACCGCCTGCCCTGCATCTACCTGGTGGACTCGGGCGGCGCCAACCTGCCCAACCAGGACGATGTGTTCCCCGACCGCGAGCATTTCGGCCGCATCTTCTTCAACCAGGCCAACATGAGCGCCCAGGGCATCTCGCAGATCGCCGTGGTGATGGGTAGCTGCACGGCCGGCGGCGCCTACGTGCCCGCGATGAGCGACGAGTCCATCATCGTGAAGAACCAGGGCACCATCTTCCTGGGCGGCCCGCCGCTGGTGAAGGCCGCCACGGGCGAGGTGGTGAGTGCCGAGGACCTGGGCGGCGGCGACGTGCATACGCGCCTGTCGGGCGTGGCCGACCACCTGGCGCAGAACGACCTGCACGCGCTCAAGCTGGCGCGCCATGCGGTGGCCAATTTGAATAAAAACAAGGCAGCAGCGCCCGCCGATACTGCGCCGGTAGCTCCTAAATATGCAGCAGAAGAGCTGTACGGCGTGATCCCCACCGACACGCGCAAGCCCTTCGACGTGCGCGAGATCATCGCCCGCATCGTCGATGGCAGCGAGTTCGACGAATTCAAGGCGCGCTTTGGCAGCACCCTGGTGTGCGGCTTCGCACGCGTCGAGGGCATGCAGGTCGGCATCATCGCCAACAACGGCATCCTGTTTTCCGAGAGCGCGCAGAAGGGCGCGCACTTCATCGAGCTGTGCTGCCAGCGCAAGATCCCGCTGGTGTTCCTGCAGAACATCACCGGCTTCATGGTCGGCCGCAAGTACGAGAACGAAGGCATCGCGCGCCACGGCGCCAAGCTGGTGACGGCGGTGGCCACGGCGGCCGTGCCCAAGTTCACCATCATCATCGGCGGCAGCTTCGGCGCCGGCAACTACGGCATGTGCGGCCGCGCCTACTCGCCGCGCTTCCTCTGGATGTGGCCCAACGCGCGCATCAGCGTCATGGGCGGCGAGCAGGCCGCCAGCGTGCTGGCCACCGTCAAGCGCGACGGCATCGAATCCAAAGGCGGCCAGTGGAGCATGGAGGAAGAAGAAGCCTTCAAGGCACCCATTCGCCGCCAGTATGAAGAGCAGGGCCACCCCTACTACGCCACGGCACGCCTGTGGGACGACGGCGTGATCGACCCCGCCGACACGCGTCGCGTGCTGGCGCTGGGCCTCTCGGCCACGCGCAATGCGCCGATCGAGGACACACGGTTTGGCGTTTTCCGCATGTAAGGTGTACGATGTGTATCGATTACTGTAGTTATACACACCATGCGCACCAACATCGATATTGACGACGAGTTGCTGGCCAAGGCCATGCACGCAGGCCCTTTCACCACCAAGAAAGAGACGGTGGAGGCCGGGCTGCGCCTGCTGGCGCGGCAGGCGGCGTACCGCGAAATCCTCAAGTGGGAGGGCAAGCTGAAATGGGAAGGCGATGAGTCCATCGACTGGACCCAGGCTCCGCAGGAGGCGCCCGAGCCGCTGGCGGTGCAGGAGCCGCGCCCCGCGTTCCCTGCGAACGTGAACAAAACAAAGGCGGCAGGCCGTGCTCGTCGTTGATTCCAGCGTTTGGATTGATTTCTTCAACGCCCGCAACTCCGTGGCGCGCCACGAACTGCGCCGCCTGCTGCATGACGGCCACACCCGGCTGGTTGTGCCCGACCTGGTGCTCTACGAGGTGCTGCGCGGCTTTCGCGAAGAGCGCGCCCTGCGCCAGGCGCGCCTGCTGCTGCTGACCCTGTGCATCGAGCCCTGTGGCGGCGAAGAACTGGCGCTGGCTGCCGCTGAACACTACCGCCAATTGCGCGCGCGGGGCATCACCGTGCGCAGCAGCATCGACATGATGGTGGCTGCCTTCTGCATCGAAAACGACTACCTGTTGCTGCACAGCGACCGCGACTACGACGCCCTGGCCGCACACCGCGGACTGCGCGTCTGGGGCCACTGAACCACCATTCCTGCCATCGCACCGCCATGAGTTCCAATCTTTCCATCACCCAGTCCGACGCCGTCGCACGCATCACCCTGACCCAGCCCGAGGTGCGCAACGCCTTCAGCGACGAAGTCATCGCCGAGATCACCGCCGCCTTTCTTGATGTGGGTGCGCGTGCGGATGTGCGCGCCGTGGTGCTGGCCGCCGAGGGCCCGGCCTTCTGCGCGGGCGCCAACCTCCACTGGATGCGCCGCATGGCCGACTACACGCGCGCCGAGAACGTCGCAGACGCGGGCAAGCTGGCCGAGATGCTGCGCGTGATCTACGCCTGCCCCAAGCCCACCGTGGCGCGCGTGCAGGGCGACGTGTACGCGGGCGGCATGGGCCTGGTGGCCGCCTGCGACATGGCCGTGGCGGTCGACACGGCGGGCTTTTGCCTCAGCGAGGTCAAGCTCGGCCTGATCCCGGCCACCATCAGCCCCTACGTCATCCGCGCCATGGGCGCGCGCGCCGCGCACCGCTACTTCCTCACGGCCGAGCGCTTTGGCGCCGCCGAGGCGCTGCGCATCGGCTTCGTGCACGAGGTGGTGGCTGCCGACCAGCTCGACGCCAAGGTCGATGACATTGTCAAGGCCCTGGTCAGCGCCAGCCCGAACGCCGTGCGCGCCTGCAAGCAGCTCGTGCAGGAAGTGGCCGAACGCGAGATCGACGCACCGCTGATTGCCGCCACGGTCGAAGGCATTGCCGACATCCGTGCCAGCGACGAGGGCCGCGAGGGCGTGCAGTCTTTCCTCAACAAGCGCAAGCCCTATTGGTTGGGCTGATCGGTACACGCTGGCCATGGACGCCCTCTGGTTCGACATCGTGCAGTGGCTCCACACGTTGGGGCTGCATGTGGATGGCGGCACTGCACGTGCTGTGGGCGATGCGGCTGCCTCGGCGACCGCCCAACTCGACATGCCAAGCCTGCTGGCCCTGGCGGCAGCGCTGGGCTGGGCCAGCGGCTTTCGTTTGTATGCCGTGGTGTTCCTGGTCGGCATGATGGGTGTGCTGGGCTGGATGCCGCTGCCGCCCGGCCTGGCCGTGCTGCAGAACCCGCTGGTGCTGATGGTGAGCGGTGTGCTGCTGATGGTGGAGTTTTTTGCCGACAAGGTGCCGTGGTTGGACAGCGCCTGGGACGCCGTGCACGCTTTCATCCGTGTGCCTGCAGGCGCGGCCCTGGCCTTTGGCGTGTTTGGCGCCGACAACGCCACCATGGCTGTGCTGGCGGGGCTGCTGGGCGGCTCGCTGTCGGCCACGGCGCTGGCTACCAAGATGACCACGCGGGCTGCCGTCAATACGTCGCCTGAACCGTTCTCGAACTGGGGCCTGTCGTTCTTCGAAGACGGCCTGGTCGTGGCTGTGGTGTGGTTGGCTACGCAGTACCCGGTGGCCTTTGGTGTAGCGCTGGTGGTGATGGTGGCCGTGTCGGTGCTGCTGCTGGTGGTGCTGTTCAAGTTTCTGCGTGCGGTGCTGTGGCGCCTGTCCTCTTTCTTATCTGGCTCTGCCAAGGTGGCTTAAAAATGTTCAACAAGATACTCATTGCAAACCGCGGCGAGATCGCCTGCCGAGTGGCCGCCACGGCGCGCCGCATGGGCGTCAAGACTGTCGCCGTGTATTCCGACGCCGATGCGCGCGCCAAGCATGTGGCGGCGTGTGACGAGGCCGTGCACATCGGCGCCAGCAGCCCCAAGGAAAGCTACCTGCGCTGGGAGCGCATCATCGAGGCCGCCAAGGCCACGGGGGCGCAGGCCATCCACCCCGGCTACGGCTTCTTGAGCGAGAACGAGGACTTTGCCCAGGCCTGCCAGGCGGCGGGGCTGGTGTTCATTGGCCCGCCCGCGTCGGCCATCAAGGACATGGGCCTCAAGGCCGAATCCAAGCGCCTGATGGAAGCCGCCAACGTGCCCCTGGTGCCGGGCTACCACGGCGCCAACCAGGACGCAGCACTGCTCAAGGCCGAGGCCGACCGCATTGGCTACCCCGTGCTCATCAAGGCCAGCGCAGGTGGCGGCGGCAAGGGCATGCGCGCCGTGGAGCGCACCGAGGACTTTGACGCCGCCCTGGCAAGCTGCAAGCGCGAGGCGATCAACAGCTTTGGCGACGACGCCGTGCTGATCGAAAAGTACGTGCAGCGCCCGCGCCACATCGAAATCCAGGTGTTTGGCGACACGCACGGCAACTGCGTGTACCTGTTCGAGCGCGACTGCTCGGTGCAGCGCCGCCACCAGAAGGTGTTGGAAGAAGCCCCGGCCCCCGGCATGACCGAATCGCTGCGCCGCCAGATGGGCGAGGCCGCCGTGGCTGCCGCGCGCGCCGTGCACTACGTGGGCGCGGGCACGGTGGAGTTCATCGTGGAGCAGCCCGGTGGCTACGAGCGCCCCGACGAGATGAAGTTCTACTTCATGGAAATGAACACGCGCCTGCAGGTGGAGCACCCGGTCACCGAAGCCATCACCGGCCTGGACCTGGTGGAATGGCAACTGCGCGTGGCCTCGGGCGAGCCGCTGCCGCTGGCGCAGGAGGACCTGCGCATCCACGGCCACGCCATCGAGGCGCGCATCTGCGCAGAAAACCCCGACAACCAGTTCCTGCCTGCCACCGGCCAACTGGCGGTGTACCGCAAGCCTGCGTGCACCAGCTTTGAACGCGCGAACCTGAGCGGCACAGGCGTCGCGGTGCGCGTGGACGACGGCGTGCGCGAGGGCGATGCCATCAGCCCCTTCTACGACTCCATGGTGGCCAAGCTCATCGTGCATGGCGACACGCGCGAACAGGCGCTGGCGCGGCTGGACGAGGCACTGGCTCAGACGCACATCGTCGGTCTGGCCACCAACGTGCAGTTCCTGCGCTTGGTGGCACGCACCGAATCGTTTGTCCAGGCGCGGCTGGACACGGCACTGATCCCGCGCGAGCAGGCGCACCTGTTCCAGCAGGAGCGTGTGGGCCTGCCGCTGGCCGCCGCCGCTGCCGTGGCCCACACCTTGCTGCGTGAGCGCGCCAGCGAGGGCGCCGACCCCTTCAGCCGCCGCGACGGCTGGCGCTCGCACGGGCTGACCGAGCGACGCTTTGCCTTTGAATTTGGCGCCGCGCAGGTACCCGCGCGGCTCACCTACCAGCACGACGGCGGCTTGCACCTGGCAGTGGGCGAGGGCGCACAGGCCGTCAGCGGTGCACTGACATTCCAGGGCGGTGCGCAGGGCCTGGAGCTGCAGTTTGCCGGCCTGCACACACGCGCGGCGGTGTATGCGCTGGGCGAGACCGACCATGTGTTCACCCCGCAGGGCGCAACGCAGATCGTCTCCATCGACCTGCTGGCCCACGCGGGCGAGGAGCAGTCCGAAGGCGGGCGCCTCACGGCCCCCATGCCCGGCAAGGTGGTGTCGTTTGCCGTGCAGGCGGGCGATGCAGTCACCAAGGGCCAACCCCTGGCCGTGATGGAGGCCATGAAGATGGAGCACACCATCGCCGCGCCCGCCGACGGCGTGGTGCAGGAACTGCTCTACGCGCCTGGCGACCAGGTCGCCGAAGGGGCCGAGCTGCTCAAGCTGGCCGCCGCCTGAGCCGCGCTACGGCAGACGCACACTGAAGGGCAGCCATGGACATCACCCTTTGCTGCAGCCACACCGCCATCGAACCCTGGCTCGATGGGCTGCGCGCCGCACTGCCCCAGGCCCGCATCAGCGCATGGCACAGCGGCGCACCCCAGGCCGACTACGCCGTGGTCTGGGCGCCGCCCCAGCAGTTTCTGGACGAGCAGCCGGGCCTCAAGGCCCTGTTCAACATCGGCGCGGGGGTGGATGCGCTGCTCAAACTGCGCCTGCCGCCCCAGGCGCTGGTGGTGCGCCTGGACGATGCGGGCATGGCCGTGCAGATGGCCGAATACGTGTGCCAGGCTGTCATCCGCCACTTCCGTGCGTTCGACCAGTGTGAGGCCGACATGCGTGCAGGCCGCTGGGTTGCTCGCCGACCGCTGGAACGCTCGGCGTTTGCGGTCGGCGTCATGGGCCTGGGCGTGCTCGGCGAGCGCGTGGCCAGGTCGCTGGCGCAGTTTGAATTTCCGGTGAACGGCTGGAGCCGCTCGCCCAAGGCCATCGACGGCATTCGAGCCTTCAGCGGGCCGGAGGGCTTGCACGACTTCCTGGCCGCCAGCCGCGTGCTGGTCAACCTGCTGCCGCTCACGCCCGAGACGGAGAACATCCTCAACCGTGACACCCTCGCGCGCCTGCAGTCGGGCGGCTACCTCGTCAACGTCGCGCGCGGCGCGCACTTGGTCGAGGACGACCTGCTGGCGCTGCTGGAGAGCGGTCACCTCTCGGGTGCCACGCTGGACGTGTTCCGCACCGAGCCACTGCCCGTGGGCCACCCGTTCTGGAACCACCCGCGCATCACCCTCACGCCCCACACTTCGGCGCGCACGCTGCTGGGTGAGAGCATTGCCCAGATGGCGGGCAAGATCGTTGCGCTCAAGCGCGGCGAGGCCATTGCTGGTGTGGTGGATCCGGCCCGCGGCTACTGACAGCACTTCTTTCACAAGGACATCCCCCATGAGCATCCCCTCCCGCGTCCAGATCATCGACGTCGGCCCGCGCGACGGGCTGCAGAACGAAAAGACTCCAGTTCCTGCCGCAGTCAAGATCAGCCTGGTGCAGCGCCTGCAGGACGCTGGCCTGCAGGAGATCGAGGTCACCAGCTTCGTCAGCCCCAAGTGGGTGCCGCAGATGGCTGACAACGCCGAGGTGATGGCCGGCATCGCGCGCAAGGCGGGTGTGCGCTACTCCGTACTCACGCCCAACCTGCAAGGCTACGAGGCGGCGGTGAAGACGCAGCCCGATGAAATCGTGGTGTTCGGCTCCGCCAGCGAGGCCTTCAGCCGCAAGAACATCAACTGCAGCATTGCCGAGAGCATCGAGCGCTTTGCGCCCGTGGTGCAGGCCGCGCTGGCGGCGGGCATCCGCGTGCGCGGCGCCATGAGCTGCACCGTGGGCTGCCCGTACGAGGGCGGCATTGCCCCTCAGCAGGTGGCCTACCTCGCCGGGCTGATGAAGGGCATTGGCGTGCAGCGCGTGGACGTGGCCGACACCATCGGCGTGGGCACGCCGCGCACGGTGCAGCGCGCCATCGAGGCGGCGCTGAAGCACTATGGGCTGGATGAGGTTTCGGGCCATTTCCACGACACCTATGGCCAGGCGCTGTCCAACACCTTGGCGGCGCTGGAGCTGGGCGTGTGGAACTACCAGGCCTCGGTGGCGGGCCTGGGCGGCTGCCCCTACGCCAAGGGCGCCACGGGCAACGTGGCGACCGAAGACCTGGTGTTCATGCTGCGCGGTATGGGCATCGAGACCGGCATCGACCTCGATAAGTTGGTGGATGCAGGCGCCTACATCAGCGACTTCCTGGGCCGCAAGCCCAACTCGCGCACGGCGGTGGCCTTGCTGAACAAGCGGGCCTGAGAGCCCTGGCGCCAGCGCGCAGGTGCCGCCGCCGCTACCATCGGAAGATGATGACTGAAGCTGTTTCTCCCCTTGATGCGCTGCCGCCCGGTGTGCAGCGCGTGGCCCAGGTGCTGCAGGCGCTGGGCCATCCCCATGGCCCGCACATGCTGGACGACGCGGCGCGCACCGCGCAGCAGGCCGCCGATGCGCTGGGCGTGCAACTGGGCCAGATTGCCAAGAGCATCATCTTCCGGCGCAAGCAGGACGACGCGGCGGTGCTCGTCATCACCTCGGGCGACCGGCGGGTGGACGAGAAAAAGGTGGCCGCGCTGGTCGGCAAGATCGGCCGCGCCGATGCCGAGTTCGTCAAGGAACGCACGGGGTTCTCTATTGGCGGCGTGTCGCCCGTGGGGCATGCCACGCCGCCGGTCACGCTGATCGACCGCGACCTGCTGCGCTTCGATGTGGTCTGGGCCGCCGCAGGGCACCCGCACGGCGTGTTTCCGCTCCACCCCGCCGACCTGGAGCGGCTCACTGGCGCACCCGTGGTCGATGTGGTGCAGGAGCCTGCTGCCCTATGAGTGCTATCGAAGGTATAGCTGCTCGCGCCCGTCTGTTGGGCGAAGCGGGCTATTTTGATCCCAATTCCGACGAGGTCATTCCCTCGCCATGCATTTCGGTCTGCCGCATGTCCGAGGACCGCAGCCACTGCGTGGGGTGCTTTCGCACCATTCCCGAGATCCGCGCCTGGGCCCAGGCCGACAGCGCCGAGCGCCTGGCCATCTGGGCTGCGCTGGCGCAGCGCGCCGGGATGGCTTTTCCACCCTGAAGCCCCCCCACCCTGACGTCCCCACCAAGGAGCTGCCATGAAGCACATCGTCTTTCACCTGGACTTCGTTTCGCCTTACGCCTGGCTGGCCTTCGAGCGCCTGCCAGAGGTGCTGGAGGGCCTGAGCCACAGCGTGGAATACCGGCCGGTGCTGCTGGGCGCGCTGCTCAAGCAGCATGGCAACCCGGGGCCGGCGGGCATCGTGCCCAAGCGCGACTGGACCTACCGCCATGCCGTCTGGCTCGGCCATTCGCTGGGCGTGCCGCTGGCCATGCCGGCGCGCCACCCGTTCAACCCGCTGCCCCTGCTGCGCCTGGCCCTGGCCTGCAGCACAGACGGCAGCATCAACCGCTTTGTCACCGGCACGGTGTTCCGCCATGTCTGGCAGGGCGGGCAGGATGCGCTCGATGCCGAGCGGCTTGCGCAGCTCGCTGCCGAACTGGAGCCCCAGCGCAAGCCGGGCGATGAGGATGGCGCCCGCGCCAAGGCGCTGCTGCGCGCCAACACCGAGGCCGCCATGGCGCGCGGCGTGTTCGGTGTACCGGCGCTGGAGGTGGATGGCAAGGTCTTCTGGGGCTACGACAGCCTGCCCATGCTGCGCGCCTACTTGGAGGGCGACGCCTGGTTCGACCAAGGCTGGGAGTCCGCTGCAAGCGTGGCGCAAGGCCTGCCGGTTTGAATGCAGGGGCGTGCCATGGCGGCCGCCCCATCCTTCATGCCCAGCGCCTTTCCTTTCAACGCATCCCCCTTCGATTGCCTCACCCCCGACGAGCAGCGCCTGGTGCGCGCCAGCGTGGACATCGCCTACTTCCCCGAAGGCGCGGTGGTGCTCGATGCGGGCAGCGCTCCTACCCACCTGTTCGTCATCATCAAGGGCTACGTTACCCAGACCGAGGGTGAAGAGGTCTTGGCCACCTACGGGCCCGAGGACAGCTTTGATGGCTGTGGCCTGATGACCGGCCGCCTGCACAGCCGCTTTGTGGCCACCGAGGAAGTGGTGGCCTACCAACTGGCGCGCGAGGCGGTGAACGAACTCATCGCCTGCAACACCACCTTTGGCGCCTTGCTGTTTTCCGACCTGGGCCAGAAGCTCAGTGCCCTGGCACGCAGGGCAGGGCAGCATGAGCTGCAATCGCTCACCATGGCGCGCGTGGAGCAGGCCTTTCTGCGCCCAGCCCCCGTGGTGGATGCAGATACCGACATCCTCACCGTGGTGCGCCTGCTGCAGGCGCAGCGGGTCAAGAACGTGCTGGTCACCGGGCTGGCGGACGGCGCTCTGGGCATCTTCACCCACACCGATCTGCAGCGCGCCATCCTTGACGGCAGGCCGCTGAACCAGCTGACCGTGGGTGCGCTGGCGAGCACACCGGTCGTCACCGTGCATGCGTCCGATTCGCTGGGCGATGCCATGGTGCTGCTGCTGCGCAAGCGTGTGCACCGGCTGGTGGTGCTGGAGGACTCTGGCGCCGTGCGCGGCGTGCTGGAGGCGCTGGATCTGTTCAGCTTTCTGGCCAACCATTCGCACGTCATCACGGTGCAGATCGAGCATGCGCAGGACCTGCCCGCGCTGGCGCAGGCGGCCGCCCAGATCACACGGCTGCTCGCCGCGCTGCAGCGCGGGGGTACGCGCATCGGGCTGATGGCCAAGCTGGTGCAGCAGCTCAACGCGCACCTGTTCGAGCACGCCTGGTCCATGGTGGCGCCCGCCGACCTGGTGGACAACAGCTGCCTGTTCGTCATGGGCAGCGAGGGGCGCGGCGAGCAACTCCTCAAGACCGACCAGGACAACGGCCTGGTGCTGCGCGATGGCTATGCCGCGCCGCCGGAGCTGGACGCCATCTGCCAGCGTTTTTCGGAGGTGCTGGCCAGCTTTGGCTACCTGTCACATCCCGGACGATCATAGGGCCGCCTCTTGAACAAGTGCGGATGAGAGTGGTGCCACTCCTTCATGGCCTGCATGGGTGTTTTGCTCTTCAAAGCGGACTGGGGTAACTGGTGGTTGTACAGCGCCACATAGCG
>JAKLLE010000054.1 GCA_023150295.1 Giesbergeria sp. | reverse complement strand
GGGTAGTATTCATGGGCGGGCACCAAGTTCAGACTTCGATACCCTGATCTTCCAGCCTTTTGGGCGGTGCCCGCAACTTTTTTTGCGCCTCACGCAGAGGCAAATTCGGCTGGGTTGAGGAATTCTGCAAGTCCCTCCTGATTGTCAGAAAAGCCCCAGCGTGTCTCCCTGCGCCGGGCCGGGGGAGTGCGCAGCGGCAGGGTGCAAAGCCACCTCGGCCACCGGCACCAGCGAGGCCACACGCACACCCAGCAGGCGCAGGCGCTGTTGCAGCGGCACGCGCTTGAGGCACTGGCCCGCCACGCGGCGCAGCATGGCGGCGTCCTGCGTGGCCTGGGCAATGGTCTGGTCGCGCGTGGCGCCGCGAAAGTCCGCATAGCGCAGCTTGATGCCGATGGTGCGGCCCGCATAGCCCTTGCGCTGCAGGTCCTGCGCCACCTGCTCGCACAAGGCGGTGAAGATGCGGCCCAGCTCGGCGCGGTCGTGCACGGCGTGCAGGTCGCGCTCGAAGGTGGTTTCGCGGCTGATGCTCACGGGCTCGCTTTCAGTCACCACCGGGCGCTCGTCGCGCCCCCAGGCGGCATCGTGCAGCCAGGCCCCCGTGGCCTTGCCAAAGTGCTGCACCAGCCAGGCGCGCGATCGCGCGGCCAGCTCGCCGATGGTGTGGATGCCGTGGGCCGCCAGCTTGGCATCGGCCTTGGGGCCAATGCCGTTGATCTTGCGGCAGGCCAGCGGCCAGACCAGCGGTTGCAGGTCGGCCTCGTGCACGATGGAAATGCCCTTGGGCTTGTGAAATTCGCTTGCCATCTTGGCCAGCAGCTTGTTGGGCGCCACGCCAATGGAGCAGGTCAGACCCGTGGCATCAAAAATGGCTTTTTGGATCAGCCGCGCCAGCACGCGCCCGCCCTCGCGCTGGCCGCCGGGCACGCGGGTGAAGTCGATGTAGACCTCGTCCACCCCCCGGTCTTCCATGACGGGGGCGATGTCGGTGATGACCTGCTTGAAGCGGCGCGAATAGCGCCGGTACTCGTCAAAGTCCACCGGCAGCAAAATGGCCTGCGGGCACAGGCGCGCAGCCTTCATCAGACCCATGGCCGAACCCACACCAAAAGCGCGCGCCGCGTAGGTGGCGGTGGTGATGACGCCGCGCCCGGTGTAATCCTGCAGCCGAGGAAAGTCTGCCAGCGCGATCTCGTGCAGCGGCAGGCCCGAACCCTCGGTGGTGATGCGCTGGTCGCAGTCGCGCCGCCCCCCGCCAATGACCACGGGCAGGCCCTGCAACTGCGGGTAGCGCAGCAGCTCCACGCTGGCATAGAAGGCGTCCATGTCCAGGTGGGCAATGCGGCGCGGCAGGGAGTGGTTGGTGGCGGTCACGGCCGCCATTGTTTCATCTCAAAGCGTCGCACGGCCTCAGCGCGTGTGGAACACATCCACCGAGCGGTGCAACCCCAGTGCGCCGGATTGGAGCATCTCGGCCGACGCGGCGGACTCTTCGGCCAGCGCCGCGTTCTGCTGGGTCAGGGTGTCGAGCTGCGCCACCACCTGGTTGACCTTGGCAATGCCTTCGTCCTGGGTGTGGCTGTCGGTGTCGAAGTCGGCGATGAGCTGGGTCACCTCCTGCACGCTGCTGGAGACGCGCTGCACCGTCTCGACCGCCCGGTGCATGATGGCCGAGCCCTGCTCGATCTGGCCATTGCTGCGTGCAATGAGCTCGCGGATCTCGCGTGCCGCCGTGGCGCTGCGTTGTGCGAGGCCGCGCACTTCGGCGGCCACCACGGCAAAACCCCGGCCTTGCTCGCCCGCGCGGGCGGCCTCCACAGCAGCATTGAGCGCCAGCAGGTTGGTCTGAAAAGCAATGTTCTCGATCACCGAGATGATCTCGTTCATCTGCCGCGAGGACTGCGTCAGCTCGTGCATGAAGGTCTCGACCTTGCGCATGGCCTGCACGCCCTGGTCTGCCGCTTCGTTGCTGTGCTGGCTTTGCTGGGCGATGCGGTCCATGGTCTCGGTGGCGTGGTGCACCGACTGCGCCATCTGGCCCATGCTGGCGGCCGTGTCCTGCAGTTGCGCGGCCTGGGCTTCGGTGCGCTGGGACAGGGTCATGGCCCCTTCGGTGATTTCGCCCGCCGTGCGCGTGAAGCGCCCGATCTCGGATTTGACGTCACCCACCACCCCCTGCAGCGCGATCTGGATCTGCTGCAGGCTGCGCAGCATGGTGCTCAGCGGCGGCACAAAACCCGTGGGGGCGGGCGAGGTGAGGTTGCAGCCGGCCAGGTCATCGGCAAAGGCACGCAAGGTGTCCATGCCACGCACCAGGTGCTGGTGGAACCACCACGCCAGCACGGCCCCGCCCGCCGCCAGGCTCAGCCACACCGCCGCCACCAGGGCAAAGCCCTGCAGGCCGCTGAACAGGGGCAGCACGCCCAACACCGACAGCAGGGCCAAGCCTGCGGCCAGGCGGTGGCTGACGCTGGCCTGCGCCAGCCGCTGGGCCAGCCCGGCAAGGCCTTTTTTCCAAAGCACACCACCACGCAGCGCCACAGGAAGTTGCGCAGGGTCCTGCACGCTGTTGACGGCCTGGTACAGCGCCTCTGCGGCCTGGATTTCTGCGCGGCTGGGCTTGGTGCGCACCGACAGGTAGCCCACAGGCTTGCCGTTGCGCATGATGGGCGTGACATTGGCCACCACCCAGTAGTGGTCGCCGTTCTTGCGCCGGTTCTTGACCACGCCCGTCCACTGCCGGCCCCGGCCAATGGTGCGCCACAGGTCCTTGAAGGCCAGCGCCGGAACGTCCGGGTGGCGCAGGATGTTGTGGTTGGCGCCCATCAGCTCTTCAAAGCGGTAGCCGCTGACCTCGACAAAGGTGTCGTTGCAGTGGGTGATGTAGCCCTTGGTGTCGGTGGCGGAGACGATCATGCGATCGGCGCTCCAGTCGTATTCCTGCTGCGTCACCGGTAGGTTCATCTGCATGGCCATGCTCCTTGGATCGCGCCGAACGTCGGGATCGACGCGCCAGCATAGAGGAGCTTGCAGAGGGCCGCAACCGGCATCCGCCCATGGAAAACCCGCGCCGCCAGGGCACTGGCGGCACAGAACCTGGCTCAGGGCTGGGGATAGGTGCCCGGCAGGAGGATCGAGCTGTCGACCTTGTCGATGTTCGTGCGGCCGCAGAAGGCCATGGTCAGGTCCAGCTCCTTGCGGATGATCTCCAGCACGCGCGTCACGCCCAGTTCGCCGTAGGCGCCCAGGCCATAGAGGAAGGCCCGGCCGATCATGGTGCCCCGCGCACCCAGCGCGCGGGCCTTGAGCACGTCCTGCCCGCTGCGGATGCCGCCGTCCATCCAGACCTCGATGTCCTTGCCCACGGCCTGCGCAATGGCGGGCAGTGCGTGGATGGACGAAGGCGCACCGTCGAGCTGGCGCCCGCCGTGGTTGCTGACGATGAGCGCGTCGGCGCCGCTGTCCACGGCCAGGCGCGCGTCCTCGGCTTCCATGATGCCCTTGATGATCAGCTTGCCGCCCCAGCGCTTCTTGATCCATTCCACATCGCCCCAGTTGAGTTCGGGGTCGAACTGCTCCACCGTCCACGACGAGAGCGAGGACATGTCGCCCACGCCCTTGGCATGGCCCACGATGTTGCCAAAGCTGCGGCGGCGGGTGCCCAGCATGCCCAGGCACCAGTGCGGCTTGGTGGCCAGGTTGATGAGGTTGGCGATGGTGGGCTTGGGGGGCGACGAGAGGCCGTTCTTGATGTCCTTGTGGCGCTGGCCCAGGATCTGCAGGTCCAGCGTGAGCTGCAGGGCAGAGCAGCCAGCGGCCTTGGCGCGGTCGATCAGGCGCTCGATGTAGTCGCGGTCGCGCATCACATAGAGTTGGAACCAGAAGCCAGGGCCTGCGTGCTGGGCCACGTCCTCGATGGAGCAGATGCTCATGGTCGAGAGCGTGAAGGGCACGCCAAAGGCCTTGGCCGCACGCGCCGCCAGGATTTCGCCATCGGCGTGCTGCATGCCGGTCAGGCCCGTGGGCGCCAGCGCCACGGGCATGGCCACCTCCTGGCCCACCATGGTGGTGCGCGTGGTGCGCCCGGTCATGTTGACGGCCACACGCTGGCGCAGCTTGATCTTCTGGAAGTCTTCCTCGTTGGCGCGGTAGGTGCCTTCTGTCCACGACCCCGAGTCGCAGTAGTCGCGAAACATGCGCGGCACCCGGCGCCGGTAAATGCGGTGCAGGTCTTCGATGCAGGTGATGGTGGACAGGTCAGGCACGCGGATCTCCTTGGGTGTGTGGTTCAGGCTGACCGCAATGGTAGGACGGCTGCCTGCGCCAGGCCATCAAAAATATTTGTGCGCCTTGGACCAAATTTGCATTCAAGAACAAATATGGCCGCAAGGCAATACCAACAAGCGCAAGCAGCTATTATTTTTATAGCATCAAACCCCATGGGGTTCGGCATTGGGGCCCTGGGCCAGCAGCGCCGGGTCCTGGCCCGCGCCCGCAAAGCAGCGCACCTGCAGGCGGCCCGAGCGCTTGGCGGCGTACATGGCCATGTCGGCATGGCGCGCCAGTTCCTCAAAGCTGTTGCCATGCTGGGGGAACAAGGCCATGCCTGCGCTCAGGCCCACGCGGGCCTCGCGGCCCTGCAGGTCGAACGGTGCCTGGCACACGGCCAGCACCTTGCGCGCCACCACGGCAGACTGCTCCGGCCCATCCAGCCCTGGCAGCAGCACCACGAACTCATCGCCCCCCTGGCGGCACACGGTGTCCGACTGGCGCACAGCAGCCTGCATGCGGCGCGCGAACTGCACCAGCAATTGGTCGCCCAGGTCGTGGCCCAGACTGTCGTTGACCTCCTTGAAGCCATCCAGGTCGATGTACATCACGGCCAGCGACTTGCCCTCGCGCCGCGCCAACGCCAGCGCCTGGCGTGCGCGGTCCTGCAGCAGCAAACGGTTGGGCAGGTCGGTCAGCGCGTCGTACTGCGCCAGGTGGGCCATGCGCTCGGCCAGGGCCATGGTCTCGGTCACGTCGTGCAGCACCATCACTGCACCATTAAGGTGCCCGTGGCGATCGGTGATGGGGCTGGCGGTTTCCTCGACCACGTAGCGATGTCCGTCCTTGCGGTGCAGCACCACGCCACGCGTAGGACCACAGGGCTTCCCCGACCCCAGGGCCTGGCGCACCGGACTGGGGTCCACGCGCTCGCCATTGTTGCGATACAGCGGTGCCACGACATCCACATCCTGGTTCGCCGCATCAAAGGCCTGCCAACCGGACATTCGCTGGGCCACAGGGTTGATGTAGGTGACACGCCCCTGCGCATCGGTACACAGCACTGCATCACCAATGGACTGGAGCGTCAGGCGCATGCGCTCCTTTTCGCTGAACAGTTCCTCCTCCATGCGCTTGCGTTCGGTGATGTCCGTCATCTGCACAAACATGCCGCGCACCGGACCATCGTCCCCCTCGCGATCAGGGGTGTACGTGATGTGGGTGTGCCGCACCTCGCCCGATGCCGTGGTGATGGTGCGCTCGAACATCTGGGGGTGGCCTTGAAGCGCCTGCAGCACATACGGCTGCACCACGGCGTAATCATCGGGACCCAGGACTTCGACGGCCGTCTTGCCCTGCATAGCCCCTGGTGTGCGCCCGTACAGGTCGAGACTGGTCTTGTTGATGAAGCGGTTGCGCTGATCCTTGTCCCAGTAACTGATGGTCGAAGGCAGGTTGTCGAGAATGGTGCGCAGGTAATGCTCCGCCTGTTGCAGCCGACTGGCCACCTGCTGGCGACGCCCCAGCTCGCGCGTGAACAGGACGGCCAGTCCAATGCAACCCGCCATGAGCACCAGGGCAAAAAAGGACAACTGCAAGGCGCTCTTGCGCCAGTCGGCCAGAATGACATCGGTCGATTGGCCGACGTTCACCACCAAGGGATACGGCCCCACATGCCGAAAGGTATAGAAACGCTCCACACCATCCAGCGCAGCCACCCCCACGAAGCTGCCCGACCGCTCCGCCAAGAACCGCACCATGTTCGCCGTACCTGCGAGCGACTTGCCCACATGGTCATCCCCATAGGGATAACGGCTGACGATGGTGCCACTACCGAGGAACAGGTTCACACCGCTGCCCGGCCCCAGATCCAGAGATTTGAACAACTCGTTGAAATAGCCCAGGCGGATGGAGCTGACCACCACCCCAGCCACACGCCCGTTTTCCCCCCGGTAGGCCCGTGCCACCGGCAGCATCCAGGTCTGCGTGACCTTTCCCAGGACGGGCTGCCCGATGACCAGGCCTTCCTTCTCGCCCCTCATCAAGGCCTGGAAATAGTCACGGTCAGCGTAGTTGGCCTTGCGCGGCGGCATGGCGCCCGAATCGATGACGATTTCACCCTGGCTGTTGATGACATACACATCCATGATGCCTGCGGCACGCAGGGGGCGGTCAAAAAGCACCGTGTTGCGCACTTCCTGCTGCAGTTGCATGACCTCGGGATGTTCCAGCTTGGTCGCAACGTCCTGCAGCGACTGGTCCATCGCACTGAGCGTCCAGCCCAGGGACTGCTCCAGCGCCTTCACCAGATTGGCGTTGTTACGCTCGGCAAAGGCCCACTCGTCCTGGCGCATGGTCCAGACCGTGCGCGCCACCATCGATCCAATCCCCATGCTCAGCAGCAGGGCGAGCCAGATCGGACGTTGGGATAGGAATCGGCGCATCGCGTTGGTGGGGTGTGCGCTCTGGATTGTAGGGGCGAAGTAGCGAGACGCACGCCGCTGTCAGAGCGCCGACACCAGGGTGTCAGCGCCGGGCAACCCCTGCGCCCCGCACCTCGATGCGCAGCTCGTCGAGCACCCGCCCCCGCGCATCGGTCAGCTGCACCACATGCCGCCCTGGCCACGGCAGCCAGGCCACTTGCGCGCCCCGGCCCAGGGGCTTGCCATCCATGCGCCAGCGCAGGCCCGGCGCCGAGGCAGGCGAAGCCATGAAGTGCACGCGCTGGTGCTGCGGCGGAATGTCGGGATCCAGCGCCACGATGCTGCCCGGCGCTGGCGCCACGATGCGCACGGCAGGGGGTGCGCCTGGCATATCAGAATCCGAGCCATATGAGCCTCTAGCGCCCGTCAAATAAGCGTCATCAGCTACGATATTGATAGCGAATAACGATTGCTGCGTGCCCGCCATAAACCACTCGGCGCGCGCGGCCTCCAGCGGCACCCCTGCGCCCGGCACGGCGCCAAAACGCACCGGCTGGCGCACCAATGCTGCGGGTGCTGCCGGCGCACGGCTGGGGCTGCGTGCATGCAGGTGCGCCATCAGTGCGGCCCAGATGGGCGCCGCCCCGCTGGTGCCGCTGACCTCGTGCATGGGCGCGCCGCTGGCGTTGCCCACCCACACGCCCACGGTATAGCGGCTGGACCAGCCGATGGCCCAGTTGTCGCGCATGTCCTTGCTGGTGCCGGTCTTCACAGCCGACCAGGTGCGGGTGGCCAACACGCTGTCGGTGCCGAAGGTGCGCGCACGGGCCAGGGGGTCTGCCAGGATATCGCCCACGATCCAGGCCGCGCCCTCGTCCACGGCCTTGGTGAAGGCCGGGCGCGCGGGCCGCTCGGCGCGCAGCAGCGGCGCCACCGGGCTGTGGCGCCCGCCGTTGGCCAGCGCGCGGTAGGCGTTGGTCAGTTGCAAGAGCGGCGTTTCGCTGCTGCCCAACGCCAGGCTGTAGCCGTAGTAGCCCGCGCTCTCGCGCAGCGGCAGGCCCAGCGCCTGCAGTTGCCGAAAAAACGCATCGGGCGACACCATGACCAGCGTTCGCACCGCAGGCACGTTGAGCGACGCGGCCAGCGCCGTGCGCACCGACACCCAGCCCTTGAACTGGCGGTCGTAGTTCTGCGGGATGTACAGCCCGCCCGGCGTGGCGATCTGCGCGGGCGAGTCTTCCACCAGCGAGGCCGCCGTAAGCCGCCTCTGCTCAATCGCCTGCGCGTACAAAAAGGGTTTGAGCGTGGAGCCCGGCTGGCGCAGCGCCAGCACACCATCGACCTCGGCCGCGCCGCTCAGGGCGCCTGACGAACCCACCCAGGCCAGCACCTCGCCGCTGGCGTTGTCCAGCACCAGCACGGCACCGTCTTCCACCTGGCGGCCCTGCAGTTCGCGCAGATGCTGGGTGAGCGCCTGCGCCGCAAAACGCTGCAGCGGCGCGCTGAGCGTGGTGCGCACCGGCGCAGCGGGCATTGCCCCGCCCTGCTGGGCCTGCCCCAGTGCGCGGCGCGCCGCGTGCGGGGCCACGCCTTCGCTGGCGGGCCAGGCGCGGCGCTGCAGCGCGGCATGGGCCAGCAGGTCCAGCGCCGTGCAATCAGCCTGCGTGGGCGTGGGCGCTGCAACCGCCTTGCGGGCGCCACCCGCCGGCGGCTGCGCCGGTGCACGCTGCATCTCGCGCCAGACGGCGCAGGCCCGCTGCGCCACCTGCACCGTGCGCGCATTGGGCGCCCGCACCAGGGCTGCTGCCAACGCCGCCTCCTGGGCGTCCAGCCCGTGCGCGGCCTTGCCAAACAGCGTGCGCGCCAGGGCATCAATGCCCACCACCTCACCGCGAAAGGGCACGAGGTTGAGGTAGGCCTCCAGGATCTGGTCCTTGCGCCAGCGCCGCTCCAGCACCTGCGCCGCCACCGTCTGCCCCAGCTTTTGCGCCACGCTGCGCCCGCCAGGGCCCTGGCTCCAGTCTTCGTCCAGCAGACCCGCCAACTGCATGGTGATGGTGCTGGCACCCCGCGTGCGCGCGTTCCACACATTGCCCCAGGCCGCCGCCGAAACGGCACGCCAGTCCACCCCGCTGTGCTCGTAAAAGCGCCGGTCCTCGCTCAGCAGCAAAGCCTGGCGCAGCGCCGCCGACACCTCCGGCAAAGCCACCCACTGCCCCCGGCGCACCGACGCATCGGTGCGCAGCCGCTGCAGCACCTCCCCCTCGCGCGAGAGCACCTGCACATCGGAGGGCTGGTGCGCGCGGCGCACTTCGTCGAAGGTGGGCAGGGCGTGGGCTGGCAAGGCTGCCAGGAGACACGCCCCAATTCCAGCTATTGACCAGCGCACCACAAAAGACCGGGAGACAAAATCAGCGGCTTTGTACGGACGCCTTGCAGTTGGCGGCAGCAACGCAAGGCACGGTATTCAAAATCTCGCGCACAAAGATTTTTTTCCACATGTCCTGTGACACGCCATCCACCATTTGCGGCGTAAAGCCAAACACCAGTGTGCGAGGGCCGCGCACCATGATGCCCTGGCGCTTGCGCAGGATATCGGCCGCCAGCAGGCGGTAGCCAGGGCGGGGAACCATGGCCGCATAGCCGGTGTAGAGCTTGCGCGATGGTTTCAGGCGCAGAAACTGGCCGTCGCCCGTGGTGAAAATGCCGCCACGCGGATTCCAGTGCAGGGACTCGATGCCAAAGACCTCGTGCATCCAGTCGTAGACCGGCTTGCCGTTTTCATCGAACTCACCCAGGCGCATGTCCTGCACCAGCGTTCCACCATTCGTCCAGTACGCCTTGAGCTGTTGCTTGACGGACGCGGGCAATGCGGCCTGGTGCGGCACCAAGATGGCGTCCAGGCGTTGCAGCAACGGGTCGTCTTCACGCAGGTTCTTCTCGCCGATGACATGGACCGCAAGGTCTGGCTGAGCGCTCAGCACCTCGTAGGCGGCGAGCAGGGCCTCGCGGTGCGCATTGACACCACCGCTGCGGTCACCGTGCCACACATAGTAGTTGGTGGTGGAAGCAAGGATGCCAATGGCAAGCCGGGGTACTGGTCTGGCCGTAGCGGGCACCACGGGCTGCACCCGCAGGGACTGGAGCTTTTCCAGGTCGATCGTCCCAGCCCGCTGTGCGTCCAGCTGGCGCTGCAGGCCGCCCACCTCGTAACCAATCACCTTGGGCTGCGCCAGCGCCGTAGACAAGGTGCGGTTGATGACGGGCAGCAGCTCGGCGGATTTTTTCAATCGCTCCCACTGCTCGGCGTAGGCACCCACCATGATCTGCTGGTAACCCACCGAGGCCATGTAGTTCGCCAGCATGGGCAGCACGCGCGCATCGGCAGACAGGCTGTACCCATCGTAGAAGTTGTAGTCGATGACGGCGACATCCAAACAGTCGGCCAATTGCTCTGCCACGCTGGTGGCATAGATAGCGTCGTGGGCGGTGAACAATTCGCCGAAATAGCTCATCGCGCGCCCCCCCTGGCTGCGGATGGCATCGGCGTAGAAGCAGGTGGCCTCCTTCAGGCGCGCTTCGCGAAACTGCTTGTGGGTATAGAGCAGCGGCTCCACGCGGGGCAAGCCCAACGAAATATCGTTGGTGTAGTTGATCACGGGCTGCGACTTGCCAGTCTGTGTACGGAAGGCCACCTGCGCGCTGTCGGCATAGTCGCGCCACTGGTAACCGGTCTGGCCATATTTGATTTCGTGCTCTTCCTGCAGACCAATCGGGTAGGCGAGTACCTTGCCAGGGTAACGCTGCTGCATATGCGCCACAGCCTTGCGCACGAACCTTGCCGAGAGATCGCGCACCGTGGGATTCACAAAATCTGGCTGCGGCGTGAAATGACCCGAGAAGTTCTTCATGATGCCGCCGGGCATCTGCTTGTACAGCCAGTCGGGCACGGTAGTGCGGTCAGCGTACCTTTTGCCACCCGCATCAAAGTAAGTGCGCCCCCCCATATCGAGCACGACGATCAACGACAGCCCCCCCTGGGTGAGCTGGTCAAAGTAAGGATCGTAGGCAGAGAAATCGAATTGCCCCTCCTGCGCCTCGACATCGGACCAGTTGAGGTACACCGTGGCGTGGTTGATGCCCCTGGCAGCGAGGTCACTGATGATTTGCGGGTTCTGGCGCAAATCCTGCGGCATGACGATGAGGGTGGCCACCTGCGGCTTGGCCACGGCAGCACCGGCGAGAAAAAGAGCAGACAGCAGTGCTGCGGTCGAACGGAGGAACAGGTTCATGGACGTATTGGACGTGAAGAAGCGGTACTGCCAGCAGATGGGAAGCTCAATCCGCTGTCCGTTCAAGGGGAGAATGGCAGCAAGCGAAGCCACAAGACCACAGGATCCCCAATGAGGGGCCTGCAATCCTCGGCTACGCTGCCTACATCCGAGCTGCAGAAGACACGCGCGCCCCATGAAAAATCGGGACTTTCCCGCAGGGGCCAAAGTATCGCATGGCGCTGAAAATCGAGCCGTGGACTGCCTCTCCTGCGTGGGCAGCACAGACCCATGCCGACGGCATGGACCGCCACCATCACTGTGGCTGCACCTGCACCCGCCCATTCGGCACCTCGCCAAACATCTCGGGGGCGTACAGGGCCTCGGCGCGGCTGGGGGGCAGCGCGAAGTCGCCCACGTTGTTCAGCCGCACGGTGTACTCCATCTTCACCGTGCCCTTGGGCAGGTACTCGTAGTAGCTGCGGAAGGCCTCGAAGCTGCGCTCCTCGAAGGCGGGCCAGCCTGCGCCGCTGCGCCGCTCGCCCTGGGTGGCGATCTCGGAGTCGCGGCCCAAACCGCTGCCCAGGATGGTGGCGCCTGCGGGAATGGGATCGGTGATGGCGACCCAGGTCATGTCGGTCTGGCTGGTGACTTCCAGTGTGACGCGCAGCACGTCGCCACGGGTGTACTGGCCCGGCGGCAGGGCCTTGTTGGCCTGCTCGATGGGGGTCACCGTCTTGGCGATGCGGTAACCCGCGCTGAACGGTGCCTTGAGCGCGATAGCCGCCACCGATTGCACGGTGAGCCAGGGCTTGCCCGGCCCCTGGTGCGTGACGGAGAGTTGGTCCTTGCCCGGGCCCCAGGCCAGGAACATGCCGTTGCCGCGCAGCATGCCGGGGGCCGCCGGTGCGCCAAACCAGGTGGTCTGGTGCGCGGCGCCGCTGGCGTCGCTGGGCTTGATGCGTTCGACCTTGCTCCAGTCCACGCTGGCCGTGCTGCCGCCCAGGGCGGCCTTGGTGGTGCCAGACACCGGGGTGGCCTCGAATTTGGCGCTGAATTTCTCCAGCGCCAGGCCGCCCCACAGGTTGGCAGTGGTGGTGTGCCAGGCGCCGCCCTGCTGGCGGCTGATGAAGCCGTTGGCCAGGCGGCCCATGTCGTCCTTCCAAGTGGGGTCGTCCATCACGGCGAGCAGCAGGCGCGCGGTGTTGACGTCGCCGTTCTGCATGAGCCACCACCAGTAGTCGTCCTGCTCGGTGCTGAACAGCAGCTTGGTGCCCTGGTAGGACAGGCGGGCCTTGAGGATTTGCTGGGCCTCCTGCAGGCGCTGTTCGCGCTGGGGCACGTCCGGCACGCGCTTGAGGATGTTGAGCCAGTCGATCACGCTGTGCGTGGGCCACTGGTTGGGCGCCACGGTGATGCTGCCTACCATGCGGCCCTGGGCCTTGCCGTAGCGCGACAGCGCCTCGATGGCGGCGAGCTTGCGCATGTCCAGGTCCTTGCGCGGGCTCCAGAAGCTGCGCTCGATGCGCCCTTCGATGAATGCGGTGAGTCCGCGCTCCATGGGGGCACGCACGTCGTCGGGCAAGGCAAAGGCGGGGTTGAGTGCTGCGGCTTCGTGCGTGGCGGCCAGCACATAGGCTGTGAGCGTGTCGCTGCCCCGGTTGGTATCGCCGTCGCGCGGCGGGAAGTAGTGGGCCAGGCCGTCGCCGTCCAGGTAGGTGGGCAGTTGCGCCACCACGGTTTGCCACAGCTTGGCATCGCGCAGGCCGATGGACTTGCTGGTCTTTTGCTCCAGGCAGGCGAAGGGATAGCGCGCCCACCAGTCGCGCACGCCGGGCAGGCCCTCGGCCAGTTTGGATTGCAGCGCGAGCTTGAGTCCGCCGCGTTTGGCGCCGGTCTCGGGCAGTGCGTCGGCGGGCGGCTGAACCGGCAGGTTGTAGCTGCCATCGACCTGCACCAGCGTGGCCTGCTGCACCGTCAGCGGCACGGCAGGGATGATGCGCTGGCTGGCCTTCAGGGCATCGCGGGCGTCGCGCGCGGCGGCGCCCTGGGCCTTGGCCTCCACCTCCCACAGCAGGGCCTGGGCGCGGGTCTGGCCCAGTTGCTCGGGGGCGGTCACCATCCAGGCCAGCTCGCGCGCCTCGCCTGCGGGGATGTCCACGGTCTGGGGCTTGAGTTCGAGCAGCGTGGCGCGGGGTGCCACTTCCACCTGCATGGCCGCCTTGGTGGTGTTGCGCAGTGTGAACTGGGCGCGGAACTGGTCGCCCTCACGTACCAGCGGCGGCAGGCCGCTGATGATCTGCAGGTCCTGCGTGGCGCGGATGCTGGTCGCGCCCGTGCCGAACAGGCCGGTGGCGGCGTCGGCCACGGCCACGATCTTGAAGGTGGTGAGCGCGTCGTTCAGCGGCACCGTCACCTTGGCCTGGCCGTTGGCGTCGAGCTGCAGCTGGGGTTCCCACAGCAGCAGGGTGTCGAGCAGCTCGCGCGTGGGGGCGCGCCCGCCGCCACCGCCCGCAGGCACGGCCTTGCGGCCATAGTGGCGCCTGCCGATGATTTCCATCTGCGCGGTAGAGGTCTGCACGCCCCAGCTGCGGCGCTGCAGCATGGCGTCCAGCAGGTTCCAACTGGTGTTGGGCATGAGTTCAAGCAGCGCCTGGTCCACCGCGGCCAGCGCCACTTCAGCATGGGCTGCGGGCTTGCCGTTGGGCAAGGTGGCCGTGATGGTGACCTGCGCCTTGCCGCGCACGGGGTAGCTTTCCTTGTCGGCACTCACCTTGACCTCGATCTGGTGGCCTTTGGTGCCTACTTTCAGTTCTGCAGCGCCCAGGCGGAAGGCGGGCTTGGACAGATCCACCAGCGCCGTGGGGGCCTGGTATTCCTTGCCCTCGTACCAGTAGGCACTCCACCACTCGCGCGGCGCCTTGAAGCCCCAGGTGAAGAAGCTGTACCAGGGCACATCGCGCAATCGGCCGCGCAAGGCCAGCACGCTGACGTACACGTTGGGGCCCCATCCGTCCTCGATCTTGAGGTGCACCGTGGGGTCCTTGCCGGTCAGCTCGACGACCTGGGTGGCAATGATGCCTTCGCGCTCCACCGCCACCAGCGCCGTGGCATAGCGGAAGGGCATGCGCACCTGCAGGCGCGCGGTTTCGCCGGGCTGGTAGCTCTTCTTCTCGGGCAGCAGGTCGATGCGGTCGTGGTTCTCGCCACCAAACCACAGTTCACCCTGGCGCGTGATCCACACGGACGACGCCGCATCCACCGTGTTGCCGGCCTTGTCGCGTGCCGTGGCCACCAGTTCCACCTCGCCGCTCTGGTCGATCTTGGCTTCGCACAGCAGCAGGCCGCGCGCGTCGCTCTGGCCGGTGCAGACGGTACCCAGGTCCTTGGTCTCGACACGATGGTCGTAGCTGTAAAAGCCCCCCACCATGCGCTTGCGGCTGCTGGTGGTGATGCGTGCGATGGCCTGCACCTGCAACGGCACATCGGCAGCGGGCTTGCCATCGGGGGTGAGCGCCAGGGCCTGGAAGCGCAGCTTCTGGTTGGCCGAGGCCCAGCCTTCGGTCTTGATGCCCGCCAGCACTCCCGCAGGCCAGAGCGTGTGGGTGCTGCGCAGGGTTTGCACCTCGCCGTTGGGGTCGGCATAGGTGGCTTCGATGAGCAGGTCTTGCGCCGCCGGGGCGCGCGGCAAGTTTTCCAGCACGACGCGGCCTGCACCATTGCGGTCCAGCGTGAGCGCAAGCTTGTCGGCCACCACGCGCGCATCCTGGCTGGCGGCCTCTTCTTCCTCGCCGTCGCCAGCTGCGGCAGCCTGGCGGTTGCGGGGGGGGCGGAAGCTGAATTCCTCGTAGTCACCAAACTGCAGCCACTTGGGCCGCACCAACGCAGACACACGCACCGGCAACTGGGCCGCCGCGCCACCCGCCACGTAGTTGACCTGCACGCTGGCAGGCACCGTGCGCACGTTGACCAGCGGGCCCTTGTCGGCCGAGCCCACACGCCCTTCCAGCACCGGCAGGCGGAATTCCTCGACACGGAAGCGCCCCGAGGTCAGGTACATGTCCATCTGCTCGCCGCGCAGTTCGACCTCGTACACACCGAGCTTGGCGGCTGGGGGCACGGCAAATTCGCTGTGTGCGCTCAGGCCACCGGTGGCGGTCTTGCGCCATTGCAAGGGCTGCGTGTACTGCTGCCCACTGCCCACATGGGTGATGACCAGCGTGTCCGGCCGGCGCTCGGGCAGGCCAAAGCCCTTGCGCGTTTCGGTGCGCAGCAGGTGCTTCATGGACACGGTTTCCCCGGCGCGCAGCAGCGTGCGGTCGAACACGGTGTGCGCACGCGCATCCGGCTGCGGGCCGCTGCTGGTGGGCAGGTTGAAGCGCCAGGGCTCGATGCCGCGCTGCCACTCGCTCCAGGCAAAGGCCATGTCCTCCACACCGTCGGTGCCGCGCAGGCGCGCACTGACAAAGTAGCCGGCGCCAGCGTCACCGCCGTTCTCGCAGTAAGGCGCCTCGGGTGACAGGCCTTCGATCCGCGCCAGGCCCTGGGCGTCTGTGGTGCCGGTGGCCAGTTCCTTGCCGCTGCAGTCGGACACACGCACCTGCGCGCCCGCCACGGGCAGCCCCCGGTCGAGCGAGGTCACCCACACCAACGCGTTCTCGCGCCCCAGCTTGAAGTGCACGCCCAGGTTGGTGACCAGGGCCATGCTGCGCACGTACATGGTGCGCTCTTTGCCATGGCGCTCGTCCAGCAGCGAGGCACCCAGCAGCGGCGAGGCGATCTCGACCACGTGGAAGCCCGGCGCCAGCGGGATGCCCACCACCTCGAAAGGCCGCTTGTCGCCCTTGTCGGGGCGGGGCAGGTCCAGCGCGCGCACGCCCGGCTGGCCGCCCAGCAGCGAGAGCATGCGCGTTTGCACCACGCTTTTGTCCTCCTGCTCCAGCACCTTGGGCAGGGCGCCCTTCACCTCGCGCCGCGCCTGGCTGCGGTCGATGAAAAAGCGGTCGTAGCGCTGCACCTTGTGGAACCAGGCAATGATGTCCGCGTCCTGCGTGGGCCGCAGCGTGCTGACCTTGCCACGGGGCGGCTGAGCGTCCGTGCCCGCCTGCAGCCCCTGCACGCGCAGGTCGGGCTCCACGTTGCGCAGCGTGACGGGAAACAGCGCCGGGCCCTGCGGGCCTTCGGCAAAGCGCTCGACGATGCCAAAGGGCGACGCGGCAAACTTGGCCAGCGGCGGCAAACCACCCGTGGCCACCTTGAGCGGAAAGCTCTGCGCGTTGGCCAGGGGCCGGCCCGAGGCGTCCTTCAGGTCCTTGGGCAACTCCAGCGCGTAGGTCGTGCTCTCGGTCAGGGGCGGGGCAAACTGCACGCTGCTCACCAACTCGTCGGCCTGGTGTGCTTGCGCCTCGCCGCCCTCGTCTTCCTGCAGCCGGGGCTTGACCACCTCTTGGGCCGACTTGAGCCGCAGGCCCGCCGCCAGCTTGCGCGGCACCGGGGCACTGAACGTCACCGTGAGCGGGCGGATCGGCAGGCAGGCAGCCTGGGCGTTTTCGCGCTCGCAGGTGAATTCGGCGGTGAACGGCGCACGCACCTGGTAGGTGAAGCGCTTTTCCACCGCATTGGGCACGCCGCTGGGCGTGGCCACCCCCTTGCCCCACACCAACTGCACCTTGGTCGAAGGCGTGAAGCGCCGAGCGCAGGCCAGCGTCTGCACCGCCAGCGGCTCCTGCGCCGCGCGGCGCTCCAGGCCCTGGGCCTTGAGCAGGTCGGCGCGCTCCTTGCCGTCCACCAGGCGCAGCGGCACACGCTCGCCCACGCCATCGAGCTGGCACCACGCATGGGCCAGCACACTCTCGTGGGTGGCCGGGCCGTTGAGCTGCAGCACGAAATATTGTTCTTCGTCGATGGGCTCGTAGGTGCCGGGCCGCAGGTTTTGCACAAATGGGCCGCCGCTATTGAATTGATAGCTGCCAGCGCCCTTCAATAGGGCGCCAGAGGCCGATTTGAAGTCTGATTTGATGTGCGCCGTGCAGCGCACACCGGGCGGCAGGTCGCGCTCGAAGTCATACACCCATTCGCGCTCGCTGGTCCAGCGGCCCGTGCCCTTGCTGACCTGAGCGTCGCTGCAACGCAGCTCCAGCGGCGCCGGGGCCTTGGGATCGCCAAAGGTAACGGCGGCACTGTCGAACTTGGCCACCACCTGGCGCACCCGCGCCACCTCGCCCTGCGGCGAGAACTGGGTGATCTGCAAAGCCTGGGCGCTGCTGGCGGCCAGCAGGCCGAGCAGCCAGAGACTTTTTTGGATGGATTTCACGGAGCCCCCTCGCACAAACAGAACCCGCAAGCGTACCCAATGCACTGGGCAGGCATGTGGCCGTTGCATGTGCTTACACATTGTTCCGACCACGTCCTGCAGCCCCGTCATGGCGCCTGCCTGGAATCCGCCCCAACACTACACAAGAGAGGGATGCGGATGCTCAAGAAGGTTGCCATTGTCGTGGCAGTGATCGGTGTCGGCTGGTACTCGCAGGTGGGCGGGCGGCAAATCAACGAAAGCCAGGTGCGTGATTACTACCGCCAGGAGTCGCACGCGTTCTACTCGCGGGACCCCGAGGCCATTTGCAAGCTGATCAGCAGCAAATATGTGGGCACCGAACGCATGACGGTGATGGGCGTCAGCCAGCAATCGACCGCCAACCGCGAGCAAACCTGCCAAAGCCAGCGCAGCGCCTTTGAGTCGTTCGAGAAGGTCGGCGACAAGATGGGGGGCATGCTGACCATTGAATACGTCCAGCAGATCGACAGCATCGAGATTGCGCCCAACCGCAAGAGCGCCCGCGTGACCGGCACCAAGACGCTGAAGATGGGCGGGGCAATCATGGAGTTCAGCACCCGCTTCACCGAAGACATCGAGCGTGAATGGGGCCAGGCCAAGCTGGTGCGCTCAGACACCTCCACCCGGGTGTTCATGATGGGCGACAGCGGCATGAAGCAAAGCGACTTCTTCAAGTAACCCCTGGCTTGCACGCCGCCCAGCAGCGGCGCCCGGCGGGCAGTGAAAACCCCGCCATTTTTACCCGCTGCGCGGCTTGCAAGCGCTTCAGCGCTGTGCCATCCTGCGGCAAGGATTTTCTGCTTCGCCCATGCCGCTTGACACCCCCTTTGCCCAAGAGCTTTGCGACCTGTTGCACGCAGAGCTGGGCTTGGTGTGCAGCTTCATGGATGCGCAAGGGCGCATCGTGGCGTCCAGCGAGCGCCAGCGCCTGGGCAGCATCCACCCCATTGCCCAGCGCATTGCGCGCGGCGAGATGGACGAGTACCGCGTGACGGCGGAGGAAGCGCGGCAGTCTGCCACCGTGCGCGAGGGCATCAACATGGGCATCGACCTGGCAGGCCAGCGCCTGGCCTGCTTTGCCATTGCCGGGACGCTGGGGGTGGTGCAGCCACTGGCGCGGATCGTGCGGTTTTGCGTGACCTCGCTGCTGCAGATCCGGCAGGAAGAGCCCACTGCCCTGGCCCCGCAAGAAAGCCAGGGGGCCGGCGATCTGACCGCGCTGCTGAGCCAGGCGAGCCAGACCGTGGAAACCAGCCTGGCCCGCCTGCACGAAGCGGTCAACCACATCGACCAGGGCATCACCCTGTTCGACCCGCAACTGCGGCTGGTGGTATGGAACCAGCGTTTCCTGGAGCTGATTGGCTGGCCGCAGGATGCCGCCTGCCTGGGCCAGCCCATGGCGGCCTTGCTGCACAGCTACGCCCAGCACACAGGCCAGGCCACGGACAACGAGGCACTGAAGTCCCTGGTGGCGCGCCGTGTGGAGCGGGTGCGCGAGGGCCAGACCAACCACTTCGAATACGCCAGCCCCACGGGCTCGGTGATGGCCGTTGTGGACCGGCCGCTGGCCGATGGCAGCGTGGTGTCCACCTACACCGACATCACCGAAAAGCACCGCGCAGACGCCGCACTGCGCGAGGCCTACGCCAACGCCGAACGGCTGGTGCAGGAACGCACGCGCCAGATTTCCGACTTTGCCAACCTGTCTTCCGACTGGTTCTGGGAGCAGGACGCGGAGTTCCGTTTCATTCGCTTTTTTGGCCACTCGACAGAAAAGCTGCGCCGTGATCCCAAGGACTTCGAAGGCAGGCGGCGCTGGGACATGCCCATCCAGGGCGTATCGGCCGAACAACTGGCCGAACACATTGCCTGCCATGAGCGGCATGAGCCGTTTCGCCGCTTCGAGTACGAAATCACCGCCGCTGACGGAAGCATCCAGTATTTCTCGGTCAGCGGCGCCCCCCGGTTTGATGACCAAGGCCGCTTTCTGGGCTACCACGGCATGGGTAGCAACCTGACGGAGTTGCGCCGCGCGGAGCTGGCCATCCACGAGCGAGAACGCCAACTGGCGCAAATCGTGGACGGCACGCCGCTGGCCACCTTCGTGATCGACGCGCAGCACCGCGCCACCCACTGGAACCGCGCCTGCGCGGCCCTGAGCGGCGTGGAGGCCAGCGCCGTGGTCGGCCACGGCGATGTCTGGCGCGCGCTCTACCCCAGCCAGCGGCCCACGCTGGCCGACCTGTTGGTGGACCAGGCCAGCGATGACACCCTGAGCGCACACTACCCAGGCTTTGCGCACTCGACCGTGATTGCAGGCGCACTGGAGGCCGAGCTTCACCTCCCTGGCAAAGGACAAGACCACGAGGAGCGCTGGCTGCACATCACCGCTGCGCCGCTGCGCAACGCGCGTGGCAAGTTGACCGGCGCCATCGAGACCCTGCAGGACGTGACCGGGCGCAAGCGCGACCAGCGGCTGCTGGAAGAACGCAGCAGCGCACTGCAACAGGCCTACGCGCAAATGGAGCAGCGCGTGCAGGAGCGCACCGAGGAACTGTCGCGCCAATTGAGCTTCCTGCACCAGTTGATCGAGGCCATCCCCAGCCCGCTGTTCTACAAGGACGCGCAGGCGCGCTACCTGGGCTGCAACAGTGCCTTTGAGGCCTTCATCGGCAAGCCCGCTTCCGACCTCATCGGCAAGACACCGCACGACATTGCGCCCAAAGCACTGGCCGACCGCTACCTGGCGGCCGACCGCGAAATTCTGGATCAACCCGGCAAGCAGATCTACGAAAGCCAGGTGCGCCACGCCGATGGACAACTGCACGACGTGATGTTCCACAAGGCGGCATTCACCCACCCCGACGGCAGCGTGGGCGGGCTGGTGGGCGTGATGCTCGACATCACCGAGCGCAAGCGCATGGAGAACGACCTGCGCCAGGCGGCCACGGTGTTCGACAACAGCGCAGAGGGCGTGATCATTGCCGAGAAGAACGGCACCATCATCGGCGTGAACCGTGCCTTCTGCACCATCACCGGCTACACGCGCGACGAGGTGATCGGCCAGACACCGCGCATGCTCCAGTCCGGGCGGCACGACCGCCGCTTTTACAGCGGCATGTGGGAGACGATCGGCCAGCACGGCCGCTGGCAGGGCGAGGTGTGGAACCGGCGCAAGAACGGCGAGGTGTACCCGCAGTGGCTGTCCATCACGGCCGTGCTCGACGCCCAGGGCCAGCCCACGCACTATGTGGCCACGTTTTCGGACATCACGCACCAGAAGCAGAACGAGGAACGCATCCAGTTGCTGGCGTTTTCCGACCCGCTGACGGGCCTGCCCAACCGCAGGCTGCTGCTGGACCGCCTGGAGCACGCCTTGATCGTGAGCGCGCGCAACCTGCAGCGCGGTGCATTGTTCTTCATCGACCTGGACGACTTCAAGGGCCTGAACGACACACGCGGTCACTACATCGGAGACCTGCTGCTGCAACAGGTGGGCAAGCGCCTGGTGGCCTGCGTGAGCGAGGGCGATACCGTGGCGCGGCTCGGTGGCGACGAATTTGTCGTCATGCTCGAAGGCCTGGGCCCGGACGCCCTGCAGGCCCTGAAACAGGCCGAGGCGGTGGGCGCCAAGATCCTGCTGGCCCTGAACGAGCCCTATGCGCTGCAGGGCACGGTGCACCACAACACGCCCAGCATTGGCGTGGCGCTGTTCGGTGGCGGCCATGGCACGGTGGAAGACCTGCTCAAGCAGGCCGACCTGGCCATGTACCGCGCCAAGGCCTCGGGGCGCAATGCGCTGTGCTTTTTCGACCCGCAGATGCAGTCCGTGCTGGCTGAGCGCGTGGCACTGGAAAAAGAGCTGCGCAAGGCATTGGAGCGCCAGGACTTCGTGCTGCACTACCAGCCCCAGGTGAACGGCTCGGACGCCATGGTGGGCGTGGAGGCCCTGGTGCGCTGGCAGCATCCACAGCGCGGCATGGTTTCGCCAGCCGATTTCATCCCTCTGGCCGAAGACACCGGCCTGATCCTGCCGCTGGGGCGCTGGGTGCTGGAGACCGCCTGCCGCCAGCTGGCCGCCTGGGCCCGGCGCACGGACCGCCAGCACCTGACCATGGCAGTGAACGTGAGCGCGCGGCAGTTCCACCACGCAGGCTTTGTGGAACAGGTGTTGGGGGTGCTGGAGCAGACCGGCGCCCCGGCCCAGCGGCTCAAGCTGGAGCTGACCGAGAGCCTCCTGATCACCAACGTGGAGGATGTGGTCACCAAGATGGGCGCACTCAAGGCGCGGGGCGTGTGTTTTTCGCTCGACGACTTTGGAACGGGGTATTCCTCGCTGGCCTATCTGAAGCGCCTGCCGCTGGACCAGCTCAAGATCGACCAGGGCTTTGTCCGCCACGTGCTGACCGAGGCGAACGACGCCGCCATCGCACGCATGGTCATTACCCTGTCAGAAAGCCTGGGGCTGGACGTGATTGCCGAAGGCGTGGAAAACGTGGAGCAGCGCGATTTCCTGGCGCGCCACGGCTGCCACGCCTACCAGGGCTACTTTTTCAGCCGCCCCCTGCCCATCGCGGCCCTGGAAGCCTATGCCGATGCCCGGCGGGCGGCCACCTACCTGTTGGTGGGCGAAGGTATTTGAGAGCTTCAGACGGCCAGCCGTGCCTGGTGGCGTGCAATCTGCACGCGCACCTGCGCAGGGGCTGTGCCGCCCAGGGTGTTGCGCGCACCCAGCGAGCCACGCAGGCTCAGGCACTCGTACACATCCTTGTCGATGCTGGCATGGAAGCCCTGCAGCACGGCCAGCGGCAGCTCGGACAGGTCGCAGGCGTGGGACTGGGCCGCCTTGACGGCATGGGCCACGGTTTCGTGCGCGTCGCGGAAGGGCAGGCCTTTTTTGACCAGGTAGTCGGCCAGGTCGGTGGCGGTGGCATAGCCCTTTTGCGCAGCAGCCTCCATGGCCTGGGCGTTGACGGTGATGCCGCCTTCCTTGGCGCCGGTGGCAGGGTTGAACTGGCCGCCCACCATCTCGGCGAAGATGCGCAACGTGTCCTTGAGCGTGTCCACGGTGTCGAACAGCGGCTCCTTGTCTTCCTGGTTGTCCTTGTTGTAGGCCAGGGGCTGGCCCTTCATCAGCGTGATCAGGCCCATGAGGTGGCCGACCACGCGGCCGGTCTTGCCGCGCGCCAGCTCAGGCACGTCGGGGTTCTTCTTCTGCGGCATGATCGAGCTGCCCGTAGTGAAGCGGTCGGCGATCTTGATGAAGCCAAAGTTCTGGCTCATCCAGATGATGAGTTCTTCACTCAAGCGGCTCACGTGCACCATGCACAGGCTGGCGGCGGCCGTGAACTCAATGGCGAAGTCGCGGTCGCTCACCGCATCCAGGCTGTTCTGGCACACGCCCTCCATGCCCAAGGTTTTTGCCACACGCTCGCGATTCAGCGGGTAGGTGGTGCCGGCAAGGGCCGCAGACCCCAGCGGCAGTACGTTGGTGCGGCGGCGTACATCCGCCATGCGCTCGGCGTCGCGCGCAAACATTTCCACGTAGGCCAGCAAATGGTGCGCAAAGCTCACGGGCTGGGCCACCTGCAGGTGGGTGAATCCGGGCAGGATCACCTCCACGTTCTTTTCTGCCACCTCCACCAGCGCCTTCTGCAGGTCGGTCAGCAGCCCGCCGATCAGGTCGATCTCTCCGCGCAGCCACAGCCGCACGTCGGTGGCCACCTGGTCGTTGCGGCTGCGGCCAGTATGCAGGCGCTTGCCGGCATCGCCCACCAGTTGTGTGAGGCGTGCTTCGATGTTCAGGTGCACATCCTCCAGATCGAGCTTCCACTCGAACTGGCCGGACTCGATCTCAGCGGTGATCTGGGCCATGCCACGCTGGATGGCGGCGTGGTCGTCTTGGCCAATGATGCCCTGCGCGGCCAGCATGTCGGCGTGCGCCAGGCTGCCTGCGATGTCGGCCTGCCACAGGCGCTTGTCGAAGAACACGCTGGAGGTGTAGCGCTTGACCAGCTCGCTCATGGGCTCGGAAAACAGCGCCGACCATGCCTGCGCCTTGGTGTCGAGCTGGTTGTGGGAAGGCTGGGTGGGTTGGCTGGTGGGCATGGGAGGGCAATAATCCGGTGGAACAGACACCCGGTACGCCCGGATGCCACGATGCAAGAAACGCAAATTTTATCGACCCCGCCCCACTCCCCCACCGCCGCACGCCCAGCCCTGACGGCGGGACGTGCACTGGTGTTCGATGCCTGCCACGCCGGAGTGGTGCTGCGCGCGGTGCTGTTTGTCGAAACGGTGATTGCGGTGGGCGCACTGTTCGGCGCCGATTCGCCGCCCGATTGGCTGGCGCGCATGGCGCTGCTCACCGGCGTGGCGCTGCCCACCACACTGGCCTGGCTGGTGGCTGCCTGCAGCCTCAAGCAGTGGCTGGAGCGCCTGAGCACGCATGGCCAGTACACCGCAGGCGTGCTGCTGGGCGCACTGGCGGGGCTGGGGGCCTGCGCCATCACACAGCTGGTGGCCACTGCCGAGCGCGCCCCCTGGATCGCCAGCGCCGCCAGCGGCGCCCTGCTGGCGGCGCTGCTGGTGGCGGCGCTGGTGCTGCGCGCCCGCGGTCGCACCCCGGCGGCCACCACGGCGCGGCTCACCGAACTGCAGTCACGCATCCGCCCGCATTTCTTGTTCAACTCACTCAACAGCGCTATCGCACTGGTGCGCGACGAACCGGCCAAGGCCGAGTCGCTGCTCGAAGACCTGAGCGACCTGTTCCGCTCGGCCCTGGTCGAACAGGGCGAGGCCGTGACCCTGGCCGAAGAGATCCGGCTGGCCCGGCGCTACCTGGCCATCGAGCAGGTGCGCTTTGGTGAACGCCTGCGCGTGCAGTGGCAGCTCGACCGGCGCGCAGACGCCGCCTTGCTGCCGCCGCTGCTGCTGCAGCCGCTGGTGGAAAACGCCGTCAAGCACGGGGTGGAGCCCAGCACCCTGGGCGGCAAGCTGCGCGTGCTGACCGAGCTGCGCGGCAGCCGGGTGGTGGTGCGCATCACCAACACCCTGCCCGACGAGCGCGCCAGCAAGGGCGATGTGTCCCGTGGCCACGGCATTGCACTGGCCAATGTGCGCGCCCGCCTGTCTCTGCTGCACGACGTACAGGCCGACTTCAGCGCAGGGGTGCAGGACGGCCTGTACCAGGTACGCCTGACCCTGCCCGCACCGCCCGAGGCGCAGCAAGCTGCCCCGACCCCCCGTCCTTCTCGCAAGAAACGCCATGAACATCCTGGTCGTCGATGACGAAACCCTGGCGCGCAGCCGCCTGCGCACCCTGCTGGCCGACGGCGCGGCCCAGCCGCCCCACATGGTGCGCGAAGCGGCCAGCGCCAAGGAAGCCTTGACCCTGCTGTCGCCCAGCGGCGGGCAGGCCTTTGACCTGCTGCTGCTGGACATCCACATGCCGGGGCAGGACGGCCTGTGCCTGGCGCAGAACCTGCGCGCACTGAGCCACCCACCGGCCGTGGTGTTCGTGACCGCCCATGCCGACCATGCGGTCAGCGCCTTCGAGCTGGACGCCATCGACTACCTGACCAAACCCGTGCGCCTGGAACGCCTGCAGCAGGCCCTGGCCAAGGTGCAGCGCACGCAGCGCCCCGCCCTGGCGGCGCCCCCCGCCCCCGCACCCAGCAACGAAGATGCGGGAGAGGCGCTGCTCATCCAGGATCGGGGGCGGACCGAACGCATTCCGCTGACCGAAGTGATGTACTTCAAGGCCGAGCAGAAGTACGTCACGGTGCGCACCACGGCGCGCAGCTATGTGCTGGACGGTTCGCTCAGCGAGCTGGAGTCGCGCTTTCCGGGCCGCTTCCTGCGCATTCACCGCAATGCGCTGGTGGCACGGCGCGCACTGCGCGCCCTGGAGCGGCACCACGACCCCGAAGAGGGCGAAGTCTGGGCCGTGCGCCTGCATGGCCTGGCAGAACTGCTGGCCGTCTCGCGCAGACAGGTGGCCGCCGTGCGCGAGGTGCTGTCGCAATAAGCCAGCAGCGATGTTCAGGCTGCCTGTGGGCCGTCCAGCCGGGGGGCCATGTCCTCGACCACGCCACTGTCGATGCGCCGCTGGGCAAGCCGCTGCCACGAGGGCGGCAAGGGCAGCGCAAGCCACTGGCGCAAGCGCTCAAGATCCAGTTCAGGGGCGTACAAGGCATCAAGCAGGCGCGCCACGGTCCATTGCGGGAAAGGCCGCTCCTGCAGCGCCATGGGGGCGCCAGCCCACACATCGCCCTCCTGCAGCACGCGGTAGTACCAGCCCGTGCGGCGGCTGGTCTGCACCTGGCGCGCCATGTCGGCACGGGCGAAACGCTCGTTGAGCTTCCAGCAGGGCTGGCGGGCCTGGCTCACTTCCAGCAGCGCATCGCCCACGCGCCAGCGGTCGCCCAGGCAGACGTCGGCTTCAGTCAGGCCGCGCGTGTAGAGGTTTTCACCAAAGGCTCCTGGCCCTTGCAGCAAAGGGTGCGCGCCCAGCAAGGCCTGCCAATGGGCGCCGTGTTCCTGTGGGTAGTGGAGGGACTTGCAAAATTCAAAACCGCAACATGGCGGAAACACTTCGGTGCTCAATATTTGAGCACTTTGCGGTTGTCAGGAAGAATGCGCAGCGCTATCGCATCGATTCCCCCGTGGGTGACCCGCAGTGCTCCCTCG
>JAKLLE010000136.1 GCA_023150295.1 Giesbergeria sp. | reverse complement strand
CTGGATCAAAATGCTGCGCAAGCACGGCTTCATCGCCACGCCCGCTGCCGCCTGAGACGCGCTTGCCCGCTGACCATTCGGCCTTGGCCAGCCTCAGGTCAGGTGTCGGCACGTCCGGTGGCGGGTGTCTTCCACATTAATTCTGGCCGGGGATTCCGACCGCTGGCCATCGTTTGACGGCATGACCGCGCATCGCCTGCACACCGATGGCCGCACAGAGGCAATACCGCCGCGCTGGTGGGCAAGCTGGGTTGTTTGCGAACTGGAAGCAACCGGCAGCTCAATCAAGGCCAAGCAAATCAGCCACGCAACGGGAAGGCAGCAATGGCGGCGCGAATCGCTGGCGCAGTTGCCCGCAGGGGTGTTTGTCTGGCGTGACGAGTTTGAGCCCGCCCATGCCCGAGCGTACGGCCCCGAAAGCTTGCGCGCCCGTAGCAACCCCGAAGGTTTCGACCCAAGCGTTCACATCCTGAATTTCAATCCGCATCCAGACCCATACATTGTCCCGCCGCGCCTAGTGCTGGAGGGCTTCGAGAGGTTGATACCAGCACCACTAGGGCCGGTGGAGTCCAATTCCACTCCAGTCGCGCCGTCCGCGCCCGTCGTGGACAGCGCTAGCAGTGCGCCAGCATGGGCAGTTGCCAAGCCCCGCCGATACAACGGCTACACCGCGCCCTTGTATCGGCTGCTGGCCGCTGCGCATCTTGACGGCAAACCGTGCCCGAGCGCCCGCGATGTGCTGGAAGCGTGGCGCATTAAAACACCCGCCGAAATTGCCAAAGTGCTGACGGACGGGGTTGATTACTACGACGCCAAAGGCGACACGAAAACCGCCAACCTTGAAGCAATCCGCAAGGCAATCGAACGGAGGACAAGCGCCCGGTAAGCGCCCGCGAAGGCCGGTAAGCGCCCGCTAGTGCCGACAGAGTAGGGGAAACATGCACCCCCGAAAAATCATCGCTGCACATCAACTTTTTGACGTGCAAACCGATGAAAACCACCGCGACCCAACACAGCACGGACACCCGCCGCGCTGTATCCGAGCCCCAGCAGTTCCCCCCGCTTGAACTGGTCAACCGCCCCACGGTGCCGACCGAACAGGCTGCGCATTACCTGCTGCGCCGCCCCCAGACTTTGAGGGGCTGGGCATGCGCTGAAACCTTCCCCGATGGCCTGCGCCCGGTGCGCATCAATGGCAGATTGTGCTGGCCTGTGGCCGCCATTCGCGCCGCGCTAGGGGTGGCGTAAATGATGGCCCCCGTTTACCAACACCCGGACGGGCACGAAATCACCGTGGGCTATGGCCTGCTGACCGCGTGCACCAGCGAAGGCACCGCCGTTTCCCTTCCCATCGGCCTGGCTGGCCTGCGTGATGTGGCCGCAAAGCTGCTGGCGCTGGCCGATGCAGGCGCAGCAGAGCGCGCCGGGGCTGAACTGGGTCATGACCTGCTGGCCGAACTGCTGGCGCTACGTGGCAGCACCCAGGCCGATGCACTGCGCCCCGTTCACGACAAATTGCAGGCCCTGCACAAGCTGGAGCACTTCGACGCTGCTGCCGGTGGCTTTGCCGTGGCACTGGTTCCCGTGCTGGTGCTGGGCATTGCGAACATACCAAATGTGGAGGGCTGCAAATGAAAACGCCCGACACCACAAAAGCAGTATCGAGCGCCACCCGGCAAGGTGCGCAGATTATCGGCCCAGGTGGATTGCCTGCCAAGCTGAACACTGTCACCGCCGAGGTGCTGGCCCGCCTGCTCAACTATGAGCGCCTGACCAGTCTGGACGCTGTGGGCGAAGCAAGCACCACCCGCCTGTCTGCCGTAACGCACTACCTTTGCCGAGACTACGGCTGGCAGATTGAAGCCGTGGACAAGGCCGCAGGCTGTTGTGATGGCCGCGTGGCGTGGGTGGCCGAATACTTCCTGCCACCCGAAACCGTGGCCCGCGCAATGGCTGCTGGGGCAGGCGAATGGTGCACCAAGGTTCGCGCCGCACGCAACGCACGCCGCGCCCATGCCGCACAGGCAAGACGCGAAGCAGAGCGCGCAAATGCAGCACGAAAAGCCCGCCGCATTCACCCTGGCCAGCAGGGATTGTTTGAAGGGGGCGCAGCATGAGTGCACCAGTGCACCCCACCATGCAGCAACTGGCAGACAGCACAGGCGTTTCGCGCCGCCTGTTGTTTCAAGCTGCTGCCGTGCATCGCTACGGCTGCCCCGAGCTGGTCAAGGCTGCACATGCTGGCCTGCTGGCAATGAAGCACTGCGAGACATTGGCAAAGGCACTGCCCCACGACCAGCAGCGCGAGTTTCTGGCCGAACTGTCGAGCATGACCCCGCGCCAGCGCCACGACCTGCTGGGCATCAGTATGTGCGCGACAACAACGGGCGCTTGCTGCTCACCCGCGAGCGCATGGCCGCACGGGGATGGACTTCTAACGACACCTTGACCAAGGCCCGGCGCGAACTGGAGGCCGCAGGGTTTCTTTACCAGACCGTCCGAGGTCACAGACCCAACAAAGCAAGCTGGTATGCAGTGACGTGGGCACCGCTTGATGTGCACCCAGGTTTTGACCCCGAAGCCCTGCCGAACTTCACACGAAGCGCCTACAAAAACGCAAGCCTTGGGCCGCCCCACGGTGTAGGGATGCCCGCCATTGCACCGCCCCACGGTGTAGAGAGGCCCGCTACTGCACCGCCCCACGGTGCAATGACAGGCAGTTTTCAGGGTTCGCCTACACCGCCACACGGACACCATCTAGAGAAGCCATCTCCTGGCAGCAAAGGGACTGCACCAACTGCACCAACTGCACAGCAGACAGCACACGAAACCCTGGCCGGACTGTGGCAGGCCATCGGCGCGAACCCGGCGAAGCTGTGGCACATCGGTGCAAACGGCCCGGCCATCGGCCTGAGTGCACCAATGCACTGCGCAGCTTGAACACCACCATGACCACCACCAAACTGACCCACCACCACCTGACCGCTGAAGAAGTGAACGACGAACACGGCAAGGCCATCATGCTGACCCAGCAGGAGGACGGCTACAACGAGCCCAACACGGTGCTGGTACATCCGTTCCAGCTTCGGGCAGTCTGCGAACAGTTCAACATCATCGCCAGCGACCAGCAGGCGGCAAAGACCATCGCCACCTTGCAGCGCCGCATGGTGGGCCTGCATGACCGTATCGAGGCCCTTGCTGATTGGATGGCGCAGCACAGCGACCACCGCCACGCCGACCTGAGCTATGAAACGACCCAGCTTGACGCGCTGCTAGACCTGGCGGGCGAGTGGTGCGCCGATTTCGACAGCGACCAGGCCGGGCCTGCTGTGCAGTCGGACACCACCCAAGAACAGTGCACCAGTGCACCCGCCGCCCAGGCATCGCTGCTTTGATTGAGCAGAAAAGGAACACCGATGGCAACAAGAAAACCGCCCGCCGCTGCATGGAAGCCGGGCCAGTCTGGAAACCCGAAAGGCCGCCCGACTGGCACGGGTGAAGTGGCCCGAATGCGCGCAGCCATTGCAGGCAACGTGCCAGCAATTCTGGATAGCACTGACCAGTGCCGCCCTGGCTGGTGATGTGCAAGCCGCCCGCCTGCTGCTTGAACGCGCATTGCCACCCATCAAGGCCGTGGAGGCCACGCAAGCGCTTTCCCTGCCTGATGGCACCCTGACCGAACAAGGCCGCGCCGTGCTGGCATCCGTGGCCGCTGGTGAGCTTGCACCAGGGCAAGGCGCTGCTCTGCTGGGTGCCATCGGCACGCTGGCGCGCGTGGCTGAGATTGACGAACTTACCCAACGTATCACTGCACTGGAGAACCGCCATGCCGACACTGGAAAAGCGACTTGAGGCACTGGAAGCCAATACCCCGCACATCCCGGACAGGGTGACTCTTGTCACATTCGTGAAGCCGGGCGAACTCGACAAGGAGATTCAGCGGATATGCACCGCACTGGTGGCGGACGAGGGGCAGCAATGGATTCGCGAATCCGGCGAAACCGAGCAGGAGTTCAGGGAGCGCGCAACACGAGAGGCGCCGCGCAATGCGTACGGGGCATCGCTGCTGTTCGGCTCCAGCGATTGAGCGCCAAAACGCCCGCCGATGCCGAGGCTGTCATGCAAGACCCTACCGCCCGAGCCTTTGGCCGATTGGTTCGCTACCTATATGTAGAGTCCCGGATGATTGCATAGACTCTCGACGCTACCTGTAGAGTCCCGGATGATTGCATAGACTCTCGACGCTACCCCTTGTTCATGGCCCGGGCCGTGATGCGAGGGGTGATAGAGAGACTCAAATCCGAAGGAGTGCCTACGCCATGATGATCGCCCTGCACAAGAACGCGCG
>JAKLLE010000053.1 GCA_023150295.1 Giesbergeria sp. | reverse complement strand
CGCTATGTGGCGCTGTACAACCACCAGTTACCCCAGTCCGCTTTGAAGAGCAAAACACCCATGCAGGCCATGAAGGAGTGGCACCACTCTCATCCGCACTTGTTCAAGAGGCGGCCCTATGATCGTCCGGGATGTGACACGTAGGTCGCAACTACGAAGATCACGCCAAGGAGATGGGCTTCACCGGCCGTGAGCCACCGTTCTTCTTCCTCAAGCCCGCCGACGCCGTGCTGCCCGTGGACGCCGACCAGACCGGCCTGCTGCCCTACCCCAGCCTGACCGCCAACCTGCACCACGAGGTGGAACTGGTGGTGGCCATCGGCCAGGGCGGGCGCGACATCCCCGCCGCGCAAGCGCTGCAGCATGTGTACGGCTACGCCGTGGGCCTGGACATGACCCGGCGCGATCTGCAGAACGACATGAAGAAACAGGGCCGCCCCTGGTGCATTGGCAAGGGCTTTGAGCACAGCGCCCCCATCGGCCCCATCACGCCCGCCACACAGGCAGATGGTGTTGCCAAGGCCGCCATCTGGCTACAGGTCAATGGCCAAGACCGCCAGCGCAGCAGCACCGACAAGCTCATCTGGAACATCGCCGAAACCATAGAGCACCTCTCCCACGCCTGGGAGCTGCAACCCGGCGACCTGATCTACACCGGCACCCCCGAAGGCGTGGGCGCCGTGGTTCGCGGCGACCTGATCGAGGCGGGCATCGACGAACTGGAAGGCCTGCGCCTGCGCGTGCAATGACCAGCGCCAGCGTCCCCACCGGCTTTCACAGCCAGATCAAGCACTGCCGCGCCTGCGGCACCGCCGTGGTGTACCGCGTGCCCGACGACGGCGACACCCGCACCCGTGCCATCTGCCCGCAGTGCCACACCGTGCACTACGAAAACCCACTCAACGTGGTGGGCACCGTACCCGCCCTGCCTGATGGCCGCGTGCTGCTGTGCAAGCGCAACATCGAGCCGCGCTGGGGCAAATGGACCCTGCCCGCAGGCTTTATGGAGCTGAACGAAACCACCGCCCAGGGCGCCGAGCGCGAGACCGACGAAGAAGCCGGAGCCCACATCACCATGGGCCCGCTGTTTGCCGTGCTCAATGTGCGCCGCGTGGGCCAAGTCCACCTGTACTACCGCGCCACCTTGCTGAGCGAGGCCTTCAACCCCGGCTTCGAAACCCAGGAAGCCCGCCTGTTCACCGAAGCCGAAATCCCCTGGGATGAGCTGGCTTTCCGCACCGTGCGCGAGACCCTGCTGCGCTTCTTTGCAGACCGCAAGGCGGGGGCGTTTGGCATGCATTGCGTCGATATTGATTGAGCTAAACTGCCTTGGTCTGACCAATACACAGACCGCACACAACAACTTTGGGAAAAGGCAATCACATGAAAATGATCAATATCTTGTGGGGAATGGGACTGGCGCTTTCACTGGCAGCCTGCGGCGGCGGAGACAAGGATCAGGGCTATACCTCTACCCCCGAGGCACCGCAGTTGAAGATCACCTCCACCTCGTTCACCGACCAAGGCGAAATCCCGCTGCAGTACGCGGCCGTGGCCAAGGGCGGCAAGAACACCTCTCCGCAGTTGAGTATTGCCTCTGTGCCCACGGGCACCAAGGCAGTGGCCATCATCATGCACGACGAAATGTCGCCCTGCGGCACCGCAGACATTGCCTGCGTGCACTGGAACGTGCTCAACCTTCCAGCCACCAAAAAAGACATCGCCGAGAACGAAAACCTGGCCGCCATCCCTGGCGTCATCCTGGGTTCCACCTACAACGGCTTGACCGGCTACCAGGGCCCCAACCCTTCTGCCAAGCATGTGTACATCATCACAGCCTATGCGCTGCGGGAGGCCATCTCGCCAACCTCCACCATCCCGCGCTACACCCCCAGCCAGTTTGAATCCGCCCACGCCGGCCTCATCATGAGCAAAACCACCTGGACGGGCTATTTCGTTCCCCGATAAAGCCGGGGGCGAATTGCCAAAAAACCACGGGCCGCATCTTGCGGCCCTTTTCATTTGCAACTGAATGGCAATTTGCGTGACAAATTGAAACGCGAGATACGCCCCGGACTCTGGCCAAGGCCGCGCCATGAGAAGTGGCCCTTGGGACCACTTCAGACGTCCAGGCAAACACCGATTCAGGCGAAGTTGGCCTCGGCAAACTTCCAGTTGACGAGCTTGTCCAGGAAGGTCTCCACGAACTTGGGGCGCAGGTTGCGGTAGTCGATGTAGTAGGCGTGCTCCCACACGTCCACGGTCAGCAGCGCCTTGTCGGCGGTGGTCAGCGGCGTACCGGCGGCGCCGGTATTGACGATGTCCACCGAACCGTCGGCCTTTTTCACCAGCCAGGTCCAGCCGGAGCCGAAGTTGCCCACGGCGCTCTTGACGAAGGCTTCCTTGAAGGCGGCGTAGCTGCCCCACTTGGCGTTGATGGCCGCGGCCAGCGCGCCCGTGGGTTCGCCGCCGCCGTTGGGGGCCATGCAGTTCCAGAAGAAGGTGTGGTTCCAGATCTGGGCCGCATTGTTGTAGATGCCGCCGCTGGACTTCTTGACAATGTCTTCGAGGGACATCGACTCGAACTCGGTGCCCTTTTGCAGGTTGTTCAGGTTCACCACGTAGGCATTGTGGTGCTTGCCGTGGTGGTATTCCAGCGTCTCCTTGCTGTAGTGCGGGGCCAGGGCGTCGATGGCGTAGGGCAGCGCGGGCAAAGTGTGTTCCATGGGGCAGTCCTTTCTTCTGGGGGGAGGGGCAGCGCGGCCTGGGCCGACGCCGTTGGGGTCAACAAGCCATTGTAGAAACAAGCCCCGAACCTTGCAGGCCCAGGGCTTTGTCCGCGCAAGCGGTGGGGCTGCACCGATCAAACCGAGGATTGCACCGCCTGCACCTGCGCCTCCAGGCGTCCGTCGGCAAGCTGGGCTTGCAGTGCTTCGCCCTGGCGGATGTGCTGCACGCTGGTCAGCGCGTGGCCCTGCGCGTTGTGCAGGATGGCGTAGCCGCGTTCCAGCACGCGCTGCGGGGCCAGCAGTTCCAGCCGCAGCGTGCATCGCTCCAGGCGCTCTCCCTGCGCCGCAAGGTGTTGCTGCAGGGTTTGAGTAAATTTAGCCTCCAGCGCTTGCTGGGACTGCGTGAAATGCTGCAATTTCAATAGCAAGACATGGCGCATGCGTCCTTGCAGTACGGACAGGCGCTGCTGCTCGCGCGCGGCCACACCCGAGGGGCGGCCCAGGCGCAGGGCCAGATGGTCCAGGCGCTGGCTGCGCAGGTCGATCTGGCGCTGCACGCCGTCCTGCAAGCGCTCGGCCACCAAATCCAGCGCCCCCAGCCACACCGCGCGCGGCTGGGCCACCAGCTCGGCGGCAGCGGTGGGTGTGGGTGCGCGCAGGTCAGCGCAGAAATCGGCAATGGTGAAATCTGTTTCGTGCCCCACACCACAGACTACGGGCACCGGGCTTTGCACAATGGTGCGCGCCAGCTGCTCGTCGTTGAAGGCCCACAGATCCTCGATGGAGCCGCCGCCGCGCACCAGCAGGATGGCATCGATGGCCACATCGCCCGCCAGCGCCAGGCGGTACAGGCGCGAGAGCGCCGCACACAGGCTGGCTGGTGCCTGCGCACCTTGCACCTGGGCAGGCACCAGCACCACAGGCAGGTAGGGCGCGCGGCGGCGCAAGGCGGTCACCACGTCGTGCAGCGCCGCCGCGCCGGTGGAAGTGACCAGCCCTAAGCCCCTGGGCAGGGCCGGCAGGGCACGTTTGCGGGCCGGATCGAACAGACCCTCGGCTTCCAGCCGGGCCTTGAGCCGCAGGAACTGCTCGAACAGGGCGCCCTGCCCTGCGCGGCGCAGTTGTTCCACGACCAGTTGCAGGTCTCCGCGTGCCTCGTACACGCCCAAGCGGCCCTGCACCTCGACGAGTTCGCCATCGCGCGGCACAAAATCCAGCGCCTCGGCAGCACGCCGGAACATCGCACAGCGCATCTGGCCCTGGCCGTCCTTGAGAGAAAAGTAACAATGCCCGCTGGCGGCGCGTGAAAAGCCGGTGATCTCGCCGCGCACCGCCACGGGATTGAAGCGCGCCTGTAGTGCATCTGCCACGGCGCGGCACAGCGCACCCACCTCCCAGATCCGCGGCGTGGGGAGTGGGTTTTCAGCCAGCATCGCCCGTATCCATGCGCCCTGCAGGGCTTGCTGCGCCGCAGTATTCCACAGCGCACAAAAGCGTCACGGTTGTAAGCAATTGCTTGCAGCGCCTGGGTGAAATACACTGGAATTCGTGCATGTTATTGATTTTATTGACTTTTTTGCTGCTTAAAAAATCAGCATTTTGTTCCAACCACGGCGTGGCGCCGCTGTGCGGCTTCTGGCACCCGGCTTCTCCACAAAGTTATCCACAGAAACTGTGGGTGAGGCCTGCATACAAACAGATGCAATCGCAGTGCCCTGCCGGGCGGCAGGATTGCCATAAAGCTGGGCCATAATCGCTTTTTGCCCACCCCGTGCGGAGACAAGACAATTGCTGTCCATCATACAAGCCGCAGGCTGGCCCATTTGGCCCTTGATCGCCTGCTCGGTTCTGGCCCTGGCCCTGATTTTCGAGCGTTTCATCTCCCTCAAATCTGCCCGCATCGTCCCGCCCAAGTTGCTGGATGAGGCGATTTCCGTGTCCTCGCAATCCCTCCCTGGTCCTGACGTGGTGGGCAAGCTGGCACAGAACTCGGCGCTGGGCGAGGTGCTGGCCACCGGGCTGCGCACGCTCAACAGCAACCCCCGCACATCCGAGGCCGATCTGCGCGCCGCCATGGAAGGCGCTGGCCGCCTGGTGGCACACCGACTCGAAAAATACCTCAGTGCTCTGGCCACCATCGCGTCGGCGGCGCCGCTGCTGGGCCTGCTGGGCACCGTGGTGGGCATGATCGAGATCTTCGGTTCCCAAGGCGGCGCCTCGGGCGGTATGGGCAGCGGCAACCCGGCGCAACTGGCACACGGCATTTCGGTGGCGCTGTACAACACTGCGTTTGGCCTGATGGTGGCCATTCCGGCGCTGATCTTCTGGCGCTACTTCCGCAGCCGCGTGGACGCCTACCTGCTGACGCTGGAGCTGTCATCCGAACAGTTCGTGCGCCACCTGCTGCGCCACAAGAAGTGACCGCTCCAGCAAAGGCTGCGCCATGAACTTCCGCCCCCGCGCCAAGGAAGAGCCGGAGATCAACCTGATCCCCTTCATCGACGTGCTGCTGGTGATCCTCATCTTTCTGATGCTGACCACCACCTACAGCAAGTTCACCGAGCTGCAGCTCACACTGCCCGTGGCAGACGCCGAGCAACAGCGCGACCACCCCAAGGAAGTGGTGGTGGCCGTGGCCGCCGATGGCCGCTATGCCATCAACAAGAGCGGCATCGACGGCAAGAGCGTGGATCACCTTGCCGCCGCACTGCGCGACGCCGCCAAGGCGGGCCAGGGCACGGTCGTCATCATCAGTGCAGACGCACTGGCGCCGCACCAGTCAGTCATCTCGGTGATGGAGGCGGCGCGCCGCGTGGGCCTCACGCAAATCACCTTTGCCACGCAGTCCTCCGCTCGCGCGGGCGCAGGCAAGTAGGCAGCGCCGATCACTGCGGCAACACCGCAGCCCTTCCATGCACCAGGCCAGCAACGCCAGTCCCGCGCTGCAACGCGCGTGGCAGCGCCGCGGGGTGCTGGCCTGCCTGCTCTGGCCCCTGTCGCTGCTCATGGGGCTGGTCGTTCGCCTGCGCCGGGGCTTGTATGCGGCGCACATTCTCCCCTCGGGTCATCCGGGTGTTCCGGTCATCGTGGTGGGCAATGTGGTGGCGGGCGGTGCGGGCAAGACACCCGTGGTGATGGCCGTGGTGCGCCACCTGCAGACCCGTGGCTGGAAGCCTGGCGTGGTTTCGCGCGGCTACGGGCGCAGCTCCACCGACTGCCGTGCGGTGCTACCCGACAGCCCACCCAGCCAGGTGGGCGATGAACCCCTGCTGATTGCCCGCCAATGCAAGGTTCCGGTCTTTGTAGCGCGCCAGCGCATGGAGGCCGCGCACGCGCTGCGCCAAAGCCATCCAGACATCGACATCATCGTGTGCGACGACGGCCTGCAGCACCTGGCGCTGGCTCGCGACATCGAGGTCTGCGTGTTCAACAGCGATGGCGCAGGCAACGGCTGGCTGCTGCCCGCAGGCCCGCTGCGCGAACCCTGGCCACGGCCTGTGGATCTGGTGGTGCACGCGGGCGACGCCCCTGCGGGGGGCGATGCGCCGCGCTTCGCCATGCAACGGTGCCTGGAGACCTGTGCGCTGCGTGCCGACGGAAGCCAGGTGCCCCTGCACGACTTGCAGGGACAACCGCTGCTGGCGCTGGCGGGCATTGCCCGGCCCGGCGATTTCTTTGCGCTGCTGCAACAGGTCGGTCTCACACCCGAGCGCACCCTGGCGCTGCCGGATCACTATGATTTTGATAGCTTTCAGCGCCCGTCAGATAAGCGCTACACCCTGATTTGCACCGAAAAGGATGCCACCAAGCTCTGGCGCCACCACCCCGACGCGCTGGCTGCGCCACTGCAGGTGGACATTGCCCCAGACTTTTTCACGGCGCTTGAAACCCGGCTGGCTGCACTGGGCTCGCTATCATCCCGCACCTGATTTCCCGTCTTTCCCACACCACACCGCCATGGACTCCAAACTGCTCGAACTGCTGGTCTGCCCCGTCACCAAAGGCCCCCTCACCTACGACCGGGAGCGCCAGGAACTCGTCTCGCGCAGCGCCCGCCTGGCCTACCCGGTGCGCGACGGCATCCCCGTCCTGCTGGAGAACGAAGCCCGCCCGTTGACCGACGAGGAACTGGAGCAATGAGCACCCACGGCTTTGCCGTACTGATCCCGGCACGCATGGCATCAAGCCGCCTGCCGGACAAACCGCTGGCCGACATTGCAGGCCTGCCCATGGTGGTGCGTGTGGCTCGCCGCGCGGCCGCCAGCGGAGCCCAGCGCACCGTCGTGGCGGCGGACGATGCGCGCATCCTCGACGCCTGCCGCCAGCACGGAGTGGAAGCCGTCCTCACCCGCACCGACCACGCCAGCGGCAGCGACCGCTTGGCCGAGGCCTGCACCCTGCTGGGCCTGGACGGCGACGACGTGGTGGTCAACGTGCAGGGCGACGAACCACTGATCGAACCCGCCCTCATCGGCGCCGTGGCCCAGTTGCTGCAAACGCACCCGCACGCCAGCATGGGCACGGCCGCGCATCCGCTGGCCTCGGTGAACGAACTCTCCAACCCCAACATCGTCAAGGTGGTGTGCGACGCAGCAGGCATGGCGCACTACTTCAGCCGCGCACCCATTCCGTTTGCCCGGGACCATGCGGGCCAACCCTGGTGGCACCACGGCAGCACCCAGCACCCAGCGCTGGCGGGGTTTGCGCCGCTGCGCCATGTCGGCATCTACAGCTACCGTGCGGGCTTTCTGCGCCGCTTTCCCGAACTGCCGCAGGCCCCCACCGAAGTCATCGAGGCGCTGGAGCAGTTGCGCGCACTGTGGCATGGCCACCGCATCGCCGTGTATGTGACGCCCACCGCCCCTGGCCCCGGCGTGGACACCCCCGAAGACTTGGAGCGCGTGCGCGCACTGTGCACCTGAACGGTGCGGGTGCTGATTTGTAAGCGGGGACACAAGCGGCCCATGCTATCCTCGCGCTCTAAAAAGAGCACCGCATCCGGGGGGCAGCGGTCCCGTGGCCCGCAGTGCCGACAGATTTTCCACACTTCGAGGACTATTCCATGAGACTGATTCTGTTGGGCGCCCCCGGCGCCGGCAAGGGCACGCAAGCCGCCTTCATCTGCAAGAAGTACGGCATCCCGCAAATCTCCACCGGAGACATGCTGCGCGCCGCCGTCAAGGCCGGAACCCCCCTGGGGCTCAAGGCCAAGGCCGTCATGGAATCGGGTGCGCTGGTGAGCGACGACATCATCATCGGTCTGGTCAAGGAACGCATCACCGAGGCCGATTGCGCCAACGGTTTTCTGTTCGACGGTTTCCCGCGCACCATCCCCCAGGCAGACGCGATGAAGGAAGCAGGCGTCAAGCTCGACTACGTGCTGGAAATCGACGTGCCCTTCGACGCCATCATCGAGCGCATGAGTGGCCGGCGTTCGCACCCCGGCAGCGGCCGCACCTACCACGTCAAGTTCAACCCGCCCAAGGTCGAAGGCAAGGACGACGAGACCGGCGAGCCCCTGATCCAGCGCGACGACGACAAGGAAGAAACCGTGAAGAAGCGCCTGGAGGTGTACAGCGCCCAGACGCGCCCCCTGGTGGACTACTACTCGGGCTGGGCGAAGCAAGACCCCGCTGCGGCCCCCAAGTACCGCGCCATCAGCGGCACGGGCAGCGTGGAGGACATCACCGCGCGCGCCCTCGCTGCCCTGGCAGACTGATCGGCAATCCTTGCGGGCCAATGCCCGCATCCCCAGCAACGCCCCGCATGCGGGGCGTTGGTGTTTTCAAAGCGCAGGGGCCGAAGCGCCCAGCAACTCCAGCAGCAAGGACACCCTGGCCTTGACCGGAATGAGACCCGGCGACAGCGGCAGCGCAGCCTGCGCCCAGGGCAAGGCCAGCACCTGACCCAAGGGGCAACGCGTGGTCACGCGTACAGCCACGCCAGCCTGCTGCGCACGCTCCAGCGCCGCCTGCAGCGCATGGTGCAGGGTGCCATTGCCCGTGGCGGCCACCACCAAACCATGGACGCCGTCGCGCACCAGCGCATCGACCATGGCGCCGCTCGCCCCGGCGTAGTTCATGACGATCTCTACACGCGGCCAGGGAGCGCCAGACGCTATGGTTTCAAGAGCGCCTTGCGCCCATCCAGCATGCGCTTGAGGCCAATTCTGTGCCAATCGCACGCACCCTTCCTCCACCCAGCCCAAGGGCCCGGCTTCACCCGAGCGAAAGGCATCCACGCGGTACGGATGCACTTTCTGCACCTGCCGCGCGCCATGCACTGCGCCAGCGCATACCGCCAGCACACCCTGTGCCCCCGGCGCATGGGCCACGGCCATGGCATCGAGCAGGTTCTGCGGCCCATCAGGTGCAATGGCCGTGGCTGGCCTCATGGCGCAAGTCAATACCACAGGCTTGCGGGCGTCGAGCACGCTGTGCAGGAACCAGGCCGTTTCCTCCAGCGTGTCCGTGCCATGCGTGATCACCACAGCGCGCACGCTGTCGTCCTGCAGGTAGGCAGTGCAGCGCTGCGCCAGCGTGGCCCAGACGGCAAAATCCATGTTCTTGCTGTCGATTTGCGCTACCTGCTCCAGGACCAGCGGCCCCTGCGCGGCCTGTGCCAGCCCCGGCACCCCTGCGAGCAAATCCCGCACATCCACCTGGCCCGCGACATAGCCCACGTTGTCCCCCGCCGCCGCCGCCTTGCCGGCAATCGTGCCCCCCGTACCCAGCACCACAATTTTTGTCGGTTCCACTTGCACCCCTTGAAAAACTGGTTAAGAATACAGTTACTGTATTAAATAACAGCCATCTACCCACCGGGAGCCCGCCATGCAAAGCAGTCCCAAGCTCACAGCCCGCCAACAACAGATCCTGGATCTCATCCAGAACGCCATCGCCCGCACCGGGGCACCTCCCACGCGTGCAGAAATCGCCGCCGAACTGGGCTTCAAATCGGTCAATGCGGCCGAGGATCACTTGCAGGCCCTGGCCCGCAAGGGCGTCATCGAGCTGGTCAGCGGCACCTCCCGTGGCATCCGCCTGCGCGGTGAAGCGGTTCGCTCCCTCAATGCGGCCCGGGGTGCCCAGTACAACCTGCCTATTCCAGGCCTCAGCCAACTGCTTCTGCCCCTGGTGGGGCGCGTGGCGGCCGGCTCCCCGATTCTCGCCCAGGAACATGTGGAGCAATCGTATTGCGTGGAAGAAAGCCTGTTCCAGCACAAGCCCGACTACCTGCTCAAGGTGCGCGGCATGTCCATGCGTGACGCAGGCATCATGGACGGCGACCTGCTCGCCGTAAAAGCGGGCCATGAGGCGCGCAACGGTCAGATCGTCGTGGCGCGGCTGGGGGATGACGTAACCGTCAAGCGCCTGCGGCGCACCGCGCAAGGCATCGAACTGCTGCCCGAAAACCCCGACTACCCCGTGATCGTGGTGCACCCCGGCGAGCCCTTCGCCATCGAAGGTTTGGCCGTTGGTCTGATCCGCAACACCATGCTCATGTAGCTTCTTACCGGCACCGCCCCAGGTGGCGGGCGCACGTGCAGCCTTTGGTGGCTCACGGCCCTGAGACGGTGCTGTCCCTGTAATCCTGCCAGTGTTCAACCCTGACCTCTGGAGTATTCACATGGGAATCGTTCTCTTGGCCACGTCTGTGCTGCCCCGCCCCTTCATGGGCCTCTTCCGTTGGTGGAAGAGCCGTCGTCCGTACAGCATGCGCTCTGTGGCATCGCCCGCGCCCCGGTCTTGTGTTGCTGCAACGGTAGCGCACAAACCCGCTCTGATCTCCCGCACGCCCCGCGTCTGGCAAGGCCCGGTGCAGGCGGCTGTACCCCCCACCAGCGCCCGGCCCTTGCGTTGCCACACCAGCGCCAATGGCCGCATGGTGATTGCCGGACGCATGGCCGATGTGTGCGCGGAGCTGGAGCGGCTGGCCGCGCACGAACAACGGCACTGACGACGCACTGATGCGCAGGCGCATTGTCGCGCCTGGCGGTCTTACCCCTGGTTGCATTGGACAGGAAATCACCCGAGGCACAATGGCGACATGAACATCGTGATCCTCGACGACTACCAGGATGCGGTGCGCAAGCTGGATTGCGCAGCCCGCCTCGACGCTTTTTCCGCCAAGGTCTATACCAACACCGTCAAGGGGCTGGGGCAGCTTTCCGTAAGGCTCAAGGACGCCGATGTCATCGTGCTGATCCGCGAACGCACCCAGATCACCCGCCAGTTGATCGAAAAACTACCCCGGCTCAAGCTGATTGCCCAAACGGGCCGTGTGGGTTCGCACATTGATGTGGCTGCGTGTACCGAGCGCGGTATCGCGGTCGCCGAGGGGGTGGGATCACCAGTGGCGCCCGCAGAGCTGACCTGGGCACTCATCATGGCTGCCACGCGGCGCCTGCCCCAGTACATTGCCAACCTCAAGCATGGCGCGTGGCAACAATCTGGCCTCAAAGCCGCCAGCATGCCCGCCAATTTCGGACTAGGAAGCGTCCTGCGAGGCAAAACCCTGGGGATATGGGGCTATGGGCACATCGGACAGATCGTGGCCGGATACGGCAAGGCCTTTGGCATGAACGTACGCATCTGGGGTAGCGAGGAAGCGCGCACCAGGGCCCTGACGGATGGCCACCAGGTGGCCTCTCAATGCGATGAGTTCTTCGCTCAATGCGACGTGGTGTCGTTGCACCTGCGCCTGTGTGAAGCCACACGGGGCATCGTGACGCTGGAAAGGCTCTCGTCCATGAAACCCACTGCCTTGCTCGTCAACACCTCACGCGCCGAACTCATAGAGCCAGATGCCTTGATCGCCGCACTCAACCGTGGTCGCCCCGGCATGGCTGCGGTGGATGTGTTCGAGAGCGAGCCCATCCTTCAAGGCCACGCACTGCTGCGTTTGGAGAACTGCATTTGCACCCCCCACATCGGGTATGTCGAGCAAGACAACTACGAGTTGTATTTTGGTGCAGCATTCAACAACGTGGTGAACTTCATCAAGGGCACACCCACCAACATCGTGAACCCCGGCGCGCTCCAGGTGCGGCGCTGAAAGCCGCGCAGCAAGCAGTCGCTGCCGCCCCAAAGCAAACGGCTTCCGCAGGGGAAGCCGTTTTTTCATGGCCCGCAAGCCAAGAGCCTGCGGGGGATGCGCTCAGAACAATCAGTTCAGAGGCGTCTTCTTGCCATCCACGTACTTGTACAGGGTGATGGCGGGGTTCTTCATTTCGCCGTTGTCTTCGAAAGCGATGGAAGCGGTCACGCCCTTGAAGTTGGACTTGCGGATTTCAGGCGTGTAGACCTTGGGATCCACCGAGTTGGCACGCTTCATGGCGTCCACGAGCAGCATGGTCGCATCGTAGGTGTAGGGGCTGTACACCTGGAACTGACCTGGGTACTTGGCGTCGTAGCGCTTCTTCCACTCCATGCCGCCGGGCATCTTGGCCAGCGATGCACCGCCTTCGGCGCAGATCACATTGGTCAGGGTCTTGGCACCAGCTGCCAGCTTGGCAATTTCAGAGGTGCAGACACCGTCGCCGCCGAAGTACTTGACATCGGCCATGCCCAGTTGCTCCATCTGGCGCAGCATGGGGCCAGCCTGGGGATCCATGCCGCCGAAGAAGATGGCGTCAGGCTTCTTGGCCTTGATGGCCGTCAGGATCGCCATGAAGTCGGTGGCCTTGTCGTGCGTGAACTGCTCGTCCACCACCTTCATGCCCTTGGCCTGCGCCACTTTCTTGAACACGTCTGCCACGCCCTGGCCGTAGGCGGTGCGGTCATCCACCACGGCAACGGTCTTGAGCTTGAGGGTTTCAGCCGCGTAGGCGGCCAGACCAGCGCCCAGCGAGTTGTCGGTGGCGATGATGCGGTGCGTGGTCTTGTAGCCAGGCTTGGTCAGGTTGGGGTTGGTGGCAGCACCGGTGATGTGGGGAATACCGCAATCGTTGTACACCTTGGCTGCGGGGATGGTGGTGCCCGAGTTGAGGTGACCAACCACACCAGCGACCTTGGAGTCGCACAGCTTTTGCGCGGCAGCGGTGCCTTGCTTGGGATCGGCTGCGTCGTCTTCGCCCTGCAGCTCGAACTTGATTTTCTTGCCACCGATCGTCACGCCTTGGGCATTGAGGTCTTCCACAGCCATGCGGGCGCCGTTTTCGTTGTCCTTGCCGTAGTGGGCCTGGGCACCGGAAACCGGGGCCACGTGACCGATCTTGACCACTTGCTCTTGTGCAGAGGCCATACCAGCGACAGCCGCGATAGCGGCAACTACGGTCAGTTTCAACTTCAATTGCATAGGATTCTCCAGTAAAGAATGGACGCTGAGATGCTTGTTTTTTTCTCAACGGGCGTGAAGGTACATCATTTTTTCAAGCCCAAATACTAGGGAACACGATAGCCATTAGAAAAAATTGGGCATGGCAAGCAAATCAAGCGCTTCCGGGGTGGCTGGCCAGCTCGTCGGCCACCGCCTCATACACCGATTGACGCACCACGGATTCCACCTCTTCGCGCAGCCTGGGCAACACGGAGCGCGTCTGCTCCTGGACCACATGGGCAATGGCATCGCGCAAGCGTTTTTCCAGCAACACATCCACGCGCTGCATCACGCGGTGCACCATCATTTCCTCAAAGCCATCGGGCAAGGTCGGCTTTGCAGGTTTGTCGGGAACCACGGCGGGAACCAGCGCCGCAGGCGAAGCCAGCACTGGGACGGCCTTGACCAGGGCAGGCGGCGGTTGAGGCGCCACACTTGGGGGGCGGGGTATCGCAGTAGCTGCGGGCGCTGGCGTGGGGGCTACCTGAGCGGCCACGGGTGCTTCTGGCATCGTCGCCCTCACCGTGGCCGGGCGCTCGGTCAGGGGACGCTGAGCCACCACCGGTGACGCTGGTGGTGCCAGAGGGGGCGTTATCGGCCCCCGCCCAGGGGCGGGCACCGGCGGTCGGGACGGTGTGGGCACAGCGCTCTCCGGCACGACCTCGGTCAGGGTAGGAACGAAGCGCGGCGGGGTGCGCGCGGGCGGGCGGGTGGGAGGCGTGTTCATTTCAAACCGTTTTCTGACCCAGGTCGTGTGTCACTGGCTCGTGGCCCAGCTCGCGGTACCGTCGCCAGCGCTGGCGTGCCCGTTGCTTGTCGCGCTCGTCGTCAGCGCTGACCACTTCCACCACCTGGGAGAACTCCGCCCAGGCGTCGGGCACTTCGTCGCCAAGGTTGAGCAAGATGTCGCGGGTGGCCACATCCTGCCCTGGCAGGGCCAATACGATGCGCGAGGCCTGCAACACGGGGTCTGCACTGTCTGCCCGGCAATGGGCGACAAAATCCTGTGGCGCCATGTTCCAGAGCAAAGAATCCATCAGCTCCAGCACCTCAGCAGGCCCGACGATGGCCAGATGGCGCTGCGCCCGCAGGGCCTTGCGGGCGACCCGGCAGGCATGCGCCAGTCGGTCGGGCACCTGGGTGTGGAAGGCGATCTCAGGCATCGGGACTTTCAGGCGCCAGTCGCCGAGGGGCTTTTCCGCCGACGTGCCGTGGACGGCGCACTGGCGCTGGCTGCGCCGGTCGTGGCACGCTCCAGCAGGTAGTGCACCAGCAGGCCCACGGGGCGCCCGGTGGCGCCCTTGGCGGCGCCGCTCTTCCAGGCGGTGCCCGCAATGTCCAGGTGGGCCCAGGGTTGTTCTCCCGCAAAGCGCTGCAGGAACTTGGCCGCAGTGACCGACCCCGCCGGCCGCCCTGCCACGTTGGCCAGGTCGGCAAAGTTCGTCTTGAGCCCTTCGGCGTAGTCTTCGTCCAGCGGCATGCGCCAGCAGGGGTCGTCGCTTGCCTCGCCCGCCGATTGAAGCGCTGCTGCCAGAGCATCGTCGCTGGCAAACAGGCCGCTGCGCACGCCGCCCAGCGCAATCACGCAGGCACCCGTGAGTGTGGCGATGTCGATCATGGCCGCTGGCTTGAAGCGCTGCGCATAGGTCAGCGCGTCACACAGCACGAGCCGGCCCTCGGCGTCGGTGTTGAGAATCTCGATCGTCTGTCCGCTCATGCTGGTGACCACATCGCCCGGTTTGACCGCACTGCCATCGGGCATGTTCTCGCAGGCGGGGATCAGACCCACCACATTGATGGCGGGTTGCAGCTCCGCCAGCGCGCGGAACACGCCCAGCACGCTGGCGGCGCCGCACATGTCGAACTTCATTTCGTCCATCTCGGGCGCAGGCTTGATGGAGATGCCCCCCGTATCGAAGGTGATGCCCTTGCCCACCAGCACCACCGGCGCCTGGGTCTTGGCCGCGCCCTGGTAGCGCAATTCGATGAAACGCAAGGGCTCCTCGGTGCCCCGCGCCACTGCCATGAAGGCACCCATGCCCAGGCGCTCCACCTCGGCAGGCCCCAGCACCTTGCACTGGATGCCCGGATGCTTGGCCAGCGCCTTGGCTGCCTGGGCCAGCAAGCTGGGCGTGGCGTGGTTGGCGGGACGGTTGCCCCATTCACGGGCCAGCTCCACCCCCAGCGACACCGCTACCGCCCGCTCGAACGGCGCAGACAGCGCACGCGCATCGTGCACGCCCACCACCACCCGCACCAGGGTGCGCGCCTCGGCCTTGGGTTTGGTGGCGGTGTACACATAGCTGGCCTGCGCCACGCCACGCACCACCGCTTCGACCGCAGCCGCGCAGCCCCCCCCCGCCAGGCACACCACGGCGCGTTTGGGCGCCCCTTGCTTGAGCGCTGGGCTCAACGCAGCCAAGGCCTGGCGCACTGCGCGCGCGTCGCCCGCACCCACACCGGCCAGCACCACGCGCCGCGCGGCAATCCCCGCAGCCTGGTACAGCTGCAGGCTCTTGCCAGGCTTGGTGTCCAGATCCTTGGCTTTGAACGCCTGGGCCACCACAGCGCCCAGTGCATCCTTGCCTGGCGCAAACCCCTCGGGCACCAGCAGCACCAGCAGGTCGCACTTCTCGGACGCTGCCTGAGCAACGTCCATGGTCTTGAGTTCAAAGTTCATAATCACCCTTTTCCTTCGAACCAATGTTATTCGATTCATCCATCCGCAAGGAGTTGGCGCGCAGCTTTGGCGCCACCCTGGTGGTGCTGGTCACCGTGGTCATGACCATGATGCTGATCCGCACCCTGGGCCAGGCAGCGCGCGGCAACGTCAACCCTTCCGATGTGATGCTGGTCATGGGTTTCACGGTGCTGGGCCAGTTGCCCACCATCCTGAGCCTGAGCCTGTTCGTTGCCATTGTGGGCACGCTCTCGCGCATGTACCGCGAGAGTGAAATGGTCATCTGGTTTGCCAGTGGCAAGGGGCTGTCCAGCCTGCTGCGGCCGTTGCTGCGTTTTGCATGGCCCATCATGCTCGCGGTGGGCGTGCTGTCGATGGGTGTGTGGCCCTGGGCCAACCGGCAGATCCAGGAACTGCGTGTCCAATACGAGCAACGCAGCGACATCGACCGGATTGCGCCAGGAGAATTCCAGGAGTCGGCCAATGGCCGAAGGGTCTTCTTCATCGACAAGGAAAGCCCCGACCCCCAGTCGGCCAACAACGTCTTCATTGTGACCTCGGACGCCAAAGGCGAGGCCGTGACCTCGGCGCGCAGTGCGCGCATGGAGGTGCGCAACGGCGAACGCGTGCTGCTGCTGAGCCAGGGCCAGCGCCTGGAAACCCCGGCCGACCAGTCGGGCACACGGATCAGCCAGTTCGAGGAGTACAGCACCCGCATCGGCCAGGCGCCCCCCAGTGCCCCCGATGAATCCCAGGCCAAGTCACGCACCACGCTGCGCCTGATCGAAGACCCGCAGCCCGTGTACCTGGCAGAGCTGGGCTGGCGCCTGGGGCTGGCACTGGCCGCCTTCAACCTGGTGCTGCTCGCCCTGGGCCTGGCCAGCGTCAACCCCCGCGCCAGCCGCAGCGGCAACCTGATGCTGGCGCTGTTCACCTTCATCGTGTACTACAACTTCATGACGCTGGGCCAAAGCTGGGTGGCCGCAGGCAAGCTGGGCCTGCCCAGCTACATGGCCTTGCTGCACGGCGGCACTTTCGCGCTGGCGGCATTGGTGCTGGCCGTGCGCCACAACCACTGGAGCCCTGCCCAGCTCTGGAGACGGAGCGCCCAGGCATGAAAACCATCCGCAAGCTGGTGCACCGCGAAGTGATCGGTGCCGTCGCGTTTGTCACCTTCGGCTTTCTGGCGCTGTTCTTCTTTTTTGACCTGGTGGACGAGCTGCGCTGGGTCAACCGCAGCGCCACACCGGGTTACGACATTTCCTTTGCAGTGCTCTACGTTGCACTGAGCATTCCGAGCCACCTCTACGAACTGCTGCCCATCACCGTCTTGATCGGCACGATTTTTGTCATGGCCCGGCTGGCGCAAAGCTCGGAATTCACCATCATGCGCACCAGCGGCCTGGGGCCGGGCCGTGCGCTGCGTGCACTGCTCACACTGGGCCTGGGCTTTGTGTTGGTCACCTTTGCCGTGGGGGACTACCTCGCACCGCTGAGCGACAAGGCGGCCCAACTCGTCAAGGCACGCGCCCAGGGCCGCCTGAGCACGGGCGCCACAGGTGCCTGGCTCAAGGAACGCCAGGGCGACCACTCCTTCGCCGTGAATGTGCGCGCCCTGGGCGCCGACGGGCACATGCAGGGCGTGCGCATCTTCGAATTCGACGCCCAGGGACGACTGGCCGCCCAAATCCATGCCCCCAGCGCACGTTTTGGCGAAGGACGCTGGACGCTTCAGCAGGCACGCCACAGCGTTTTTGCCGCCCAGGACTCCCAGGAAGCGCACATCCTTGAAAAAACGCTCTCCGAGCTGCCCTGGAACACCACCATTTCCGCCGACATGGTCGCCGCCGCCGTGCTCAAGCCCGACCGCATGGCCACCATCGACCTGTTCCAGTACATCAGCCACCTCAAGGACAACGGCCAGTCGGCGCAGCGCTACGAGATCGAGTTCTGGCGCAAGGTGTTCTACCCGCTGTCCTGCCTGGTGATGGTGGTGCTGGCCCTGCCCTTTGCCTACCTGCACTTTCGCTCTGGTTCGATTGCAGGCTACGTGTTCGGCGGTGTGATGGCGGGCATCAGCTTCTTCCTGCTCAACAACCTGTTTGGCTTTGCAGGCAACCTGCAGAACTGGTCACCCTGGCTCACGGCTGCGGCACCAGGCATCATTTATTCACTGGCATCGCTGGCCGCCTTTGGTTGGCTGGTGCTGCGGCGCTGACCGAGAACCTCCATGACAACTCCCACCCAAGGCATCGTTCTGTTCGCACACGGATCGCGCGATCCGCTCTGGCGTGCGCCCATCGAGGCCGTCGAGGCCCATATCCGTGCCCACCAGCCTGCTGTAGCCGTGCGCTGCGCGTACCTGGAACTGTCCACCCCTGACCTGCCCCAGGCTGTCGAAGACCTGGTGGGCCAGGGGGCCACGGCGGTGACCATCGTTCCCATGTTCCTGGGCACCGGCAAGCACGCCCGCGAGGATCTGCCCGTGCTGGTGGCCGATCTGCGCGCGCGCCACCCCCAGGTGCAACTGCATGTGCAGGCCGCCATTGGCGAAGACCCGCGCATGACAGCGCTCATGGCCAGCATCGCCTGCACCCCGCCCGCGCCATAGACAGTTGCAGCATAATGATGCGACTTTTTAGCCGCATCTGGATATGAACCTGCACCAATTCCGATTCGTACAGGAAGCCGCTCGCCGCAACCTGAACCTGACCGAAGCCGCCAAGGCGCTGCACACCTCGCAGCCAGGGGTCTCCAAGGCCATCATCGAGCTGGAAGGCGAGCTGGGCATAGAGATTTTTGCGCGCCACGGCAAGCGGCTGCGGCGCATCACCGAACCCGGCCAGCATGTGCTGCGCAGCATCGAGCTCATCATGCGCGAGGTGGGCAACCTCAAGCGCATTGGCGAGCAGTACAGCGCCCAGGACAGCGGCACGCTCTCCATCGCCACCACCCACACGCAAGCGCGCTACGTGCTGCCCGTGCCCGTGGCCAAGCTGCGCGAAGCCTACCCCAAGGTCAACATCAGTCTGCACCAGGCCACGCCGCACGAGGTGGCGCGCATGGTGATCGACGAGGTGGCCGAAATCGGCATGGCCACCGAATCGCTGGCCGACTACCCCGAACTCGTCACCCTGCCCTGCTACGAATGGCAGCACGTGCTGGTGCTGCCCCACGGGCACCCGCTGGCACAGAAAGAGCGCATCGGCATCGACGACATCGCGCACGAACCGCTGATCACCTACCACCCCTCGTTCACCGGGCGCGGCAAGATCGACGCCGCCTTTGCTGCACGCCGCCTGCAGCCGCGCATCGTGCTCGAAGCCATTGACTCCGACGTGATCAAGACCTACGTGCGCCTGGGGCTGGGCATAGGCATCGTGGCCGAAATGGCCGTGCGCGACGACCCGCTGGGCGACCTGGCCGTGCGCCCCATGGGCCATCTGTTTGGCCAGAGCGTGGCGCGCGTGGCCTTCAAGCGCGGCGCCTACCTGCGCAACTTTGTGTACAAGTTCGCCGAGCTGCTGAGCGACCGCCTCAGCCGCGAACTCGTGGCCCGCGCCATGAGCGGGCAAGTGAATGACTACGAGCTTTGATCTGCGCACACGCCATGACCGAACGCACCCCCACCCTCGCCAGCCGCCTGCCCCAGGTGGGCACCACCATCTTCAGCGTCATGTCGGCCCTGGCCGCCGAACACGGCGCCGTGAACCTGGGCCAGGGCTTCCCCGACTTCGACTGCGACCCGGCCCTCATCGACGCCGTGCACCAGGCCATGCGCGCAGGGCACAACCAGTACCCGCCCATGCCCGGCGTGCCTGTCCTGCGCCAGGCGGTTGCTACTAAAATAATAGCTACTGGCGCACGCCAGTATTGCCCTGAAGCCGAAATCACCATCACAGCCGGTGCTACCCAGGCCATCCTGACGGCCATCCTGGCCATCGTGCACCCCGGCGACGAGGTGATCGTGCTCGACCCCTGCTACGACAGCTACGTGCCCAACATCGAGTTGGCCGGTGGCAAAGCCGTGCGCGTGCCCCTCACGCCAGGCACCTTCCGCCCCGACTTTGGCAAGATCAGCGCCGCCCTCACGCCGCGCACCCGTGCCCTGATCATCAACAGCCCGCACAACCCCAGCGCCACCGTCTGGAGCGCGCAGGACATGCGTACGCTGCAGGAGCTGCTGGCCCCCACCGACGTGCTGCTCATCAGCGACGAGGTGTATGAGCACATGGTGTTCGACGGCGCCGCACACCAGAGCGCCGCGCGCTTTCCGGGGCTGGCGGCGCGCGCCTTCATCGTGTCGAGCTTCGGCAAGACCTTCCACGTCACCGGCTGGAAGGTCGGCACCGTGGCCGCGCCCGCGCCACTGATGGCCGAATTCCGCAAGGTGCACCAGTTCAACGTGTTCACCGTGAACACGCCCATGCAGCACGGCATTGCCGCCTACCTGCAAGACCCCGCGCCCTGGCAGCAACTGCCCACCTTCTACCAGGCCAAGCGCGACCTGTTCCGCCAAGGGCTGGAGGGTTCGCGCCTGCGCCTGTTGCCCAGCACGGGCAGCTACTTCCAGTGCGTGGACATCTCGGCCGTGAGCGACCTGAGCGAAGCCGACTTCTGCCAGTGGCTCACGCGCGAGATCGGCGTCGCGGCCATTCCGCTGTCAGCCTTTTATGGTGATGGCTTCGACCAGCGCGTGGTGCGTTTTTGCTTTGCCAAGAAGGACGACACGCTGCGCGAGGCCATTGCGCGGCTGCGCAAGCTCTGACCACCCACCAGGGAGGCAAAACCCAGCAAGGCACAGGGTTGTGCCATGCCGACACCACCCACCCAGGCATGCCCACTTAGCATGCGCAGACCCACCACACCCTCAGGAGTCTGCATGCTGACACGCCGCCATTTTCTGGGAGCCAGTCTGGCCATGACCGCCTATGCCGGCGGCTCCATGGTGCCCGCCTGGGCACAAAACGCACCGTCCTTGGGAACACCCACCCTGCCTTCACCAGGCTGGCGGCGCACCAAGGTGGGCGACGCCGAGGTGATTGCCCTCATCGACGGCATTGCAGGGCGCCCGCTGGGCGAGGAGTTCGTGAAGAATGCCCCGCTGGCCGAGGTGCGCGCCCTGCTGGCCAGCCAGAACCTGCCCACGGACTACATCGACGTGCCGTTCACGCCCTTCCTCATTGTGGCGGGCGGGCGCAAGATTCTGCTGGACACCGGCCTGGGCGAGTTTGGTGGCCCCACCACCGGCAAGCTGCTGGAACAGCTGCACGCCGCCGGGGTGCAGCCGTCCGAGATCGACACCGTGCTCATCAGCCACTACCACGGCGACCACATCAACGGCCTGCGCAACAAGGCGGGCGACTATGTGTTTGCCAAGGCCAAGGTCATGGTGCCCACCACCGAGCACGCCTTCTGGATGGACGACGCCCGCATGGCCGCCGCCCCGCAGGGCATGAAAGGCGCTTTCGAGAATGTGCGCCGCACCTTTGCCTCCATGCCCCAGGGCATGCTGGTGCCGTTCGAGCCGGGGGCCGAGGTGGCACCGGGCATCCAGTCCATCGCGGCCTACGGGCACACGCCAGGGCACACGCTGTTCCACCTGCAGTCGGCGGGCCAGCATTTCCATTACGTGGCCGATTTGACCAACGTGCCTGCGCTGTTTGCCCGCAACCCCGACTGGGCCGTCACTTTCGACATGGACGCCGAAGCCGCCCGCAAAGTGCGCCGCGAAATGCTGGCGCGCACGGTCACCAGCCAGTCGCTGGTGGGCGGCTTTCACTTCCCCTTCCCGGCCCTGGGCCGCATGGTGGCGGCAGGGCAAGGATACGCATTCGAGCCGCTCAAGGTCTGAATTTGCAAGGCCTGACTTCTCACGGCCCGAAGCCGCACCGGGTCACAGTGCCCGCTGCATGGTGATGTGAGGGATGCCCGCCTCCATCCACGGTTCGCCGTGGATGTGGTAGCCCGCACGCTCGTAGAACGCCCGCGCCTGCACCTGCGCATGCAGCAGCACGCGCAGGTCGCCGCGTGCGCGGGCGGCGTCTTCAAGGGCACGCAGCACCTGCCGGCCCCAGCCGCCGCCGCGCAGGGCGCGCTCCACCGCCATGCGGCCAATGCGCCCCTCCCCCGGCGCATGCTGGAGCAAGCGCCCCGTGGCAACGGGCATGCCCAGGCGGTTGCGCAGCACCACATGCACGGCGGTGGCGTCGAGTTCATCGACCTCGATGTCGGCTGGAATGCCCTGCTCCTGGATGAACACGGCATGGCGCACCCGCGCCGCATCCGGGCCCAGGGCATCCCAGGCTCCGCAGTGGGCATGGGCCATGGCTTCGCACGCCTCATAGGCCGTAAAAATGGCGCGCAAGGCCTCCGGCACGGGGCGTGAGGTCTGCGTGGCCGGGTCGGCAAACACGTACACCAACTCGCCTGACACCAGCAACTGCTCGCCCCGGAAAATACCCGCCTGCATCAGCAGCGACGAGTTGCCCACGCGCGCACAGCGCAGGCCCACTTCCAGCAGGTCTTCCAACTGCGCTGAGGCGTGGTATTCGAGCGTGGCCTTCTTGACGTAGATATCGCCCCCCAGCGCCACCATGCTGGCCTCGTAGGGCAAGGCCAGCGCGCGCCAGTAGTCCATCATGGCGGTGTCGATGTACATCAGGTAATGGGCGTTGAAGACGATTTTCTGCATGTCCACCTCGGCCCAGCGCACGCGCAGGCGGTGAAAGCAGCGGAAATCGGTGCGTTGCATGGTGTTCACTCCCAGTCCAGATTGAAGGCCCGGCGCAGCGCAGCCGCCGCGTCGGCATGGGCCTGGCGCGCTTCGGGAATGGCGCGGCCCATCTTGATGAATTCGTGCGTCACGCCGCGGTAGATTTCCAAGTCCACCGCCACCCCTGCCGCACGCAGCTTGTCGGCATAGGCAATGCCCTCGTCCACCAGCGGGTCGCATTCGGCCAGGCCCACCCAGGCGGGGGCCACGCCCTCCACATCGGGCGCGTGCAGCGGGGCAAAGCGCCAGTCCTCGCGCTGGCTGCGCGTGGGCACGTAGTGGCCAAAGAACCAATCAATGGCCTGCGCCTCCAGCACCAGGCCGTGCGCAAAGGTGGCGTGCGAGGGGGTGTCCTGGTGCGCCGTGGTACCGGGGTAGATCAGCAGTTGCAGCGCCAGCGGCAGGCCCGCATCGCGCGCCTCGATGGCGCTGACCGCCGCCAGGGTGCCCCCCGCGCTGTCGCCACCCACGGCGATGCGGGCGCGGTCTGCGCCCAGACGGTCGGCCTGCGCGGCCAGCCAGGCCAGGGCGTCCCAGGCGTCGTGCGCGGCAGTGGGGAAGCGGTGCTCCGGCGCCAGCCGGTAGTCCAGCGACACCACCATGGCCCCCGACAGGCGCGCCAGCTCGCGGCACAGCACATCATGGGTTTGGATGCTGCCCACCGTAAAACCGCCACCGTGCAGGTACAGCAGCACGGGCAGGCCCTGCCCCGCGCTCGGGGCATACAGGCGGGCGGGCAAGGCATGGCCGTCGCGTGCCGGAATGCGCAGGTCTTCGACCCTGGGCAACTCGGCACGCGGCACCTCCAGCACGCCCGCCCCGGCCTCGTAGGCGGCACGCGCCTGCGCGGGGGTCAGGGTGTGCAGCGCCGGGCGCCGGGCGCGGTGCATGCGCTCGAGCACGCCGCGCATCTGCGGCGTGAGGCGGCCATGGTGGATGTGCAGGTGTGCGTGGTTATGCAAGATGGAATCCACTGCCCCGTGCCCCTTACTTGAACTGCACACGCACCGGCGCCGCACCGGGCAGGCCGTGGTAGGTGGCCGTCACGGCCAGCCCCGGCTTGGGCGGCAGCAGCGGCGAGAACGAGCCCAGGCTGATGAGGTCGCCCGGCTGCATGGCCAGCCCCTCTTGCGCCAGGGCACCAGCCAGCCACACCACGGCGTTGAGCGGGTGCTCCAGAATGTCGCTGCCCTTGCCGCCGCCCAGCACCGTGCCGCTGCCATCCTGCAGGCGCACCTGCATGTCGCGCAGGGCATCGAGCAGCGCGTAGCGCTCGGCGCGCAGCATGGGCACGGCCAGGGGCGCACCGGCCACGCCCAGGCGGGCGCCTACGTTGATGGCGCTGATGGCCGCACCGTTGAGCTTGGGCGGCGCCTGCACCACCAGGTCGGGCAGCTCGATGAAGGGAATGACCTGGTCGATGGCTTCGAGCACCTCCATGGGCGTGCGCGCCTGGTTGATGGCCGCGCTCTTGACGCGCACCAGCATGTCCGCCTCGTACAAGGGGCGCGCACCAAAGGCCGCCTCCACCGTGGCGCCGCTCTCCAGCACCATGCCCTCGTAGAGCTTGCCCCACACCGGCTTGTCGGTGTTGAAGCGCTTTTGCACCGCCGGGTTGGTCAGGCCCGCCTTGTATCCCACCACCTTGCCCAGGCGCGGCGCCAGCAGTGCATTGAGCTTGGCGCGCGTGCAGGCGCCATCGGCATCGCTCAGCCCCTCGGGGTTGGCTGCGGGCTGGCGCGAGAGGTAATGCGCTGCCAGATCAGCCGCCTGCGCATCGCTCAGGCAGGCAGCATTCGCGTTTGTCGCAAAAGCGACGGCCAGCGCCAGGGGGACAAGGGTGCGGGTCTTGGTCATGCAGGTCTCCGGGTTTACAGTTGTTTGCATCCATCCTAAACGCAAGCGGGCAGCGGTTGCTGTCACCCCCACGCCATGGCCTTCATTTACTACGTCACCCAGATCCAGTTCGAATACGGCGCCATCCAGCTGCTGAAGCAGGAGTGCGAACGCGTGGGCATCACACGCCCGCTGGTGGTCACCGACCCCGGCGTGAAGGCTGCCGGCGTGCTGCAAAAAGCGCTGGACGCCCTGCCCGGCCTGCCCGTGGCCGTGTTCGACCAAACGCCCTCCAACCCCACCGAGGCCGCCGTGCGCGCAGCCGTGGCGGTGTACCAGGCCCAGGGCTGCGACGGCCTCATCGCCGTGGGCGGCGGCTCGGCCATCGACTGCGCCAAGGGCATCGCCATTGCGGCCACACACGAAGGGCCGCTCACGCACTACGCCACCATCGAAGGCGGCTCGCCGCGCATCACTGCCGCCGCCGCGCCGCTGATCGCCGTGCCCACCACCAGCGGCACCGGCAGCGAGGTGGCGCGCGGCGCCATCATCATCGTGGACGACCACCGCAAGCTCGGCTTCCACTCCTGGAACCTGGTGCCCAAGACCGCCATCTGCGACCCCGAACTCACGCTGGGCCTGCCCCCACTGCTGACCGCCGCCACCGGCATGGACGCCATTGCGCACTGCATGGAGACCTTCATGTCTGCCGCCTTCAACCCACCGGCCGACGGCATCGCGCTCGACGGCCTGGAGCGCGGCTGGGCCGCCATCGAAAAGGCCACGCGCGACGGCTCCGACCGCGAAGCGCGCCTGAACATGATGAGCGCCAGCATGCAAGGCGCCATGGCCTTCCAGAAAGGCCTGGGCGCCGTGCACAGCCTGAGCCACAGCCTGGGCGGCGTCAACCCGCGCCTGCACCACGGCACCCTCAACGCCATGTTCCTGCCCGCCGTGGTGCGCTTCAACGCGCAGGCCCCATCGGTGCAAAAGGACAGGCGCCTGGAGCGCATGGCCCACGCCATGGGCCTGAACAGCGCGACGGACATCCCCGAAGCCATCCGCGACATGAACGCCCGCCTGGGCCTGCCCACCGGCCTGGCCGCCATGGGCGTGACCGAAGCCTTGTTCGACGACGTGATCAAGGGCGCGCTGGCCGACCACTGCCACAAGACCAACCCGCGCGTGGCCACGGCGGAGGAGTACCGGGAGTTGCTGGCCGCGTCAATGTAGGTGCCGCAGCTCCGGCTCCAACGCGCTCAAGGCCGCCACTCAAACCCCACTCCGATGCAAAGCGGCGGCGCCAAAGCCCAGGAAGTCGTACGGGATGCGCTGCTGGCTGCTGTCGGGGCTGGCCTCCTGGAAGGGGTTGCCTTGGGCGTCGCGCTGGGTGCGGCCCAGCGCGCAGGGGATGCGTCGGAAATTGAAGCGAAATTAGGCTCTGGCGCTTGATGGACAAGCGTCGGCAGCTATTAATTTAGGAGCAAGTGGCAACTTGGGCCTTGGGACTTAGTTCGGTTGATTCCAGCAGTTGCCAGGGATGTGGGGGGCGTTTTGTCCAGAATGAATCACTTCTTTTATCACCCGATTGCCAACCACAGTACATGTGCGATTCAGGCAAAAGGCAGGACCTAACCCATTTCGTTATACACAAGTCCCCTGCGCATGAAGCTCGCGTGAGAACCTGATGCCAGCGGCGAAGTCAAGAACTCGCTGCATGCCCAGCCAGATGGTCTTGACTCCCGGCTCGCCATCGCCCGTTCGCGCAAGAAA
>JAKLLE010000052.1 GCA_023150295.1 Giesbergeria sp. | reverse complement strand
GGAGTTGCATGTGCGTGTGGCTCTGCTCAACCGTTTCACGCAACTCGGGCGCCCGAGCACGGTGCCCGTGGGTGCCATGGCATAGCTGCGTCTGGGGCTGGGGTAATCTCGTCTGCCTTCCGACTTGTGCAACAAAGCCTATCCTAGGCGAGCTGAGGCGACAGAGGAATTCCTCATCGTTGTAACCAGCCGCGATCTATATATAGGCCATGGGGCGAGGCTTGGAGAATTGCTGCCTCCAGGCCAGCTTGATTTTGATGACGTGGGGGTCAATGAACGCATGCCGCTGAGCAATATACTTGTCGTGTCAATCGACGATTTCGAAAGACTGCAGGCGGCTGTGAGTAACGGCAGGATTAGTCTATTGCCATTCCTTAGAAAAATGGCAGCCCAAAATAAGGATGCAGCCACGGCGTCACTTTTTTTATCTGATCAGCTCTATAAAACTATCGGGCCAGAACTCGACTTTACAGCGCTGATAGGTGAAGGCCGCCGAGCATCGCGGGAACGAGTTGTACCCGTGATTGCAGACACAATGGAGCGACTGCAGAACGGGCGCAATCGCTCAAAAACAAAGCGGCGGAGGACATAGGCTGCGAAGACGGGAGTGCAAATCTGGGGATTGAATGCGTATGTGTCAGCCCGCGCGCACCACGCGCAGCACGTCGGCCCCATAGGCTTCGAGCTTCTTCGCCCCCATCCCGCTGATCCCCTGCAGGTCTTCCAGCGTGGCCGGGCAGCGCTCGGCAATCGCCGCCAGCGTGGCATCGTGGAAGATCACGTAGGCCGGCAAGTTGTGCTCGCGTGCGACCTCGGCGCGCCAGGCCTTGAGGTTGATGAAGCGCACCTGCGCCTCCTGGCCCAGGTTGGCGGCGGCTGCAGGCGGCGCGCTCGCGCGGCGCGCCTTTTTGGGCGCGGCGTGGGCCGTGGCCTCGCGCAGCAGCACGCTTTGTTCGCCGCGCAGCACGGGGCGCGAGCCGTCGGTGAGGGTCAGCGTGTCGAAGCTGTGGCCGTTTTCCATGCTCACCTTGTGCAGGCCCACGGCGCCGGTGGCCAGCAGTTGGCGCAGCACGCCGCGCAACTGCGCCTCGGTGTACTCCTTGCCCAGGCCGAAGGTGGAGAGCTTGTCGTGCCCGAACTGCTGCACCTTCTCGGTGTCCTTGCCGCGCACGATGTCCATGATGTGGCCGGTGCCAAAGGTCAGGCCGCTGGCCGCATGCACGCGGTAGATGGTGGAGAGCAGCTTGCGCGCCGCGTCGGTGCCGTCCCACACCGGCGGCGGACTCAAACAGTTGTCGCAGTTGCCGCAGGGTTGTGAAGCCTCGCCAAAGTAGGCCAGCAGGCGCACGCGCCGGCAGTCCGTGGCCTCGGCCAGGCCCAGCAGGGCGTCGAGCTTGCCGCGCATCACGGCCTTGAATTCCTCGGCGGCGGGGCTCTCGTCGATCATGCGGCGCTGGTTCACCACATCCTGCAGGCCATAGGCCATCCAGGCGTCGGCAGGGAGGCCGTCGCGGCCCGCGCGGCCGGTTTCCTGGTAGTAGCCCTCGATGTTCTTGGGCATGTCCACATGGGCCACAAAGCGCACGTCGGGCTTGTCGATGCCCATGCCGAAGGCGATGGTCGCCACCATCACGATGCCTTCCTCGCGCAGGAAGCGGTCCTGGTGGCGCTGGCGCAGTTCTGGCGCCAGGCCCGCGTGGTAGGGCAGGGCGTTGAGGCCGGCCTCGCACAGCGTGTCGGCCAGCTCCTCCACGCGCTTGCGCGACTGGCAATAGACCACGCCCGCGTCCTCGGGGTGTTCGCGCTCGATGAAGCGCAGCAGCTGCGTGGTGGCGTCCTTCTTTTCCTCGATGCGGTAGCGGATGTTGGGCCGGTCGAAGCTGCTGACGAACTGCCGCGCCTCCTGCAGCTGCAGGCGCTCGACGATGTCGGCGCGCGTGAGCGCATCGGCCGTGGCCGTGAGGGCAATGCGCGGCACACTGGCGTAGCGCTCGTGCAGCACGGTGAGCTGGCGGTACTCGGGCCGGAAGTCGTGCCCCCACTGGCTCACGCAGTGCGCCTCGTCGATGGCGAACATCGACAGTTGGCCGCGCTGGTACAGGCCGTCCAGCAGTTCCAGGAAGCGCGGCGTGGTCAGCCGTTCGGGCGCGGCGTAGAGCAGGGTGATCTCGCCGCGCGCCAGGCGCCGCTCCACATCCAGCGCCTCCTGCCAGTCCAGCGTGGAATTGAGGAAGGCGGCCTCCACGCCCGCCTCGTGCAGCGCGCCCACCTGGTCGTGCATCAGCGCGATCAGCGGCGACACCACGATGGCCACGCCCTGGCCCGCCCGCTGGCGCACGATGGCTGGCACCTGGTAGCACAGGCTCTTGCCCCCGCCCGTGGGCATGAGCACCAGCGCGTCGCCCCCCGCCACCACATGCGCCACGATGGCCTCTTGCGGGCCACGGAAACGCTCGTAGCCGAAGACGTCTTTCAGGATGGAGTGCGCGGGGGACAAACGGATGCTCTTGAATGTATAGCTGCTGGCGCTTGATGGACGGGCGCTGGAGGCTGTTTTTGCTTGAAATGCCGGGCGCGTTGCGCGTCCGGCCTGCGTGATTATCGGCAATCGCGTTGAGTGACCTGGCGCTGAAACAAACCGAAATAAACCGAAACCGCGCGGAGAAGACGCCAGCGCGCCCGCGCCGCACCATGGAGGCCATGTTCCACAGCGTCCCGAAAGGACCCGCACCATGAAATCCTGGATCAAGAAAAGCCTCATCGGCCTGTTCGGCGCCTCCATCCTCGTCGGCGGCCTTACCGCCTGCTCGGGCGGGCATTACCACCGCCACGGCCCCATGGACGCCGAGCGCATGGCCGAGGTGCGCGGCAAGGTGATGGAACGCATCGGCAGCAAGCTCGACCTGAACGAGGCGCAGAAGCAAAAGCTCGCCACGCTGGCCGACAAGCTGCAGGCCCAGCGCGCGGCCCTCGTGGGCCAGGCGGGTGACCCGCGTGCCGAGGTGCAGGCCCTGGTGGCGGGCGAGAAGTTCGACCGCGCCCGCGCCCAGACCCTGATTGATGAGAAGCTGCGCGCCGTGCAGACCGGCAGCCCCGAGGTGCTGACCGCCATGGCCGACTTCTACGACAGCCTCAATCCCGAGCAGCAGCAGAAGGTGCGCGACTTCATGCAGCGCCGCCGGGGCTGGATGGGCCGCCACGGCTGATGCGGCTTGGCATTCCATCAGATAACGTCGTTGGGGCGCCTTGCCGTGCGATAGCACTGTCTGCGGCTTCCCGCCTAGTTCTCCGATGGAATGCCAACCCGCATGAAAAAGGTGATGGCCATGACCACCACGCACGAACCTCTGCACCGGCTGGCGCGCGACCTGCGCGCCCATGGCCCGGTGCTGCTGGCCGGCATGCCGCAGCCGCACGACGAACTGCTGGCACTGGTCTGGGGCCCGCGCTTCGACCGCGAGCACGCCCTGGGGCTGCTGGCGCGCCAGCCTGCGCACGCCGCGCTGGCGCTGCCCGCGTTGCTGCAGGCCGCCGATCGTTTCGACGCCCTGCACGCCCCGGCCCAGCGGCGCCTGCGGCAGATGATCCTGCGCCACCGCGCGCGCTGTGCTGCGGTGTAATCGCTCCATGCACCGCATCCTGCTCATCGATGACGACGAACAACTCGGCTCGCCGCTGGCTGCCTACTTCCAGCGCTTCGAGCTGGAACTGGTGCAGGCGCTGCGCCCCAGCGCGGGGCTGGCGCTGCTGGCACAGGGGGGCTTCGACGCCGCCATCCTCGACGTGATGCTGCCCGAGATGGATGGTTTTGAACTGTGCCGCACCATCCGGCGCAGCAGCGACCTGCCCATCGTTATGCTCACCGCGCGCGGCGAGGTCATGGACCGCGTGGTGGGCCTGGAGCTCGGCGCCGACGACTACCTGCCCAAGCCCTTCGAGCCGCGCGAACTCGTCGCCCGCCTGCAGACCGTGCTGCGCCGCCGACGTGCAAGCAGCCCGGCCGATGCGCCCGGCCTGCTCGAATTCGAGGGCCTGCGCATCGACGCCGCGCGCCGCAGCGTGCAGTGCCTGGGCCGCGATGTGGAACTGACCGGCACCGAATTCGAGCTGCTGCACCTGCTGGCGCGCGAGAGCGGCCGCGTGCTCTCGCGCGACGACATCCTCAACCAGCTGCGCGGCCACGAGGCCGAGCTGTACACGCGCGCCGTGGACATCGTGGTCAGCCGCTTGCGCAAGAAGCTCGAACCGCTGGACTGCATCAAGACATTGCGCAACGCCGGCTACTCGCTGGCGCTGCGCCGGGTGGCCGGATGAAACCCTGGTGCGACGACGACCCGCACTGCCCCTGGCACCAGCGCGCGCGCCTGGCGCTGCGGCGCTCGCTGCGCTGGCGCCTGGTGCTGGTGTTCCTGGTGCTGGCGCTGGCGCTGGCGGTCACCTTCATCGGCGGCGTGCAGAAGGCGCTCTCGGTGGGCTGGCGCGCGGCCGCGCGCCCGCTGCTGGTGGACTACGTGGACCGCCTGGCGCAGGAGGTCGGCAGCCCGCCGAGCATCGCGCGCGCCCAGGCCCTGGTGCAGCGCCTGCCCATCACCATCCGCATCGAAGGCCCCCAGGTGAACTGGGTTTCGCACCCCGAGCTGCCCCGGCCCGCATGGGTGAACGGCACCACCGGGCGCGAGCCGCCCTGGCGCAATGGCGACGACCAGAACCTGCTGCGCCGCACCACGGCCGACGGCCACCGGCTGGAATTCGGCTTGCACGTGCTGGGCTGGGAGCAGCGCCCGCGCATCGCCTGGGTCACGCTGGGCGTGCTGCTGCTGCTCACGGCGCTGGCCTACCTCTACGTGCGGCGCCTGCTGCGCCCGCTCGACGACATCCGCGCTGGTGCCCAGCGCTTTGGCGCCGGCGCGTTCGACCAGCCCATCCCCGTGCGCCACGCACACAGGCCCGACGAGCTGGGGCAACTGGCCGCCACCATCAACACCATGGGCGAAGACATCCACCAGATGCTGGAGGCCAAGCGTGCCCTGCTGCTGGCCCTGAGCCACGAACTGCGCAGTCCGCTGACGCGCGCGCGCCTCAACGCCGAGCTGCTGCCCGACACCGCCGAGGCCCAGGCGCCGCGCCAGGCGCTGCTGCGCGACCTGGGCGAGATGGCGCGCGTCATCACCGACCTGCTGGAGAGCGAGCGCCTGGCCGCCCCCCACGCCGCGCTGCACCGCGAGGCCGTGGACCTGGTGGAGCTGGCGCGCGAGGTCATTGCCGAGCTGGGCGACCGCCACCCTGGCGCCGCCGCCATTCGCGTGCTGGTGCCGTCCGCACTGCCCGCGTTGCCGCTGGACCGCGCACGCATGCGCCTGCTTCTGCGCAACCTGCTTGACAACAGCCTGCGCCACAGCGAGCCCGGCGTGCCGCCGCCCGAGTTGCACCTGCGCTGGCAGAACGAAGCGGTGGAAATTGTGGTGCGCGACCACGGCCCCGGCGTTCCGCCCGAGCACCTGGCGCAGCTCGCCCAGGCCTTCTACCGCCCCGACAGCGCCCGCCAGCGCGCCACCGGCGGCGTGGGCCTGGGCCTGTACCTGTGCCGCCTGGTGGCGCAGGCGCATGGCGGGCGGCTGGAGTTGCGCAACGCCCAGCCGGGGCTGGAGGCACGGGTGGTGCTGCCGGTGCCGCCCGGCACGGACGCGGGCTGAGTCCACCATCTCCGGGCAAGCCGGGGGTTGACCCGTGCAGCAGATTTCGGTTAACCTGTATATACAAGTTCATCGCGCCATGACCCGCAACGCCTCCACCCGCACCGCCAGCCCTTCCCGCCGCCCGGCATCCAGCCCGGCGGCCGCGCCCGCCTTGGCGCTGTACGAGCAGGTCAAGGACTTCATCGTGCGCCGCATCCAGGATGGCAGCTGGCGCGCGGGCGACCGGCTGCCGTCCGAGAGCGAGCTGGTGGCGCAGTTCGGTATTTCGCGCATGACGGTGAACCGCGCCCTGCGCGAGCTGACGGAGCAGGGCCGCATCGTGCGCGTGGCGGGGGTGGGCAGCTTCGTGGCGGAAGACAAACCGCAGTCCACGCTGCTGCAGATCGCCAACCTGGCCAGCGAGATCCGCCAGCGCGGCCACGACTACCGCTGCGATGTGCTCGCCGTCCGGCGCGCCGCCGCCACGCTGGAGGTGGCCGCCGCGCTGGACCTGGGCACGGGCGCCTCCGTGTTCCACACGCAGTGCGTGCACCGCGAAAACGGCGTGCCGGTGCAGCTCGAGGACCGCCATGTGAACCCGGCCTTGGCGCCCGATTTCCTGGCGCAGGACTTCACCGCCGTGCCGCCCTCCGAATACCTGCTGCGCAGTGTGCCCTTCGACCAGGTCGAGCATGTGGTCGATGCCGTGCTGCCCACCCCCGAACAGGCCGTGTTGCTGGAGATGCCCGCGCACGAGCCCTGCCTGCTGCTCACGCGCCGCACCTGGTCGCGCGGCGTGCCCGTGACCGTGGTGCGCTGCCTGCACCCGGCCTCGCGCTACCGGCTCGGCAGCCGTTTTCGCACCGACGGCCACCCCGTCGCTGGTTGAATATGAAACAACCCCCTGTGGCGCTGCGCGCCTTCCCCCTTCTCTCGCATTGCTGCGCAATGCGGGAAGGGGGACGCCACCAGCGCGGCGGGGCGGCCCTTGCGCGGTGGCCGCTGGCCTGGGCCTTGCCTCCGCACAGCTTAGTGGACTGAACTCGGGCCATCTGCAGCCAATACCAACAACCATCGCGCAACTTTGATTCTCACTTGTATAGACAGGACTGGCACCATGACCACCCCCATCACCCTTGATCCCGGCCACGTCACGCTGGCGCAGCTGCGCCACATCCACGCCGGTGGCGTGCAACTCACGCTCGACCCCTCGGCGCAGGCCGGTATGCAGGCCGCGCTGGCCACGGTGCAGCGCATCGTTGAGGAAGACCAGGTGGTCTATGGCATCAACACCGGCTTCGGCAAGCTGGCCAGCACTAAGATCGCCCACGAGCGCCTGGCCGAGCTGCAGCGCAACCTGGTGCTGTCGCACAGCGTGGGCACGGGCGAGGCGCTGCCCGACGGCGTGGTGCGTCTGGTGCTGACCACCAAGGCCGTGAGCCTGGCGCGCGGACATTCGGGTATCCGCCCCGCCATCGTGGACGCGCTGCTGGCGCTGGCCAACGCCAACGTGCTGCCTGTCATCCCGGCCAAGGGCTCGGTGGGCGCCTCGGGCGACCTCGCGCCGCTGGCGCACCTGGCCTGTGTGCTGATTGGCGAAGGCCAGGCCACGGTGGACGGCAAGGTGGTGTCGGGCGCCGAGGCCATGGCCGCCGTGGGCCTGCAGCCCTTTGTGCTCGGCCCCAAGGAAGGCCTGGCGCTGCTCAACGGCACGCAGGTGTCCACCGCCCTGGCGCTGGCCGGCCTGTTCGGCGCGGAAGACGTGTTCTGTGCCGCGCTGGTGGCGGGCGCGCTCTCGCTCGAAGCCATCAAGGGCTCGGTCAAGCCGTTCGATGCGCGCATCCACGAGGCGCGCGGCCAGGCAGGGCAGATCGCCGTGGCCGCCGCCGTGCGCGCGCTGCTCGACGGCAGCGCGATCGACCCCTCGCATCCACACTGCGGCCGCGTGCAAGACCCGTACTCCATCCGCTGCATTCCCCAGGTCATGGGCGCCTGCCTGGACAACCTGCAGCACGCCGCGCGCGTGTTGCGCACCGAGGCCAATGCGGCGTCCGACAACCCGCTGGTCTTCACCGCGTTGACCGAAGGGACTGCAGGTGCTGGCGAGGTGATCTCGGGCGGCAACTTCCATGCCGAGCCCGTGGCCTTCGCGGCCGACATCATCGCGCTGGCCGTGGCCGAGATCGGTGCCATCTCCGAGCGCCGCCTGTCGCTGCTGCTCGACCCCGGCCTGTCGGGCCTGCCCGCCTTCCTGATCCGGGACAGCGGCGTGAACTCGGGCTTCATGATCGCCCAGGTCACGGCCGCCGCGCTGGCCGCCGAGAACCAGTGCCTGGCCAACCCCAGCAGCGTGACCAGCCTGCCCACCTCGGCCAACCAGGAAGACCATGTGTCCATGGCCACCTACGGCGCGCGCCGCCTGCTGGACATGGTGCGCAACGCGGCGGTGATGGTGGGCATCGAGGCCATGTCGGCCGCGCAGGGCATGGAGTTCGACCGCTCGCTGAAGTCCTCCCCGCTCGTCGAGGAACAGTTCGCCGCCATCCGCCGCCGCGTGGCCTTCCTGGAGCAGGACCGCTACCTCGCGCCCGACATCGAGGCCATGCGCGCCTGGGCCCAGCAAAGCAGCTGGCCCGCGCCCCTGCTGGCCTGCATGCCCAGCCACGAATAAACCGCACCTTTCAAGGAGCCCTTGCCATGAACGCCCACGACGCCAACCTCACCCCCGCCACCGACCCGCGCCACGACCCCACGCGCGTCATCCGCGCCCCGCGCGGCAGCGAACTGCACTGCAAGAACTGGCTGGCCGAAGCGGCCTACCGCATGGTGCAGAACAACCTCGACCCCGAGGTGGCCGAGCGCCCGCAGGACCTCGTGGTTTACGGCGGCATCGGCCGCGCGGCGCGCGACTGGGAGTGCTTCGACCAGATCCTGGCATCGCTCAAGGATCTCAACGACGATGAGACCCTGCTCGTGCAATCGGGCAAGCCCGTGGGCGTGTTCAAGACCCATGCCAACGCACCGCGCGTGCTGCTGGCCAACTCCAACCTCGTGCCAAAGTGGGCCAACTGGGAGCACTTCAACGAACTCGACCGCAAGGGCCTGTTCATGTACGGCCAGATGACCGCCGGCAGCTGGATCTACATCGGCAGCCAGGGCATCGTGCAGGGCACCTTCGAGACCTTCGTCGAGGCCGGGCGCCAGCACTATGGCAGCGACCTGTCGGGCAAGTGGATCCTCACGGCCGGACTGGGCGGCATGGGCGGCGCCCAGCCGCTGGCCGCCACGCTGGCCGGCGCCTGCTCGCTCACCATCGAATGCCAGCAAAGCAGCATCGACTTCCGCCTGCGCACCCGCTACGTGGACAAGCAGGCCAAGGACATTGATGACGCCCTGGCGCTCATTGCTCACCACACGGCGCGCAAGGAGGCCGTCTCCATCGCCCTGCTGGGCAACGCCGCCGACATCCTGCCCGAACTGGTGCGCCGCGCCCAGGCCGGGGGCATCAAGCCCGACCTCGTCACCGACCAGACGAGCGCCCACGACCTCATCCACGGCTACCTGCCCAGCGGCTGGACCGTGCCGCAGTGGCAGGCCGCGCAGAAAGACCCCGCGCAGCATGGTTCGCTCAAGGCCGCCGCCGCCACAAGCTGTGCCGTCCATGTGCGGGCCATGCTCGATTTCCAGGCCATGGGCATCCCCACGGTGGACTACGGCAACAACATCCGCCAGGTGGCGTTCGACCAGGGCGTGGCAAACGCCTTCGACTTCCCCGGCTTCGTGCCCGCCTACATCCGCCCGCTGTTCTGCGAGGGCAAGGGGCCATTCCGCTGGGTGGCGCTCTCGGGCGACCCCGAGGACATCTACAAGACCGACGCCAAGATCAAGGAACTGTTCCCCGACAACCACCACACCCACCGCTGGCTCGACATGGCGCGCGAGCGCATTGCCTTCCAGGGCCTGCCCGCGCGCATCTGCTGGCTGGGCCTGGGCGAGCGCCACCGCGCCGGTCTGGCCTTCAACGAGATGGTGAAAAACGGCGAGCTCAAGGCCCCCATCGTCATCGGCCGCGACCACCTCGACACCGGCAGCGTGGCCAGCCCCAACCGCGAGACCGAAGCCATGAAGGACGGCACCGACGCCGTGAGCGACTGGCCTCTGCTCAACGCCCTGCTCAACACCGCGGGCGGCGCCACCTGGGTGAGCTTGCACCACGGCGGCGGTGTGGGCATGGGCTACAGCCAGCACGCGGGCATGGTCATCGTGGCCGACGGCACGGACGCCGCCGCCGAGCGCCTGGCGCGCGTGCTGGTCAACGACTGCGGCTCGGGCGTGATGCGCCATGCGGATGCGGGCTACGAGCTGGCCATCGAAACGGCCAAGAAGCAGGGCCTCAAGCTGCCCATGGTCCGCTGAAGGAGTCCACCATGAGCACGCCCTTTGCCTGGCAAGGCCGCATCGATGCCGAGGAAACCGGCCCCAGCCCGCGCTGGCACCAATGGGTGCAGCCCTTTGCCGCCACCAGCCAGGGCGGCGTGGCCCTGATCGGATTTGCCGTGGACGAAGGCGTGCGCCGCAACGCCGGGCGCGTGGGCGCTGCGCATGGCCCCGATGTTGCGCGCAAGGCGCTGGCCAACCTGCCCGTGCTGGGCGAGCCCGCGCTGTGGGACATGGGCGACATCGACTGCCCGCAGGGCGCGCTGGAAGCGGCACAGGTGGCACTGGGCCAGCACGTGGCGCAGGCCAGGGCGCAGGGCTGCCTGCCCCTGGTGCTGGGCGGCGGGCACGAGGTGGCCTGGGGCACCTTCCAGGGTATCGCGCAGGCGCTGCCAGCCGCGCAGCGCATCCTCATCCTCAACCTGGATGCCCACTTCGACCTGCGCATGGCGCATGCGGGCAACTCGGGCACACCGTTCCGCCAGATCCAGGAGCTGTGCGCAGCCCAGGGACGGGCGTTCTGCTACCGCGTGCTGGGCATCAGCCGCTATGCCAACACCCAGGCCCTGTTCGAGCGCGCCGACGCGCTGGGCGTGCGCTACTGGCTCGACGACGTTGTGCAGACCGAAGCGGGCATGCAGCAGGCCCTGGCCGCGCTGGCGCAGGAGCTGCAGGCGTGCGACGCGGTGTACCTCAGCATCGACATCGATGTGCTGCCCGGCGCCGTGGCTCCCGGCGTATCGGCCCCCGCGCCGCTGGGCGTGCCGCTGTGGGGTGTGGAGCGCGTGGTCGATGCGGTGCTCTCCAGCGGCAAGCTGGTGGCGGCGGATCTGGCGGAATTCAATCCCGCCTTCGACCGCGATGGCCTGACCGCCAAGGTCGTGGCCCGCCTGGCGGCGCGCATCGCGCGTGCAGGTGAACGTTGATACGGTTGCGTCTTCCCGCACATGACCTTGGGGAGGCCGCCTTGTCGTATGACCGCACGGGCTTCGTTGTCCCACCGGGTGATCCGGTGGAATGCCAAACCGCCTGCACCAGGGGCGCACCAGATGCGGGTCAGATCTGTCCGGTGAAACGGTAACGCGCCGCCGGATGCCACATCGCGGCGACAGACGCGACTTGGCCCATCGAGTGCGTGGTGCGCCGCAGTACCAGGCAAGGCTCGCCTGCGCCCATGCCCAGTAAGTCACCGAATGCACGCGGGGGCGAGATGGCCTCGATCTCAAAGTCCACGCCCTGCAGTGGCGCCACTTGCATCAGGTAGGCATTGGGTGTTCGCGCGGTGAAGTCCTGGGTCAGGTAGTCGGGTGCCACGCACGGGTTCACGTACCGGTCTTCCACCTGGATCGGCTGATCGTTCTCGAAATGCAAAACGACCGAATGGTAGAGCGGGTCCTGGGCCTTGATCCGGAATTCACGGGCCAGTGCTTCGCTGGCCTTGGTGCGTTCCAGCAGTTGCAACTCGCTGCGGTGGTGATGCCCGCGCGCGGCGATTTCATCGGCGATGTTGCGGATTTCTACCAGCGTTGCCTGGTATTTCTGTTGCGCCACAAAGGTGCCGGAGCCTTGTACGCGCTCGACGATCTGCTCGTCGCTGAGCTCGCGGATGGCGCGGTTCACCGTCATGCGCGAAACGCCAAATTCGCGCGCCAGGGCTTCTTCCCCGGGAATGGCATCGCCTTCCCGCCAATGGCCTTCATGGATCTGGCGCAGCACATGGGCCTTCACGCGCTGGAAGGCTGGCAGGCGAATGGAGGCTGATTCAGGGGTATTCATCGGAAGGGGTGGGGTTTACCCGCGGATTGTGGGCGGAAGTATTGACACTGGATGCGGTGAAGCATAAATTTCGACTCTGCCTAGATGTATATACAATTTATCTTTAAATTCGACATGTTGTATATGTATTAAATGCCCCGTTGCTTGTCAAGTCCATTGGTGTCCCATCTGCAGAGGAGCTGTTCATGAAATTCCTGTCCCCTTATGTGCCGAATCTGATTGTCACCGCCGTCGCACTGGCGCTTCCCGCAGGCGCAGCCTGGGCCGACGTCAAGGTCGGCTTCAATGTGCCCCTGACGGGTTTTGCCGCAGCCGATGGCAAGTCGGCGCTGGAAGGCGCCAAGCTGGCCATCGAGCAGGCCAATGCCAAGGGTGGCGTGGCCGGGCAGAAGCTGGAACTGGTGGTCTATGACGACCAGGCCTCGCCCAAGGAAGCCGTGCCGGTGGCGACCAAGCTGGTCGAAAAGGATGGCGTGGTGGCTGCCGTCTCGGGCTCCTACTCGGGATCGACCCGTGCGGCGGCGGCCATCTTCCAGCGTGCGCAGGTGCCCTATGTGGTGTCCTATGCCATCCACCCGGACATCACGCTGGCGGGTGACTACATGTTCCGTGTCTCCGCCATGGGCGAGGTGCAGGGCCGTGGTGGCGCCAAGCTGGCGCAGAACCTGGGCAAGAAGAAGGTGGTGGTCATCACCGTCAAGAATGATTTTGGCCAGGCACTGGCTGCGGGCTTCAAGGAAGCCGCGCCCAAGCTGGGTCTGAACATCGTCAACGAATACGAATACGGTATGGCCGATCGCCAGTTCGGCCCGCTCGTGAGCAAGGTGAAGGCCGACAACCCGGAGGTCATCTATGCCTCGGGCTATTACTTCAACGCCGGGCCACTGGTCAGCCAGCTGCGCGCGGCCGGAGTGACGGCGCCCATCATCGGCCAGGAGGGCTACGACTCCGACAAGTTCATCGAGATCGCGGGGGCCGCCGCCGAGGGCACCCTGGTCACGACCTCGCTGGACCGTGATTCCGATGCTCCAGCCACCAAGGCCTTCCTGGCCGACTTCCGCAAGGCGACGGGAGCCGGTGCCGACATGGTGGCCGCCGCCAGCTTCACCGCGGTGAATGTGGTCGTCGAGGGGCTGAAGAAAACCGGCGGCAAGGGGGGCGATGCCTTGAAGCAGGCGCTGGCGACGGGCAGTTACGACACGCCCATTGGCAAGCTGGCTTTCAACGATCTGCACGAGGTCAAGAAGGATCTGCAAGTGCAGGTTGTCAAGGACAAGGCGTTTCGCCGCCATTCGGTGATCAGCGACCCCGTGCTGCTGGCGCCGCCCAGCAAGGCCAAGTAAGCCCGGGCACCGGACGAAAGCCATGCTGATTCTTGAACTCATTGCCCAGGGCCTGGTGCAGGGCAGCCTCTACGCGCTCATTGCGCTGGGGCTGACCCTGGTCTACGGCCTGCTGCGCATCCTGCACGTGGCGCATGCCGCGCTGTTCACGCTGGGCGCCTATGTGGGCGTGCTGGTGTGCAATGCCAGCGGCAGCCTGGTACTGGCCTTCACCTGCGCGGCCCTGCTGGCTGGCGTGGCCGGTGTGGCCATGTTCCGGCTGGCCTACCAGCCGCTGCTGGCGCAGCCGCCCTATGTGGCGCTGATCGCTTCGATCGGCCTGTTCATCGCGGCGGAAGAAGCCTTCCGCATCGTGTTTGGAGCGCAGGGCCTGTCCTTCATCAATCCGCCGCTGCAAGGGCAGGTGGCGGTGGGCGGGGGGCTGCAGTTCAAGCAGGCCGAGCTGATGGTGATGGTGGGCACGGTGGCGATCATCGGCGTGCTGGCCTGGCTGCAGTCTCGCACCCGTGTGGGCGTGGCCTGCCAGGCCACGGTGTCCGATCCGCAGATGGCCGAGTCTTTCGGCATCTCGCTGCGCAATGTGCGCGACATCAACTTCTTCGTCGGCTCCGCGCTGGCCGGTTTCGCTGGCGTGTGGGTGGCGCTGCTCAACAACCTGGTGGAGCCCACGATGGGCAGCGTGCCATCGTACAAGGCGCTGGCCATCATCGTGCTGGGGGGGCTGGGCTCGGTGCCCGGCACCCTGGCCGCGGCACTGGTGCTGGGCGTGGTCGAGGCCTTCGGCACCATCTACCTGGGCCAGCTGCTTGATCGCAATGCCATCGCGTTCGCATTCCTGATCGCTGTGCTCATGGTGCGGCCGCAGGGCCTGTTTGCCCGGCGCTGAACGGAGGGATGCAAATGAATTACGAAATTACCCTGCTCACGACCATGGCCATCAGCGTCATGTTCGCGCTCTCGCTCAACCTCATCACGGGCTTCTGCGGCCAGATCAGCCTGGGCCATGCCGCCTTCCAGGGCATTGGCGCCTATGCCGCCGCCCTGCTGGGCAAGGCGGGTTTGCCCTTCCTGGCAACGCTGCCTCTGGCCATGCTGCTGGCCGGCGCCGTGGGCGTGCTGGTGGGTCTGGCCTCGCTGCGGGTGCGGGCCGATTTTCTGGCCATCACCACCATGGGCGTGGTTTTCCTCTTCGTGGGCGTGGTGCGCCAGCAGGATGTGCTGGGTGGCGAACTGGGCATCTCGGCCATCCCGGACCATGGCCTGGGCAAGGCGGGTTTCATGGTGGTGGCATTGCTGGTGTGCGTGGCGATGGCCCTGCTGTCGGCCTACATCCGCCGCACCTGGATGGGCCGTGTTTTCAACGGCATTGCCGAGGACGAGGACACCATGCGCGTGCTGGGCATTGATGTGCCGCGCTACAAGCTGGCCGCCTTTGCCATCGGCACCGCCCTGGCGGGCCTGTCGGGGGGGTTCTACGCCTACCACCTGCAGTTCATCGGTGCCGACAGCTTCGGTTTTGTCGAGTCGATCACGGTGCTGTCCATGGTGGTGTTTGGTGGCATCGGATCGGTGCCTGGCGTGGTCCTGGCCGCCGCGCTGCTGTCGGTGCTGCCGGCCTGGTTTCAGGTCATCGGCGACTACAAGCTGCTGGTCTACGGTGGCCTGCTCTTTCTGATGATGCGCTTTTCGCCCGGTGGCATGGCGGCGCTGGCCCGGCGCTTCTTCAACCCCGTGGCAACGCAGGGAGGCCGGCCATGAGCACCCACCATCACACGCAGGCGTTGTTGCAGGTTGAGGGCGTCACGGTGCGCTTCGGCGGCCTTGTCGCCATCGACAACGTCTCTTTCGATGTGCGCGAAGGCGAGCTGCTGGGCCTGATCGGTCCGAACGGCGCCGGCAAGACCACCATGCTGCGCTCCATCACGGGTGTGGCCAAGCCCGCGCAGGGGCGCGTGCTGCTCGATGGTGCATCGCTCAACGGCCTGCCCATCCACCAGCGCATCCGGCGTGGTCTCTCACTGTCGCAGCAGCTGGTCAAGCCGCTGCGCGGCATCACCCTGGAGGACAACGTGGCGCTGGCTGCCGCCAGCGCCAAGACGGTCACCCCGTTGCGCGCGCTGATGAACGTGTCTTGCGCCGACGAGCTGGCGCAGGCCCGGCACGAGCTGGCGCGCGTGGGCATCGCGGCCCTGGCGAACCAGAGCCCCGCTACCCAGCCGCTGGGCGTGCTCAAGCGCCTGGAGATGGCGCGTGCGCTGGCGCTCAAGCCGCGTCTGTTGCTGCTGGACGAGCCGCTGGCGGGTCTCAATTCCAAAGAGGCCCATGCCCTGGCCACCACCATCGCCGACATCAACCGCCAGGGCGTGACCGTGGTGTTGATCGAGCACAACCTGGGTGAGGTCTTGCGCATCTGCCACCGCCTGGTGGTGCTGGACAACGGCCGCAAGATCGGCGAAGGCGAGCCGCGCACTGTCATGGCCGATCCGGCGGTACGCGCGGCCTATCTGGGCAGTGACGCCGTGGAGGCACAACATGCTTGAACTACAAACCGTCTCCTGCGGCTATGGCGCCTTTCAGGCCGTGCACGAGCTGACGCTGTCGCTGCGCCCGGGCACCATCACCGGTTTGCTGGGTGCCAACGGCGCCGGAAAATCTTCCACGCTGATGTGCGTGGCGGGCCATGTGGCGCGCCAGGCGGGCACCGTGCTGTTCGACGGGCAGGACATCAGCAGCCTGGCGCCCACCGAGCGCGTGCGCCGTGGCATTGCCATCTCGCCCGAGGGCCGTCGGCTGTTCAAGGACCTGACGGTGGAGGACAACCTGCGCGTGGGGGGGCTGGTGCAACCGGCGCGCTTGTACCAGCAGGACTGCGACCGCGTGATCGCCCTGTTCCCGCGCCTGGGCGAGCGCCTGAAATCGCTGGCCGGCAACCTGTCGGGCGGCGAGCAGCAGATGCTGGCCATCGGCCGCGCGCTGATGACGCGCCCGCGCCTGATCATGATCGACGAGCTGTCGCTGGGCCTGATGCCCAAGGTGATCGACCTGTGCTACCAGGCCCTGCAGACGTTGCGCCGCGAAGGCATGACGGTGCTGCTGGTCGAGCAGAACACCGAGCGCGTGCTCAAGGTGGCCGACGACATCTGCGTGCTGGAGTCCGGCCGCACCGTCTGGCAGGGCAGCGCCGAAGCGGCCCGCCAGGACCCCGACCTCACAGCGGCCTACCTGGGGCTGCACTGAACACATCGCCCCTTTGGGGCAGGAGACATCCATGACCACCCACACCGACCCGCGCCACGACCCCACGCGCGTGATCCGCGCCCCGCGCGGTAGCGAACTCTCGTGCAAGAACTGGCTCACCGAGGCCGCCTACCGCATGCTGCAGAACAACCTCGACCCCGAGGTAGCCGAGCGCCCGCAGGATCTCGTGGTCTATGGCGGCATCGGTCGCGCCGCACGCGACTGGCAGTGCTTCGACCAGATCCTGGCCAGCCTGCGCGATTTGAACGAGGACGAATCCCTCCTCGTCCAGTCAGGCAAGCCCGTGGGCGTGTTCAAGACCCACCCCAACGCCCCGCGCGTGCTGATCGCCAACTCCAACCTCGTGCCCCAATGGGCCACCTGGGAGCACTTCAACGAACTCGACCGCAAGGGCCTGTTCATGTACGGCCAGATGACGGCGGGCAGCTGGATCTACATCGGAAGCCAAGGCATCGTGCAAGGCACCTTCGAGACCTTCGTCGAGGCCGGGCGCCAGCACTACAACAATGATCTGTCTGGCAAGTGGATCCTCACCGCCGGCCTGGGCGGCATGGGCGGCGCCCAGCCGCTGGCCGCCACGCTGGCTGGCGCCTGCTCGCTCAACATCGAATGCCAGCAAAGCAGCATCGACTTCCGCCTGCGCTCGCGCTACCTGGACGAGCAGGCCACCGACCTGGACGATGCGCTGGCGCGCATCCAGCGCTACACGCAAGAAAAGAAGGCCATCTCCATCGGCCTGCTGGGCAACGCCGCCGACATCCTGCCCGAGCTGGTGCGCCGCGCCCGGGCCGGGGGCATCAAGCCCGACCTCGTCACCGACCAGACCAGCGCCCACGACCTCATCCACGGCTACCTGCCCAGCGGCTGGACCGTGCCGCAATGGCAGGCCGCGCAGAAAGACCCCGCGCAGCATAGTTCGCTCAAGGCCGCCGCCGCCACAAGCTGCGCCGTCCATGTGCGGGCCATGCTCGACTTCCAGGCCATGGGCATCCCCACGGTGGACTACGGCAACAACATCCGCCAGGTGGCGTTCGACCAGGGAGTGGCAAACGCCTTCGACTTCCCCGGCTTCGTGCCCGCCTACATCCGCCCGCTGTTCTGCGAAGGCAAGGGGCCATTCCGCTGGGTGGCCCTGTCAGGCGACCCCGAGGACATCTACAAGACCGACGCCAAGATCAAGGAACTGTTCCCGGACAACCACCACACCCACCGCTGGCTGGACATGGCGCGCGAACGCATCAGCTTCCAGGGCCTGCCCGCGCGCATCTGCTGGCTGGGCCTGGGCGAGCGCCACCTGGCGGGCCTGGCCTTCAACGAGATGGTGAAAAACGGCGAACTCAAGGCCCCCATCGTCATCGGCCGCGACCACCTGGACACCGGCAGCGTGGCCAGCCCCAACCGCGAGACCGAAGCCATGAAGGACGGCACCGACGCCGTGAGCGACTGGCCGCTGCTCAACGCCCTGCTCAACACCGCGGGCGGCGCCACCTGGGTGAGCCTGCACCACGGTGGCGGCGTGGGCATGGGCTACAGCCAGCACTCGGGTATGGTCATCGTGGCCGATGGCACGGATGCGGCCGCCGAGCGCCTGGCGCGCGTGCTGGTGAACGACTGCGGCTCGGGCGTGATGCGCCATGCGGACGCGGGCTATGAGCTGGCCATCGCCACGGCGAAGAAGCAGGGGCTCCAGCTGCCCATGGTCAAGTAAGCCCCCGCCATGCAGCGCCTGGACCTCGCCACCATCGCCCCCACGCCGTGGAAGAACGGCGGCGGCGCTACGCGCGCGCTGGCCTGCTGGCCGCCCGGCGCGGGGCTGGAGCGCTTTGGCTGGCGCGTGAGCGTGGCCGACGTTGCCGCGCCGGGGCCGTTCTCCCTCTACCCGGGCGTGGACCGGCAGATCCTGCTGCTGCAGGGCGACGGCGTGCACCTGCGCGCCGCCGATGGCAGCGTGGACCAGGCGCTCGACCGTGCCACACCGCCGTTCGCCTTCGCGGGCGAGACGGCGATCGACTGCACGCTGCGCGGTGGCCCGGTGCGCGACTTCAACCTGATGCTGCGGCGCGGCCAGTGGCGTGGCGCGTTGCGGGTGTGGCATGGCGCCTGCACACCCGGCGAATCGCCGGCGGGCCTGTGCCTGGTGCTGGCCGGGCACTGGGAGCGCGCGGGCGAGGCCTATGCGCCCGGCCAGGGCCTGTGGTGGAGCACGCCCCGGCCCGGTGCGCCCCTGCGGCCCGTGCCGGGTGGCCTGGACCACCCCGCGCTGGCCTGGGTGGCCCTGGAGCCAGAGATTTGAACGAAATAATGCTCAAATGCTTATGGGATAAGCGCTATCAGCTATTGTTTTAGGAGTTAAAACCATGCAGCAGCCGCAAGCAACCCCGGCCCCCAGCGCCGACGGCGTCTGGCAGGGCCTGCGCCTGGCCGAGGGCCTGGCCGTGCCCGACGTGGCGCTGCCCGAAGGCACTCTGGCCTCTGTCGTGGTGCAGCAGGGCCAGATGTGCTGGGTGGGGCCGGATGCGGCGCTGCCGGCCGCGTTCGCCGCGCTGCCGCGCTGGCAGGCCGCCGGCCTGCTGGCCACGCCGGGGCTGGTGGACTGCCACACGCACCTGGTCTACGGTGGCCAGCGCGCGCACGAGTTCGCGCTGCGCCTGGCCGGCGCCAGCTACGAGGAGGTGGCGCGCGCGGGCGGCGGCATCGTCTCCACGGTGCGGGCCACGCGCGCGGCCAGCGAGGACGAGCTGTTCGCCCTGGCCGTGCCGCGCCTGCAGGCCCTCTTGGACGAGGGCGTATGCGCCATCGAGATCAAGTCCGGCTACGGCCTGGCGCTGGAGCACGAGCGCAAGCAGCTGCGCGTGGCGCGGCGCCTGGGCGAGGCGCTGGGCGTGACGGTGCGCACCACCTTCCTCGGCGCACACGCGCTGCCGCCCGAATACGCCGGGCGCGACCAGGACTACATCGACCTGGTCTGCAACGAGATGCTGCCCGCGCTCGCGGCCGAGGGGCTGGTGGACGCCGTGGACGTGTTCTGCGAACGCATCGCGTTCACGCTGGCGCAGACCGAGCAGGTGTTCCAGGCCGCGCAGCGGCTCGGCATTCCGGTCAAGCTGCATGCCGAGCAGCTGTCCGACATGGGCGGCTCCGCATTGGCGGCGCGCTACGGCGCGCTTTCGTGCGATCACATCGAGCACCTGTCGCAAGAGGGAATCAACGCGATGCAGCAGTCCGGCACCGTGGCCGTGTTGCTTCCCGGCGCCTACTACACGCTGCGCGACACGCAGCTGCCGCCCATTCCAGCGCTGCGCGCCGCCGGAGTGCCCATGGCCGTCTCCACCGATCACAACCCTGGCACCTCGCCCGCGCTGAGTCTGCTGCTCATGGCCAACATGGCCTGCACGCTGTTCCGCCTCACCGTGCCCGAGGCGCTGGCCGGCATCACCACGCATGCCGCGCGCGCCCTGGGCCTGCAGGCCACGCACGGGCTGATCGCCGCCGGCCGCCCCGCGAATATCGTGCTCTGGCCCGTGGCCGAGGCCGCCGAGCTGGCCTACTGGCTGGGCCAGAAGCCCGCCTGCACCATCGTGCGCCAGGGCCGGGTGGTGCGCGATGCGCTGGGCATCCACGGTTGACAGGTCCGGGCGGGCAGGGGAGCATCCACGGTTCCGGGTGGCGGTGTCCACATCGCCCCCGGCACGGAAGCCTTCACCATGACCGCCATCCCCCCCTTCACCTTCCACCAGGGCACGCAGCCGCTGCTGGTGTCCATTCCGCACTGCGGCACGCATGTGCCCCCCGCGCTCGCCGCGCGCCTGAGCGACGCCGCCCTGCAAGTGCCCGACACCGACTGGCACCTCGAACGCCTCTACGCCTTCGCGCGCGAGCTGGGCGCCTCCGTCCTCGTGGCCACGCACTCGCGCTACGTCATCGACCTGAACCGCCCGCCCGACGGCGCCAGCCTGTACCCGGGCCAGAACGTCACGGGTCTGTGCCCCGTGGACACCTTCGACGAAACGCCGCTCTACCCCCGGGGCGACGTGCCCGACGACGCCGAAATCGCCGCGCGCCGCACCGCCATCTGGCAGCCCTACCACGCGCAACTGCGCGCCGAGCTGGACCGCCTGCGCCAGCAGCACGGCGTGGCCGTGTTGTGGGATGCGCACTCCATCCGCTCGGTGCTGCCGCGCTTTTTCGCCGGCCAGCTGCCCGACTTCAACCTTGGCACGGCCGACGGCGCCAGCTGCGCCCCGGCCCTCGCGCAGGCCCTCGTGTCCATCGCCGAGGCTGCGAAGGGCTACACGGCGGTGCTCAACGGCCGCTTCAAGGGCGGCTACATCACGCGCCACTATGGCGAGCCCGCGCGCAACATCCACGCAGTGCAGCTCGAACTGACCTGGCGCTGCTACATGGACGAAGTGGCGCCCTACACCTACCTGCAAGGGCGCGCCGCGCAGGTGCAGCCGCACCTGCGGCGCATGCTGGAGACGGCGCTGGGGTTTGCGCGAGGCGCGGCGCTCTGACTGCCCGGGCCAAAACCCTGCAGGCCGCGTGCGGGGGGCGCGTTTCCTACAATAACCCCCATGCAAGCCCTCCACTACACCCGCGCCCAGCAGCTTCCCGCCATCCTGGCCCAACGCATCGCCATCCTCGACGGCGCCATGGGCACCATGATCCAGCGCTTCAAGCTGGGCGAGGCGCAGTACCGGGGAGAGGGCTACACCGGGCCCGGTGGCGCGGGCGAGCGGTTCAAGGACTTCCCGCGTGACGTGAAGGGCAACAACGAGCTGCTGTCGCTCACCCGGCCCGACGTGATCCGTGACATCCACGAGCGCTACTTGGCTGCTGGCGCCGACCTGATCGAGACCAACACCTTTGGCGCGACCACGATCGCGCAGGAGGACTACGGCATGGCCCATCTGGCGCGCGAGATGAACCTGCGCTCGGCGCAGCTCGCCCGCGCCGCCTGCGACAAGTTCTCCACCCCGGACAAGCCGCGCTATGTGGCGGGCGCGCTCGGCCCCACGCCCAAGACGGCCAGCATCAGCCCCGACGTGAACGACCCCGGCGCGCGCAATGTCGATTTCGAGCAACTGCGTGCCGCCTACTTCGAGCAGACCGAGGCGCTGATCGAAGGCGGGGCGGACGTGATCCTGGTCGAAACCATCTTCGACACGCTCAACGCCAAGGCCGCGCTGTTCGCCGTCGAGGAAGCGTTCGACCAGACCGGCGAGCGCCTGCCCGTCATCATCAGCGGCACGGTCACCGACGCCTCGGGTCGCATCCTCAGCGGCCAGACCGTGACCGCTTTCTGGCACAGCGTACGCCACGCCCGCCCGCTGGCCGTGGGCCTGAACTGCGCGCTGGGCGCTGCGCTGATGCGCCCCTACATCCAGGAGCTGGCCAAGGCCGCGCCCGACACCTTCATCAGCTGCTACCCCAACGCCGGCCTGCCCAACCCCATGAGCGACACCGGCTTCGACGAGACGCCCGAGGTCACCAGCCGCCTAATGCACGAGTTTGCCGCCGAGGGGCTGGTGAACATCGTGGGTGGCTGCTGCGGCACCACGCCCGACCACATCGGTGCCATCGCGCGGGCCGTGGGGCCGGTCAAGACGCGCCCGCTGTTCTACCGCGAAGCAGCTTGAGGGCGTTCAGGCCCCCGATTTTTAAATGAAATCGGGCTCTGGCGCCCAATGGATAAGGGCAAACAGCTATCAAAATAATAGCAATTCGGCCCCAATAGCCACCGGGCGCGAAACGCCGCAGAATGCACAGGCGGTGTGCGGATGTCCCGCGCGCCACCTCTTGCAGGCCGGTATGTCCGTGAACATCGATCCTCCCCGGGGGGCTCCCCCAGGCGTGGCGCAGGTGCTGGCCGAGGCCGCCCTGCAGCGCCAGAGTGCGCTCTTGGGCACAGACCGCGAAAGCGCTTCCCCAGCGCGCTCGCCCGGTGTGCCTGCGCCCCCCCCTGCCGCCCCAGGCGCCGGTACCGCCCGTGTCGCCGTTGCCGGTGGGGGCCGACCAGGTTCGGCTGTCGCCGCAGGCCCGCGCCAGCCTGGTCGAGGCACAGGCCGACCCGGCACTGCCGCAGGGCGGGCCTGCACGGGGGCCGGGGGCTGGGGCCGCTGCGTCTGCGGCCCCTCGGCGCGGCGCAGCGCTGCCGCCCACCGGGCCGGGGCGCTTGCCGCCAACCGCCCCGGCAGCGGGCGCCACGCCGCTGCCCCCCTGGCCTGCCACGGGTGTCAGCGCGCCGCTGCGCGGCCTGCTGGCCGAGCTGGTGCGTCAGGTCACCGCGCCGGCGCAGCAGCCCCAGCGCGTGGTGGCTGTGCAGCCCTGGCCCGCAGCCCTGGTGCCGGTGGTGGAGGGCGCTGTGCTGGGCGAGGACGGCTTGCCCGGCCTGCCGCCGCTGCAGAACTGGCTGGTGCGCCAGGGTGTGGTGCAGACCGCCGGGGGCGAACGCGCCTTCTCGCTCACCCTGCGTGTGCCGGTGCCCTGGCTGCAATCCCAGGCGCCGCCGGCCGCAGTACCCGCCCCGCACACCCCGTCGTTGGCCGCGCTGTTTGCGGGCAAGCCCCAGGCGCTGCAGTCGGGAACCTGGGCGCTGGTGTTGCAGTCCGCCGAGCCTGCGGCGGCGCGCACCAGTGCGCTGCTGGCGCTGGAGTTTGCGCCGCTGGTGCAGCCGCCCGTCTATGGCCGCGAGCTGCTGCACGCCCGGCAGGACCCTTGGCTCCAGATGGCCGTGCTGCAGGCCAGCGGACAGTTGCCCAAGGACGAGGATGCGGCGCGCGAGCGCGAAGCGGGCCTGTGCCAGATGCCGGGCTGCCCCTATGCCGGGCGCGCGTCCTGCGCGCAACCGTTCTGTGTGGCGCTGCGGGTGGTGCAGCCCTCGGGCCCTGTGGAGCCCATGCCGCCGCTCTGAAGCGCGGGCGGTGCGATGCCCGTGTCCACCCCCTGCCGGATGGCGGCGTGCTGTGCGCGCGTGATGGGGTAGGCCAACAGCAGTGGTATGGCCAGCAGCAGGCACAGCGCGGGCAGCGGCCCGGTCATGAGGGCGATGCCTTGCAGCGCCAGATCGCCCTGGGGCACGTTGGGCACATAGCCGGTCCAGTCCAGCATGCCCGCGATCAGCACCGTGGCCAGGGTGCGCGCCAGCTTGTCCACCAGCCCATAAAAGCCCAGGTACATGCCCGTGGTGCGCTCGCCTGCCTGCATGTGGCCGTGGTCTATGGTGTCGGGCACCATGGAAAACGGCACGATCCAGTGCGCCCCCATCCCCAGGCCGATCAGCACCAGCAGCGCCAGCAGGGCCGTCTGCTGGCCGGGCTGCACAAAATACAGTGCCACCAGGCCCACGGCGCCCACCAGCAGCACAAAGGGGCGGTTGCGCAGCGTGACCTGCAGCGTGCGCCGCACGGACTGCGCCATGGACATCTGCGGGTGCGTGGCCGGGGGGCGCAGGCAGTGCTCCGGTTCGCGCACGCGCCAGGCCACCCAGGCCACGCACAGCCCAGCAAACACACCAAAGCAAAGCCCCGCCAGCGCGTAGCCGATGCGTGCGTCGGGGGCGGCGCGCACCAGCAGCGGCATGAGCACGCTGCCGCCCACAAAGCCCAGCAGCGCCCCCATGGAGGCAAAGGCGGTCAGGCTGGTGCGCTCGTCATAGTCCAGGGTCAGCTCGGTGGCCAGGGCCGAGTAGGGCAACTGCACCAGCGTCATCAGCGTGTCGAACAGCGTGTAGGTCAGCGCGATCCAGACAAAGGCCGCCAACGGGCTGAGCCCAGGGGGCACCATCCAGACCGCAGCCGCCGCCAGGGCCAGCGGCAGCGCGCCGTACAGCAGGTACACGCGGTGGCGCCCATGGCGCGAGCGGGTGCGGTCGCTCATCCAGCCGAACAGCGGGTCGTTCACTGCGTCCCAAAACTTGCCCACCAGCAACGCCGCTCCGGCCACGGCGGGCGGCACCAGGGCCACGTCGGTGTAGAAGATCATGAGCAGAAAGCTCATGGCGGCCACCAGCATCTGCAGGCCCACGTTGCCGACGGCGTAGCTCAGCTTGGTGCCCGTGCCCAGGCGGGGTGCGGTGGGCGTCATGCGGCCACCTTGTCGGGCGCGGTGGCCCAGGTGGGGGCGGCGTTGCGGTCCAGCAGTGCGCGCACTTCGCGGCGCAGCATCTTGTTCAGAAAGCTGCGCGGAATGTCGGCCACCAGATGCACGCGGTCGGGCTGCTGGGCCTGCGGCAAGGTGGCGGCCATGTGCTGGAGCAGCGCACGCTCCAGCGCTGCGCGCGCTTCGGGGCTGGCCAGGGCGCTGCGCTGCCCATGGCGCGGGCTGAACACCAGCACCGCCTGGAAGCCATGCTGCACCAGGCAGGTCTCCTTGACGGCGGGGTGGCCGTGGGCCACTTCCTCCACCTCGCGCGGGTTGATCCACTGGCCTGCGCGCTGCACCCGGTCGGCGGTGCGGCCCAGCACATGCAGGTAGCCGTGGCGGTCGAAGTAGCCCACATCGCCCATCACCACCCAGCCTTCGCGCAGGGTTTCTGCGGTGCGTTCGGGGTCTTTCCAGTAGCCCTCAAAGGCCACGGGCGTGCGGGCGGTGATCAGGCCGGTCTGCCCGGTGGGCAGGGGCTGGAAGTTGTCGCCGCGGATGACCACTTCCACGCCGTCCACCACGCGCCCGGCCGAGGCCAGGATGTCCAGCGCCACGGGCTCGCCCGCAGCGTCCACATGCTCGTGCGGCAGCAGCCAGGTGATGGGGGGCAGGGCCTCCAGGCAGCCGTAGCCCTGCTGGAAGATGGGGCCGAAGCGGCGCACGGCTTCGGCCACCTTGGCGGCGGGCATCATCTCCGAGCCGTAGGGCACGTGGCGCAGCGAGGACAGGTCGTGCCGCGCCAGATCGGGGTCGTCCAGCAGGTCGATGATGGCCGAGGGCGACAAAAAGGCCCGGGTCACGCGGTGCCGCGCGATCAGCCGCGCCAGGGTTTCGGCGTGGAAGTTCTCGGGCATCAGCAGGGCGCTGCCCGACAGCAGCGTGGGCAGCACCAGGCCCGAGCCCGGCCCGGTCAGCGGCATGCCCAGCATGTTCACGTCCTGCCCCGCGCCCTTGGGGCGGCTGAAGTCGATGGCCTGGCTGATGAGGCGCACGCTGTCGAGGTACTTGCGGTGCGTGTAGCCAATGCTCTTGGGCAGGCCCGTGGTGCCCGAGGTCATGTGCAGGGCGAACACGTCGTCCTCGTGCACCGGCTCGCGCCCGCGCTGCGGCAGGTGGGCCGCCAGGGCGCTTTCGTAGGCCATGCCCAGCGCCAGCACGCGCATGGCAGGCCAGCGCTCGCGCACCACGGGCAGGATGGTGCGGCTCAGTTGCGGGTCGTGGATGAAGACGGCCGGGCGCAGGCGCTCGAGCATGTCCAGCACGGCCAGCCCCGGCAGGTGCTTGTGGAAGCTCGCAAAGATGGCGCCGTTTTCGTAGGTGGCGAGCCGGGTTTCGTACTGCTCGCCGGTTTCGGGCAGCCAGGTGAAGACGATGTCGCCCTTGCGCACGCCCTGCGCCTGCATCCAGGCATGCAGGCGCAGCACGCGGTCCTGCAAGCAGGCGTAGGTAAAGCGCCCCCGGCGGTCGATGAGGGCCGTCTTGCGGCCATGCAGGCGGTAAGCCAGGCGAGCCACGTCGCGCGCGGTGCGCAGACGTCGCAGCATCCAGCGGGCCAGCATGCTGCGCAAAGATGGAATTGCCACGGGAAATCTCCTCTTGAATGAGGGACTTGCAGAATTCCTCAACCCAGCCGAATTTGCCTCTGCGTGAGGCGCAAAAAAAGTTGCGGGCACCGCCCAAAAGGCTGGAAGATCAGGGTATCGAAGTCTGAACTTGGTGCCCGCCCATGAATACTACC
>JAKLLE010000051.1 GCA_023150295.1 Giesbergeria sp. | reverse complement strand
CGTGCTGACCATTGCGTACTTTGACAGGCTGGGAGTACCGCGTTTGTCCTGACCTCAAACTCTCGAACCGCCCGGTGCGGACCCGCATGCCGGGTGGTGTGGCAGGGGTGCCTCCTACAATGGAGGCCCCCTATGCCGATGGGCGAAAGGTTTTCGTTGGTGCCATGAAGGACCGTCTGCCGGAATGGCGGCGACTTTGACGCACACGTCAATTGGGCGGCTTGTCAAGTCAGGGTATGGGCATGACCCCTGGGGGCCTTGGGTAATAAGGGATAACCCATTGGCATGAGCTTATGCGTTATTGCATAGTCTTATTTTTTTCATTCGAGGGGTTTCATGAAGTTCCAAATCAGCCTGTTGACGCTGGCCGCGGCTGCGGCCCTTGCAGTGGCGCCTGGGGTGCAGGCCAAGACCTTCAAATGGGCCAGCCAGGGCGAGATTGCCACCTGGGACATCCATTCCCAGAACAATGCGCTGCAAAACGGTTTGCATGCCAATGTGTACGAAAGCCTGGTGTACTACAACAGCAAGACCTTCGAGGTGGAGCCCGTGCTGGCCACATCCTGGAAGGAAGTCTCGCCCACCCAGGTGCGCTTCAACCTGCGCAAGGATGTGAAATTCAGCGACGGCACGCCGTTCACCGCCGACGATGCCGTGTTCTCGCTGAGCCGGGCCATGGCCAAGACCTCCAACTTCACGCCCTACATCCAGGGCATCGACAAGGTGGTCAAGGTGGACAACCACACCGTGGACGTGATGCTCAGGGGCCCCAACCCCGTGCTGCTGCGCCAGATGACCGAGCTGCGCATGATGAGCAAGGCCTGGGCAGAAAAGAACAAGTCCGTCGATCCCAAGGACATGAAGGCGGCAGACGAGAACTTTGCCCACCGCAATGCCATGGGCACCGGTCCCTACGTGCTCGCCTCGTGGCAGCCTGACCAGCGCATGGTCTTCAAGCGCAACCCGAACTGGTGGGGCAAGATGGATGGCAACGTGACGGAGATCGTCTACACCCCCATCAAGTCCGCCGCTACGCGCATTGCAGCGCTGCTGTCGGGTGAGGTGGATCTGGTGCTGGACCCCACACCCCAGGATCTGGGTCGCCTGCGTTCCAGTGCCGATCTGAAGGTGGTCGACGGGCTGGAAAACCGCACCATCTTCCTGGGGCTGGACCAGTTCCGCGACGAGCTTCCCGGCTCCAACATCAAGGGCAAGAACCCGCTCAAGGATGTGCGCGTGCGCAAGGCCCTGTACCAGGCCATCGACATCGACACCATCTCGCGCAACATCATGCGCGGCCTGGGCAAGCCCACAGGTGCCCTGGTGGCGCCCCAGGTGGCAGGCTGGACCGAAGGGGTGGCCAAGCGCTTCCCCTACGACGTGGAGGCGTCCAAGAAGCTGCTTGCCGATGCGGGCTACGCCAGCGGGTTCGAGGTGGACTTTGCCTGCCCCAACAACCGCTACATCAACGACGAAGCCATCTGCCAGGCCGTGACGGCCATGTGGGCGCGTGTGGGCGTCAAGGCCAAGCTGCGCACCATGCCGTTGGTCAACTACTTCCCCATGATCCAGCGCTACGAAGCCAGCATCTACATGCTGGGCTGGGGCGTGCCCACGTTTGACGCGCTCTACAGCCTGCAGTCGCTGGTGCGCACCGTGGGCACGGGTGGCGACGGCAACTACAACGTCGGCCGCTACAGCAACGAGCGCATGGACTACCTGGTCGATCGCGTCAAGGTCGAGACCGACGCCCCGGTGCGCGCGCGCATGCTGACTGAGGCGCTGCAACTGTCCAACGACACGGTGTCGCACATTCCGCTGCATGACCAGGTGATCCCCTGGGCCATGAAGAAGAATGTCGAACTGGTGCACCGGGCCGACAACCGCATCGACATGCGCACGGTGAAGATCAACTGATGATCTTGGCACCGGCGGCGCGCCGCCGGTGCAGCACTGCTTCTTGCGCCGGTAGCCAAAAGCCGCCGGTGCAAGCCGACCGAAACCCACTCGAACCCTACCCCGATGCTTGCTTTTATCCTGCGCCGCCTGATCCAGGCAGTGATCGTCATGGTCACGGTGGCCTTCATCTCCTTCATGCTGTTCCAGTATGTGGGGGATCCCGTGGTCTTCCTGTTGGGGCAGGACGCCACGCCCGAGCAGATCCGGGAGCTGCGTGCTCAACTGGGGTTGGACCAGCCCTTTGTTGTGCAGTTCTGGCACTTTCTGGTGAATGCCGCGCAGGGCGAATTCGGCCTGTCGCTGCGCCAGGGCGCCAAGGTCTCGCGCCTGATTGCCGAGCGCTTTCCGGCCACGCTGGAGCTGGCCCTGGTGGCCGCCTTCCTGGCCCTGCTGGTGGGTGTGCCCATGGGGGTGTATGCGGCGCTCAAGCGCGGCACTTTCACCAGCCAGGTGTTCATGACCTTTTCCCTGTTGGGGGTGTCACTCCCCACCTTTCTGATCGGCATCCTGCTGATCCTGGTGTTCTCCGTCACCCTGGGCTGGTTCCCCAGCTTTGGCCGCGGGCCGGTGGCGCAGATGGGCTGGTGGAGCACGGGCCTGCTCAGTGCCAAGGGCTGGCACCACATCACGCTGCCCGCCATCACCCTGGCGATCTTTCAGCTCACGCTCATCATGCGCCTGGTGCGCGCCGAAATGCTGGAGGTGCTGCGCACCGACTACATCAAGTTTGCACGCGCCCGGGGCCTGAGCGACCGTGCCATCCACTTCGGCCATGCGCTGAAGAACACGCTGGTGCCGGTGATGACCATCACCGGCCTGCAACTGGGCGGCCTGATTGCCTTCGCCATCATCACCGAGACGGTGTTCCAGTGGCCGGGCATGGGCCTGCTGTTCATCCAGGCGGTCACCTTTGCCGACATTCCGGTGATGGCCGCCTACCTGTGCCTGATTGCCTTGATCTTTGTGGTCATCAACCTGGTCGTGGATCTGTTGTACTTTGCCGTCGATCCACGCCTGCGCGTGGGCAAGGCCGGGGGGCATTGAGATGCAGGCCGCATCCCGCATGAAGATCGGCGGCAGGGCGTTTGCGCACATCGCGCAGTTCCACCCCGAGCTCACGGCGCTGCGCCGCGACCTGCACTCCCACCCCGAGCTGGGCTTCGAGGAACGCTACACCGCCGCACGCGTCAAGGAGGCGCTGCGTGTGTGCGGTGTCGATGAAATCCACGAGGGCCTGGGCCGCACCGGTGTGGTTGGCGTGATCCATGGGCAGACGCGCGCCAGCGGGGCCCTGGTGGGCCTGCGCGCCGACATGGACGCGCTGCCCATCACCGAAGACAACGATTTTTCCTGGAAGTCCTGCAAAGCCGGGCTCATGCACGGCTGCGGGCACGATGGCCACACGGCCATGCTGGTGGGGGCTGCGCGCTACCTGACCGAGACCCGCCGCTTCGACGGCACGGCCGTGCTGGTGTTCCAGCCCGGCGAAGAGGGCTTTGGCGGTGCGCGCGTGATGATGGAAGACGGCCTGTTCGAGCGCTTCCCGGTGCAGTCCATCTACGCCATGCACAACTGGCCGCAGCTGCGCCCCGGCATGGTGGGCATCAACTCCGGCCCCATGATGGCAGCGGCCGACCGCATCACCATCGAGATCACCGGCCGTGGCGGCCACGGCGCGCACGCCTACCAGACGGTGGACGTGGTGCTGGTGGCGGCGCACATCATCACGGCGGCGCAGAGCATCGTTTCACGCAACGTGCGCCCCATTGAAAGCGCCGTGCTCAGCCTGTGTGCCGTGCAGGCGGGCGACATGGGCGCCTTCAGCGTGCTGCCGGGCACGGCGCGCATCGTGGGTACGGTGCGCACCTTCGATCCCCAGGTGCAGGAGCTGGTGGAAAAGCGCCTCAAGGAAATGTGCAACGCCATTGCCCTGGGCTTTGGCGCCACGGCCACGGTGCACTACGAGCGCATCTACCCAGCCACCATCAACTCCGAGGCCGAGGCCCAGTTCGCGGGCGACGTGGCCGAGCGGCTGGTGGGCGCCGACCATGTGGTGCGCGACCTGGAGCCCAGCATGGGCGCCGAGGATTTTTCCTTCATGCTGCAGACCAAGCCCGGCGCCTACCTGCGCATCGGCCAGGGCACGGGCGCCAGCGGCAGCGCGCTGCACAACAGCCGCTACGACTTCAACGACGACATTCTGCCGCTGGGCGCGGCCTTGCACGCCAGCCTGATCGAGCAGTCCATGCCCCTGCCTGCGCTGTGAACGGCAGCATGCAGTGGCACACCGCTTTCGACTTTGCCGCTTTCATCCACCACCAGGAGACATGCCATGAAGTTCAATAAGAAAATGGCTTGCAGCGCCGTATTTACGGCGCTATGCGCTATGAATTTGGTAGCAAATGCGCAGACCATCCGCATTGCCAACCAGGGCGATGCGCTGTCCATGGACCCGCACTCGCTCAACGAGTCGCTGCAACTGAGCGTCACGGGCAACGTGTACGAACCCCTGGTCAGCCGGGGCAAGGACCTGGGCCTGGCGCCCGCCCTGGCCACCAGCTGGACGCAGCCCGCGCCCACGGTCTGGCGCTTCGAACTGCGCAAGGGCGTGCAGTTCCACGACGGCACGCCGTTCACCGCCGATGATGTGGTGTTCTCCTTCGCGCGCGCTGCGGGAGAGGGCTCGGACATGCGCAGCTACACCAACGACATCAAGGAAGTGCGCAAGGTGGGCGACCATGCCGTGGAGATCGAGACCAAGGCGCCGTTCCCCATCCTGCCCGACGTGATTTCGCTCGTGTACATCATGAGCAAGAAATGGTGTGTGGACAACAAGGCCGAGCGCCCGGTGGACCGGCGCAAGGGCATCGAGAACACCGCCTCGTTCAAGGCCAACGGCACGGGCCCGTTCCGCGTGCGCGAGCGCCAGCCCAGCGTGCGCACCGTGTTCACGCGCCATGGTGGCTACTGGGACAAGATCGAGGGCAACGCCGCCGAAATCATCTTCACCCCCATCGGCAACGACGCCACGCGCGTGGCTGCGCTGCTGTCGGGCGAGGTGGATGTGATGGAGCCCGTGCCGGTGCAGGACATTGCCCGCGTCAACGCCAGCGGCAGCGTGCGTGCCGTCACCGGCCCCGAGCTGCGCACCATCTTCCTGGGCATGGACCAAAAGCGCGACGAGCTGCTCTACTCCAGCGTCAAGGGCAAGAACCCCTTCAAGGACAAGCGCGTGCGCCAGGCCTTCTACCAGGCCATCGACATCGAGGGCATCAAACGCGTGGTGATGCGCGGCGCCTCCAACCCCACGGCGCTGATGGTGGGCCCCGGCATCAACGGCTTCAACGCCGACCAGAACAAGCGCCTGCCGTATGACGTGGACGCCGCCAAGAAGCTGATGGCCGAAGCGGGCTACCCCAGCGGCTTTGAAGTGGGCATGAACTGCCCCAACGACCGCTATGTGAACGACCGCCTCATCTGCGAAACCGTGGCCGCCAACCTCTCGCGCATCGGCGTCAAGATCAACCTGCAGGCCGAGACCAAGGGCACCTATTTCCCCAAGATCCTGCGCCGCGACACCAGCTTCTACATGCTGGGCTGGACCCCCGGCACCTACGACGCGCACAACGCCCTCAATGCGCTCATGCGCTGCGTGGACGACAAGGGCTCGGGCCAGTTCAACCTGGGCGCCTACTGCAACCCCAAGGTGGACGAGCTCACGCTCAAGATCCAGTCCGAAACCGACAAGGGCAAGCGCAACGCCATGATCCGCGAAGCCTTTGACCTGCACGCGGCCGACGTTGGCCACCTGCCCCTGCACCAGCAGGGCCTGGCCTGGGGCGTGAGCAGCAAGGTCAAGCTGGTGCAACTGGCCGACAACTTCATGCCCTTCAAGTGGATGAGCGTGCAGTAAGCCGTCCGCCTTTTCCTTCAACCGACCGACCCCAGTCCGCGGGCTGTGCGCCACCACCATCCCGGTGGTGCGTGGCCCGCGGAACCTGATTTCCCACAATGAAAAAAACCCTTGCCCGATGGCTCGACAGCGATGTCGGCCACAGTTTCCGTACCTCACCCATGGCCATGGTGGCGGCCCTGATTGCCTTTGTGTGCATGTTCTGCGCCGCCTTTGCCGGCTGGGTCGCGCCGCACAACCCGTTTGACCTGGCCACGCTCAACCTGGGCGATGCGCGCCTGCCCCCCGCCTGGATGCCCGAAGGGCGCGGCACCTACCCCCTGGGCACCGACGACCAGGGGCGCGACATCCTCTCGGCGCTGATCTACGGTGCGCGCATCTCGCTCGTCGTGGGGCTGGCCTCGGTCGTTCTGTCGGTGGTGGTCGGCGTCACGTTCGGGCTGCTGGCGGGTTTCAAGGGCGGCTGGATCGATGCCGTGCTCATGCGTCTGTGCGATGTGATGCTGTCGTTCCCGGCCATTCTGGTGGCGCTGCTGATTGCGGGCGTGGGCCGGGCGCTGTTTCCCAACGCGCACGAATCGCTGGCCTTCGGCGTGCTGATCCTGTCCATCTCGCTCACCGGCTGGGTGCAGTACGCGCGCACGGTGCGCGGCTCCACGCTGGTGGAGCGCAACAAGGAGTACGTGCAGGCCGCGCGCGTCACGGGCGTGGCGCCGCTGCGCATCATGCGCAAGCATGTGCTGCCCAACGTGATGGGCCCGGTGCTGGTGCTGGCCACCATCCAGGTGGCCACGGCCATCATCACCGAGGCCACGCTGTCCTTCCTGGGTGTGGGCGCGCCGCCCACCTCGCCCTCGCTGGGCACCCTGATCCGCATCGGCAACGACTACCTGTTCTCGGGCGAGTGGTGGATCACTGTCTTCCCCGGCGCCATGCTGGTGCTGATCGCGTTGTCCGTGAATCTGCTGGGCGACTGGTTGCGTGACGCTCTCAACCCCCGTCTGCGCTGAAGGCGCGGCCCCTTTTCCCGAAGCAGGCAGCTACCCATGTCTCTCCTCGAAGTCAAAAACCTCGTCGTCGAATTTCCGGGCCGTCGCGGCACCCTGCGGGCCCTGGATGACATCTCCTTCTCCATCGCACCTGGCGAGATCCTGGGTGTGGTGGGCGAATCGGGCGCGGGCAAATCGCTCACCGGCGCGGCCATCATCGGCCTGCTGGAGCCGCCGGGCCGCGTGGCCTCGGGCCAGATCGTGCTCGAAGGCCAGCGCATCGACAACCTTGGCCATGAGCAAATGCGCCACATCCGCGGACGGCATATCGGCGCCATCTTCCAGGACCCGCTGACCTCGCTCAACCCGCTGTACACCGTGGGGCGGCAGCTCACCGAAACCATCCTCACGCACCTGCCTGTCACCCCCGCCGAGGCGCGCGAGCGGGCCATCCAGTTGCTGCGCGACACCGGCATTCCGGCGGCCGAGCAGCGTATCGACCACTACCCGCACCAGTTCTCCGGCGGCATGCGCCAGCGCGTGGTGATTGCGCTGGCCTTGGCGGCCGAGCCCAAGCTCATCGTCGCCGACGAGCCCACCACGGCGCTGGACGTGTCCATCCAGGCGCAGATCATCCAGTTGCTCAAGAACATCTGCAAATCGCGCGGCGCTGCGGTCATGCTCATCACGCACGACATGGGCGTGATCGCCGAGACCTGCGACCGCGTGGCCGTGCTGTATGCAGGCCGCATTGCCGAAATCGGCCCCGTGCACGAAGTCATCAACCACCCCGCCCATCCCTACACTGTGGGCCTCATGGCCTCCATCCCCGACATGGAGCAAGACCGCGAGCGCCTCAACCAGATCGACGGAGCCATGCCCCGCCTCAATGCCATTCCCAAGGGCTGCGCCTTCAACCCGCGCTGCACCCGCACCTTTGACCGCTGCCTGCAGGAGCGCCCCGACCTGATCACCGCTGGTGCCACCCGCGCCGCCTGCTGGCTGCACGCCGCCCAGAGCGAGGTGACCGCATGAGCGCCGCCGCCCTGAGCACAGCCCCCCAGCCCCTGGTGCAGGCGCACGACCTGGCGCGCACCTTTGATGTGTCCGCCCCCTGGCTCAACCGCGTGCTCGAAGGCAAGCCGCGCACGCTCTTGCACGCCGTTGATGGCGTGAGCTTCGAGATCGAAAAGGGCAAGACCCTGGCCCTGGTGGGCGAGTCGGGCTGCGGCAAGAGCACCGTGGCGCGCCTGCTGGTGGGCCTGTACGAGCCCACGCGCGGCGGCCTCACCTTCGACGGGCAGGATGCGCACGCCGCCTTCAAGGGCGGCAACGCCCGGGCCATGCGCCGGCGCATCCAGATGATCTTCCAAGACCCCTACGCCAGCCTCAACCCGCGCTGGCTGGTGGAAGACATCATTGGCGAGCCGCTCCAGGAGCACGGCCTCATCACCGACAAGGCCGCGCTCAAGGCACGCGTGGGCGAGCTGCTGCAATCCGTGGGCCTGTCGCCGCTGGACATGGTCAAGTACCCGCACCAGTTCTCGGGCGGCCAGCGCCAGCGCATCTCCATTGCGCGCGCATTGGCCACCAAGCCGGAGTTTCTGGTGTGCGACGAGCCCACCAGCGCGCTGGACGTGTCGGTGCAGGCGCAGGTGCTCAACATCATGAAGGACCTGCAGCGCGAGCAGCAACTCACCTACCTGTTCATCAGCCACAACCTGGCCGTGGTGCGCCACGTGAGCGACCAGGTGGGCGTGATGTACCTGGGGCGCCTGGTGGAGCTGGCCGACAAGCACACCTTGTTCGACAACCCGCGCCACCCCTACACGCGCATGCTGCTGGACGCCATCCCCAAGATGCACGACACCGGCAAGGCGCGCACCCCCGTGCAGGGCGAAGTGCCCAACCCCCTGAGCCCGCCGCCGGGCTGCGCCTTCAACCCGCGCTGCCCGCACGTCAACGAGCGCTGCCGCACCGAGCGGCCCCAGCTCCTTACCCTGGGCGGCATCCGCATTGCCTGCCATGCGGTGGAAGAGGGGCGCATTTGATCTCCTTGGGCTGAGAGGCTGAGAGTCTTTTGCCTATGCCCGCCTTGCACGCCAAAACACCCCTGCTCGTCGTTGCAAATGCTCGCCATAGCCCGCGCTATGGCTGCGCTTTGCGCCTCGATCAACGGCGCTTTGACGCGCCTTTCGGGCACGGGCAAAAAAACTCTCAGCCTCTGAGCTATTCGGGGTAAATGGGGGCTGCGCATCAACCACTACACTTGCGCGCATGTCCGAAAAACGCACTACATCTGCTCTGCTCGACACCCCCAGCCCCGCCGCACATAAGCTGGAGCTGTTGCGCCAACTCTTCCCCCAAGCGGTGCAGACCGACCCCGACGGCGCCGTGCGCGTGGATGCGGCGCAAATCCAGCGCGCGCTGGACCCCGCCAACGCCCACGGCATACGGGTGGAAGAAACCGGCTACGAGCTGCGCTGGGTAGGCAAGCAAGAGGCTTACCACACTGCCTTTTCGCGCACTGACAAAATCCTGGCCCCTGCGCCTGCCGACAGCAAAGCGTGGGGCAGCACGGGCAATTTGCTTATCAAAGGTGACAACCTAGATGCCCTGAAGCTCCTGCGCCAGAGCTATTTTGGCCGGGTCAAGCTCATCTACATTGACCCGCCCTACAACACCAAGAGCGACGAATTCATCTACCGCGACGACTTCACCGCCCGCCAGACCGACATCCTGGCCCAACTGGGTTACAGCGCCGAGAACGTGGAGTACATCCAGAACATTTACGGTGCCCGCACCCATAGCGGTTGGCTCTCGTTCATGTACCCGCGTTTGCTGCTGGCCAAAGACCTGCTGCGCGACGATGGGGTGATCTTCATCAGCATCGACGACAACGAGCAGGCTCAATTGAAGCTGTTGTGTGATGAGGTGTTTGGGCAGGATAACTTTGTGGCCAATCTGGTGTGGGAAAAAGGCCGCAAGAACGACGCCAAGCTGTTTTCCAATGGTCACGAATACATGCTGGTCTATGCCAAAGCGCAGCATTACTTGCGCCAAGAGAACACGCTATGGCGAGAAGAGAAGCCTGGGGCTAGGGACATTTGGGATTACTACCTCACGCTGCGCCAGACCCATGGTGATGACGATACTGCCATCGAGTCTGACTTGCAGCGTTGGTTCTCAGAACTGCCTAAAACTCATCCAGCGAAAAAATGGAGTCGCTACAAGAGAGTGGACGGCAACGGACCGTGGCGTGACCGGGATATTTCGTGGCCTGGGGGTGGTGGACCTCGCTATGCAGTGCCCCACCCAGGTACGAAACTTCCATGTGCCGTACCAGAGCGCGGCTGGATCTACAGTGATCCAGCCGAAATGCAACGCCAAATAGACTTGGGTTTAGTGGAGTTTCGAGAAGACCATACTGAGCCACCATTTCGCAAGGCGCACATTCGACCCATTGCCGATGAGCTGGATGCCACGTCCGACGGCGAAGAGGACGAGGGTGGAGACGATGAACTGGCCACCCAGGTGCGGGGCAGCTACTTCTACAAACAATCTCAAGTGTCAGTTCGCCACCTTCGGGAGTTGTTGGGAAAAAATGTGTTCAACAACCCCAAAGACGTGGATGAAGTGGCACGCTTACTGGGCTACACCAGTCCAGGTGACAAGCAGTCCATCACCCTCGACTTCTTCGCCGGCAGCGGCACCACAGGCGAGGCCGTCATGCGCCTCAATGCCGAAGACGGTGGCCAGCGTCAGTTCATCCTGGTGCAAATCCCCCAGCCCATCGACCCCAAAAAGCAGAAAGAAGCCCACAGCTTTGTGACGCAAACGCTGGGCAAGAGCGAGGCGACGATTTTCGAGATTACCGCCGAGCGCCTGCGCCGTGCGGGCGACAAAATCAATGCGGCGCAGCGCGCACAGGGCAAGCCTGAGGTGGACGCAGGCTTTCGCGTCTACGCCCTGGCCGACGATCCGCACGCCCTGGTGCACCGCACCCGGCTGGACCAGGCCACCCAAGCCGACGTGGCCGCATTGCAAACCGCCATTGCCACGCCCCAGCCCGAACAGCGCCCCGTGGTGCTGGCCAACCTGCTGCTGACCGAGGGCCTGCCCCTGTCGGCTCTGCTTACTCCGCTGGCGGCGGGCGGTGTGCCGGACGCCCTGTGGCAAGCGCAAGACACGCTCTTTGTGCTCGATGCCGTACCGCTGGACGCTCTGGTGGACCTGCTGCGCCAGCGCCAGGCGGCGGGCACCCCGGTGCACCATGTGAGCGTGTATGCCCCCTGGGTGCACGACGACAACTTTTTGCAGGGCGTACAAACCTTGCTGGAGTCCGAGGGCTTCAGCCCCGACCGTCTGCGGCTGCGGGGGTGATAGCCATGGCAACCGTGACGACAGGCTTGGCCCCCCAGTTCCAGTACACCCGGCTGGAACACCAAACACAGGCGGTGGACAGCATTGCCCGGGTATTTGAGAACGTCAGCTTCCTGGCCCCCACAGCCAGCCACGCCAACCCTACCTGGGTGCCAGCACGTGCGGGCGACACCATAGAGGCCAACCTGCGCCGCATCCGCGCCGACAACCAGGTGAGCGCGGGCACGGTGGCCGCACCCTACAGCGCCACCCCCGCGCTGAACCTGGACGTGCTGATGGAAACGGGAACGGGCAAGACGTTCACCTTCATCGAGACCATGCACCGGCTGCACCAGCAGTACCGGCTGTCCAAGTTCATCGTGCTGGTGCCCAGCAACGCCATTCGCCAGGGAACGCTCAAGAGCCTGCAAACCACGGCGGCGTTTTTTGCCCGCGAGTACAACAACCAGAAGATCAACGTGTTCGATTACTCCGAGCGCACGGTGGCAGGGTTTGTGAATGCGGCCAACGCGGGCATCAGTGTGCTGGTGGCCACGTTCCAATCGTTTGTGGGGGACACCAAGGTCATCAACAAGCGCGGGGTGGAGGCCAATTTGTTCGGTCACGCCAAAAGCTTCATGGAAGGGCTGGCGGCACTGCGGCCCGTGCTGCTCATTGACGAACCGCACCGTTTTGAGGGAAAGAAGACACAGGAGTATTTGCCCAAATTCCACCCGCTGCTGACCATCCGTTTTGGTGCCACGTTCAAGGACAAGGAGTACAAAAACCTGGTCTATACGCTCGATAGCGTGCAGGCGTTTCGCAAGCGTCTGGTCAAGGGCATTACGGTAGACACCGTGGGGGCGGGGCAGGCGGCCCTGCACACGCTGGTGCTGCAAAGCGTGAGCGGCACGGCCAGCAGCCGTGTAGCGCATCTGGCGTACCAGCGGCCTGACGGCAAAACGGCCAGCGTGCTATTGGCCAAGGGCGACAACCTGGGTGAGAAAACGGCGCTGGGCTATCTGAGCTGCCATGTGGTGGAGGCGGTGACGGCTAAAGAGCTGCGTTTTACCAACGGTTTCTCGGTGCTGCTGGGCGAGGCGGCTAATTACGGCGTGCTGGCCGATGAGGTGCAGCAGCTCATCATCCGCACCACCATTGCCAACCACCTGGAGCGTGAAGAGGCCTTGTTCAAGCGCGGCATCAAAAGCTTGAGCCTGTTTTTCATCGACTCGGTGGGCAAGTATTTGCCCGAAGGGAACAAGCCCGCCGTGCTGCGCGATTTGTTTGAGCGTGAGTACGCGGCGCAGTTGGCGCAGGTGCTTGCCAAGGCCGACCTGGACGCGGGCTACCGCGCCTACCTGGAGCGCACACAAACCCGCGTGCAAGATGTGCACAAGGGTTACTTCGCCCGCTCGCTGACCGAAAAGGGGCAAGAGGAAGCGGTGCAGCTTATTTTGAAAGACAAGGAGCGGCTGCTGTCGTTTGACACCGATTTGCGTTTCATCTTTTCGATGTGGGCGCTGCAAGAGGGCTGGGACAACCCCAACATCTTCACGCTGTGCAAGCTGGCTCCCAGTGATTCGAGCATCAGCAAATTGCAGCAAATCGGGCGCGGGCTGCGCCTGGCGGTAAACCAGAAGTTGGAGCGCATCGAGAGCACCCATGCAGCGTTTGACGAGGTCAATGAGCTGGTGGTCGTGGTGCCGCAAAGCGAGGGGGATTTCGTTCAATCCATTCAAGACGAAATCAAGGCACACAGTGTCGGGGGTGTGGCCGCTGAATTTGACGATGCGGTATTGCAAGCCTTTGGCATTGCACCCAGCACGCGCGTGGCGGGCCGGGTGCTTGATGTGCTGGTGGACATGAAAGCCATTGACCTGGACGAGGTGTCAGGCCAAGCCACGCTGCGCTGGACGCAGGCAGAGTTTGCCGCGCAGCGCGACAAGCTCAAGGCCGCCAGTCTGAAAATTGCGGGCATGGAGCCGGAAAACGGCAACCGCTTGCTGGAGTATTTCGACCAGTATTACGGCAGCAGTGGGCGTATCAAACGCAAAGCCACGCGCCCGGTGCAGTGTTTGAAGCCGCGCGCGGAGCAGTTCGCCAAGTTCAAACAGTTGTGGCAAGAGCTGAACCGCGACGCGGTGCTGAAGTACGAGCTCGATACGCCGCAGCTGATTGACAACATCGTGGCGGCGGTGGCCAAGGATTTCCACGTGCGCGCCCTCACGCTGGATGTGACCCGCACCGAGCAGGCGCACGAGACACATCTGGCGCGCAGTACGCAGGCCAGCTACACGGTCAAGCCCCACGCCATTTATTCCCTGAGCGAGTTTGTGCGGGAATTGAGCCAGGGCACCAAACTGTCCATGTCCACGGTGTGCCAAGTGCTGCAGCGCATGCCCGCAGACAAGTTTGCGCTGATTGCCAAGAACGAGAACCGTGCACTGGCGGCGCTCAAGAGCATTTGTTTGAACTGTGTGTATGACACCATCGTCAACAAGCTGAGTTATGAGCTGCGCGAAGTACGCGTCAAAACCGGCCTGACGGATGCCCGTGGCGAACTGCTGGCCGAGGTGGCGGTGAGCGAGATGGGCAAGGAGTTGTACCCAATAGCCAACCCGGCGGTGGCCGAGCGCTCGCTCTACGCTGAAGCACAAATGCCGCTGGACAGCAGCATTGAGCGCACCACGGTGGACGAGAGCCACCACCAGGCGGTGCAGGTGTTTGCCAAGCTGCCCCGCATTCGCATTCCCACCCCGGCAGGCGAGTACAACCCCGACTTTGGCTACGTGGTGCAGCACAGTGGCAAGCCGCAGGCCATGTATTTGGTGGTAGAGACCAAGGGTTATGACGAACTCAGCGAAATTGCCACCAAGGAAAAACGCAAGATTGACAGCGCCAAGCGTTTTTTTGCAGCACTGCAAGCGCGTGGGGTGCCCGTCAAGTTTGAAACAAAGCTGAACCAGGAAAGTCTGGCGCAGTTGATTGGGCAGATGAATGGTTGTGACGGGGCTGACAGTCCGTCAACTTCATAGGATTTCTACCGCTGCGTTTCGGTCTTCACAGTGATGTCATGCGCAGCCGCCAGCATCGGTGGCTTTGGCACAGACTTGTTGAGGGAGCGAACGCATGTTCAAGCACAAGGGAGCGCCGTGGCGCGCGGCAGCATGGGCACTGGTGGCAGCGGGGCTGGTCAGCGCCTGCGGTGGGTCGGACGACAACGCCCAGCCCTACACGCTGACGCTGCTGCACATCAACGACCACCATTCCACACTGGAATCCAAGTCCAAGACCCTGCAACTGGGCGCCGGGGGCAGCGCGCCCGTGGCGGTGGCGGTGGACGCCGGGGGCTTTGCCCGCGTGACAGCAGCGTTTGACGAGCTGGCCAAGGCCGCTGGCCCCCAGGTGCTCAAGCTCCATGCGGGCGACGCACTCACCGGCACGCTGTACTTCAACCGCGCGGGCGCCGACGGCGAGGCCGATGCCGCCATGATGAACACCGTCTGCTTTGACGCCTTCACCCTGGGCAACCACGAGTTCGACAAGGGCGACACCGGCCTCAAGGGCTTTCTGGATCTGCTGCGCAAAGGCAGCTGCAAGACCCCGGCACTCAGCGCCAACGTCAAGTTTGGCGCGGGCTCGGCACTGAACAGTGCCAAGGCGCCCGGCGCGGTGCTGCCCAGCCTGGTGCTGGAGCGCGGCGGCCAGAAGATCGGCCTGATCGGCCTGACCATCGCGCAAAAGACCAAGGCCTCTTCCAGCCCCGACCCGGACACCACCTTCGAAGACGAGGCCACCGCCGCGCAGCGCGAGATCGACCAGCTGCGCACCCAGGGCGTGAACAAGATCGTGCTCATGAGCCACATCGGCTACGAATACGACAAGCAACTGGCCGCCAAGCTCAACGGCGTGGACGTGATCGTGGGCGGCGACTCGCACACCCTGCTCGGGCCCGACGCGCTCAAGACCCTGGGCGTGGGTTCCCCCGCCGGGGCCTACCCCACCCGCACCACCAGCAAGGACGGCAAGCCCGTCTGCATCGTGCAGGCCTGGGAATACGCGCAGGTGGTCGGCGAGCTCAAGGTGCGTTTTGACGGCCAGGGCAATGTCGAAAACTGCGAAGGCACGCCCCACGTGCTGATCGGCGACAACTTCACCATCGGCGGCAAGGCCCCCAGCGACGCCGAGAAAAAGGCCTTGCAGACCAGCGTGGCTGCCAGCGGCCTGCTGCGCACCACCGCGCCGCAGGCAGCGGCTGCGGCCGTGCTCAAGCCCTTCCAGGACAAGGTGGCCGTGTTCAACAAGACCGTGGTGGCCACGGCGCCCGCCGAGCTGTGCTCGCGCCGCGTGCCGGGTGGGCCGGGCTCGGTGGACTACAGCCGCTCCAGCGCCGCGTGCAATGCCGCAGGCAGCGTGAACGTGCGCGGTGGCGACATCCAGCAACTGGTGGCCCAGGCTTATGTGGACGTGGCCAACGCCAAGTACGGCGGCGCCGACATCTCGCTGCAAAGCGGGGGCGGCGTGCGCGTGCCGCTGCAGGGCTCCGTCACCGCGGCCAACGTGATCCAGGTGCTGCCTTTCGGCAACATGCTGTACCGCCTCGACATCACGGGCGACGAGGTCAAGGGCATGCTCGAAGACGGCCTGGAGGCCGTGTACGGCCCCGGCGGCTCCACCGGCCCCTACCCCTATGCCGGAGGCCTGCGCTTTGACGTGGACGCCAGCGCCGCCAAGGGCCAGCGCGTGCGCAACATCGAAGTGCGCAACGCCAGCGCCGGCACCTGGGCCGCCATCGACCCGGCCAAGACCTACCGCCTGTTCGTGCTGAGCTTCAACGCCACCGGCGGCGACGGCTACAAGACCCTGGCCGCCGTGCCCGCAGCGCGGCGCCTGGACATCGGCGTGCTCGACGCCGACGTGTTCTTCAGCTACATCGAGTCCCAGCCCAAGGACGCGGCCAGCGGCCTGCCGCTGCTCAAGGCGCTCGATCCGTCGCTCTACAGCACGCGCAGCTTCAAGGGTCCGAACTGATCTGGCTGCAAGCGGTGCAAGGCGGCATACTTGCCGGGGTCAACCCACAGGAGGCATGCATGAGCACTTTCACCCTGACCAGTCCCGACATTCCCAGCGGCGGCACGGTGCCGCCGCAGTTCGAGTTCAACGGCTTTGGCTGCTCGGGCCGCAACGAATCGCCCGCACTGCAATGGAGCGGCGCACCGCCGCAGACCCAGGGCTTTGCCGTCACCGTGTACGACCCCGACGCGCCCACGGGCTCGGGCTGGTGGCACTGGTTTGTGGTCGATCTGCCCGCCAGCACCACCACCCTGGCACCCAACGCCGGGGCCCAGGGCGGCGCCCACCTGCCCCAGGGCGCGCGCCAGATCCGCAACGACTACGGCGCTCTGGCCTGGGGCGGCATGTGCCCGCCGCCAGGGGACAAGCCGCACCGCTACGTCTTCACCGTGCACGCCCTTTCGGTGCCGCGCCTGGACATCCCCGACGACGCCACGGCCGCGCTCGCGGGCTTCATGGTCAACGCCCACAGCCTGGCCAAGGCCAGCTTCACGGCCACCTACGGCAGGGCTTGAATGCTATAAATATAATAGCTGCTCGCGCTTTCTGGATAAGCGCTGGAGGCCTATTTCATGTATAGCGCTTGTTGCGCAGGTTCTCTTTCATCTGCTGCAAAATGGGCTGCAGTGAGCTGCCGATGCGCAGCGCCACACAGGTCACCAGCACGTCGATGATGAGCAGGTGCAGCAGGCGCGAGACCATGGGGCTGTAGCGGTCGTAGCCCTCGGGGTGGTCGGCCGCCAGGTGGATGGCGCAGGCGCTGGCCAGTGGCGAGCCGCTGGCGGTCAGGGCGATGGTGGTGGCGCCGTTCTTGCGGGCAATGTCGGCGGCGTCCATCAGGTCGCGCGTGCGGCCCGAGTTGGAGATGATCACCAGGCAGTCGCCCGGCCCCAGCAGCGTGGCGCTCATCACCTGCATGTGGCCGTCGCTGGTGGCGTTGCAGGTCACGCCCAGGCGGAAGAACTTGTGCTGCGCGTCCTGCGCCACGATGCCGGAGTTGCCCGCGCCGTAGAACTCGATGCGCTTGCCGATCTTCCAGGTGTCGGCAAGGGCGCTGGCCGCGCGCTCTATGGCCACGGTGCTGGCGGCGTTGCGGTACTGCAGGAAGGCGGCCACGGCGTTGTCCACCACCTTCACGAGCACGTCGCCGGTCTTGTCGTCGGCGTCCACGCTGCGGTGGATGAAGGGCACGCCCTCGCTCACGCTGCCCGCGAGCTTGAGCTTGAAGTCGGCCAGCCCGTCGTAGCCCATGCTGCGGCAAAAGCGCACCACGGTGGGCTTGCTCACGTGGGCGCGCTCAGCCAACTCGCGCACCGGCAGACGGGCAAAGGCGCGCGCGTCTTGCAGCACCAGTTTGGCCACGCGCTGCTCGGCCGGGGCCAGGGAGGGCAGGGAGGCGGTGATTCGATCCAGCATGGCAAGTGGCAGGGGTGAAACCGAAAATGTAACGCGGTTTCATGGCGCAGGGTGGCGGGGCAGACGCATACACTTGAGGGTTGCGCAGCGCCCACAGCGGCGCCACACAAACCCTTGAGGATTTGCATGAACCAGCTCGAAGCACTCAAACAGTTCACCACCGTGGTGGCCGACACCGGCGACTTCCGCCAACTGGCGCAGTTCCAGCCGCGCGACGCCACCACCAACCCTTCGCTGATCCTCAAGGCGGTGCAAAAGCCCGAGTACGCGCCGCTCTTGCAGTCCACCGTGGAGCGCTGGAAGGGCCGTCCCATGGACGAGGTCATCGACCGCCTGCTGGTACGTTTTGGCGGTGAAATCCTCTCCACCATTCCGGGCCGCGTGTCCACCGAGGTTGATGCGCGCCTGAGCTTCGACACCAGCGCCACGGTCTCGCGCGCCGAGCGCATCATCGATCTGTACCAGGCCGAGGGCATCCACATCGACCGCGTGCTCATCAAGATCGCCGCCACCTGGGAAGGCATCGAGGCCGCGCGCAAGCTCGAAAGCAAGGGCATCCACACCAACCTCACGCTGCTGTTCTCCTTCGTGCAGGCAGTGGCCTGCGGCCAGGCCAAGGTGCAGCTCATTTCGCCGTTTGTCGGTCGCATCTACGACTGGTACAAGAAGCAGGCGGGCGCAAGTTGGGTTGAATCCGCCATGGCTGGCGCCAACGACCCCGGCGTGCAGTCGGTGCACCGCATCTTCAACCACTACAAGCGCTTTGGCGTGGCCACCGAGGTCATGGGCGCGAGCTTTCGCAACGTGGGCCAGATCATCGCGCTGGCGGGCTGCGACCTGCTGACCATTGCGCCCGAACTGCTGGCGCAGTTGGCCCAGTCCGAGGCGCCCGTGGCGCGCGCGCTGGATGCGCAGGCCGCGCGCTCCATGGACCTGCCCGCCGTGCAGTACGACGAGGCGGGCTTTCGCTACGCGCTCAACGAAGACGCCATGGCCACCGAGAAACTGGCCGAAGGCATCCGTGCATTTGCGGTGGACACCATCAAACTCGAACAGATCATCCTGGCGGCTTGACCCTCGGGACGCCCTGGTCGGGCTAGTTACACTTGCGCATCGCGCCCGCGAGGCGGGCCTCAGGATACCGATTCATGCATTCAGTCGTCATCAGCGGCACGGGTCTTTACCAGCCGCCCCACACCATCACCAACGCCGAGCTGGTGGAGTCCTTCAACCGCTACGTGGACCTGCAGAACGCCCACCATGCCGCCGAGATCGCCGCAGGCACGCGCGAGCCGCTGCAGCACTCCAGCGTGGAGTTCATCGAGAAGGCATCGGGCATCAAACAGCGCTATGTGCTGGAAAAAACCGGCATCCTCGACCCCACGCGCATGTACCCGCGCTTGCAGGAGCGGCCCGACGACCAGCTCTCGCTGATGGGCGAGCTGGCCGTGGCGGCCTCTGAGCAGGCGCTGCAGCAGGCGGGCAAGACCGGCGCCGACATCGACGCCGTGCTGTGCGCGGCCTCCAACATGCAGCGTGCCTACCCCGCCATGGCGGTGGAAATCCAGCAGGCGCTGGGCGCGGGCGGCTATGGTTTCGACATGAACGTGGCCTGCTCCTCGGCCACTTTCGCCATTGAGCAGGCCGTCAACGCGGTGCGCACGGGCAGCGCGAAATGCGTGCTCGTGGTCAACCCCGAGATCACCTCGGGCCACCAGGCCTGGAACGACCGCGACTGCCACTTCATCTTTGGCGACGTCTGCGCAGCCGTGATCGTCGAGCGCGCCGACACAGCCACCGCCCCCGACGCCTGGGAAGTGCTGGGCACGCGCCTGGCCACGCAGTTCTCCAACAACATCCGCAACAACTTCGGTTTTCTCAACCGCAGCGAGGACAGCGACCCCAACGCGCGCGACAAAACCTTCCGCCAGGAAGGCCGCAAGGTGTTCAAGGAGGTGGTGCCCATCGCCGCCGCCCACATCGAAGGCCACCTGGCCGACCTGGGCCACGCACCCACCGCCGTGCGCCGCTACTGGCTGCACCAGGCCAACCAGGGCATGAACCAGCTCGTCATCAAAAAGCTGGCGGGCGACGCCAGCGCTGACCTCGCGCCCTTGATCCTGGACGAGTTTGCCAACACTTCCTCGGCCGGGTCCATCATCGCCTTCCACAAACACCGCGCCGACCTGGCCGCGGGCGATGTGGGCGTGATCTGCTCCTTTGGCGCAGGCTACTCGGTGGGCAGCGTCGTGCTGCGCAAGCGCTAGCCCCGCAGGCTCCATGGCCACCGCCTTTCCGCGTTGCGACGAAACGCCGCAGTGGGCGCAACTGCGGGCGCACCCTGCGGCGCAGGGTTGCCCCCTGGATCTGCGCAGCGCCTTTGCCGAAGACGCGCAGCGCTTTGCGCACTTCAGCCAACAGGCGCCGCTGGTGTTTGCCGACCTGTCCAAGAACCTGTGGAGCCGCGAGACCGAAGCCCTGCTGCTGGACATGGCACGCGCCTGCGGCCTGGCGCCGCAGCGCGATGCCCTGCTGGCGGGCCAACGCATCAACCACACCGAAGACCGGCCCGCGCTGCACACCCTGCTGCGCCGCCCCGCCGGGCTGCACCTGCCGGGCGACGAACCCTGGCTGGCGCAGGCGCTGCAGGAGGTGCATGCCACGCTGCGGGCCATGCTCGACTGCGCCGAGGCGCTGCGCAACAACCCCGCCATCACCGATGTGGTGAACATCGGCATTGGCGGCTCGGACCTGGGGCCGCAAATGGCGGTGCTGGCGCTGGAGCAGTTCCGTGTGCCGGGCAAGCGCTTCCATTTCGTCTCCAACATCGACGGCCACGAACTGCAGCGCGTGTTGCGCGCGGTGCGGCCCGAAAGCACGGTCTTCCTGGTGGCGTCCAAAACCTTCACCACCCCGGAGACCATGACCAACGCGCGCTCGGCGCTCGACTGGTTTGTGGCCCAGGGCGGGCAGGATGTGGCGCGGCACTTCGTCGCGTTGACCAGCAACGTAGCGGCGGCGCGCACCTGGGGAATCACCACCACCTTCGGTTTCTGGGATTGGGTGGGCGGGCGCTACTCGCTCTGGTCGGCCATCGGCCTGCCCATTGCCATCGCCATCGGCGCCGAGGGCTTTCGCGCGCTGCTGGCGGGTGCCCATGCCATGGACGAGCATTTCCGTACCGCACCGCTCGCGGCCAACCTGCCGGTGCGCCTGGCGCTGCTGGATGTCTGGTACCGCAACTTCCTGGGTTTTACCAGCCGCTGCATCGCCCCGTACCACGCGGGCCTGCGCCGCCTGGCAGCGCATTGGCAACAGCTGGAGATGGAGAGCAACGGCAAGCGCGTGGACCAGGCCGGGCGTGCCCTGCCGTTTGCCACTTCCCCCGTGCTTTGGGGCGAGCCGGGCAGCAACGGCCAGCATGCCTTCTTTCAGATGCTGCACCAGGGCACCGATGTGCTGCCACTCGAAATCGTGGCCGTGCGCCAAGCGGCACATGGCCTGCCGGACCACCACGAAATGCTGCTTGCCAACGCCCTGGCCCAGGCGCAGGCGCTCATGGTGGGCCGGGCCTGCGAAGACGGGCACCGCCATTTCCCCGGCAACCGGCCCAGCACCTTCCTGCTGCTGGACGCGCTCACGCCCGCATCGTTGGGTGCGCTGATCGCGCTGCAGGAGCACCGGGTGTTTGTGAGCGGCAGCCTTTGGGGCATCAACAGCTTTGACCAGTGGGGCGTGGAACTGGGCAAGGTGCTGGCCAGCGAGTTGCGGCAGCGCCTGGCCAGTGGCGATGTGGCCGGGCTCGATGCCTCCACCGCCGGGCTGCTGCAGCGCCTGCGGTAACCACGCTTGAGCCGTCCATGGTGGCGCGTGCCGCCAACCGCGACGCATGAAATCGGCGCTGGGCTGGCCGCTGCGCCGCGCTGGGGGAGTGCCCCCTCTCCCCCGACCCCTCCCCCGCGAGGGGGGAGGGGAGGTGTGCCCCCCTCTGCGCTGGCGGGAGGGTAGAGGTGTGCCCCCTCTCCCCTGGCGGGAGAGGAGAGGTGTGCCCCCCTCTCCCCTGGCGGGAGAGGGGCTGGGGGAGAGGGGGTGTTCAAAACCAGGCCCACCAAGAAAAAGGGCCGCTTGCGCGGCCCTTGGTGCGAGAGAGAAGTGGCTCTCCGGCAGAGCTTACATGCCCATGCCGCCCATGCCACCCATGCCGCCCATGTCGGGCATGCCACCGGCAGGTGCGTCGTCCTTCGGGGCTTCTGCCACCATGCACTCGGTGGTCAGCATCAGTGCGGACACCGAAGCGGCGTTCTGCAGTGCGGTGCGGGTCACCTTGGTGGGGTCCAGAATGCCCATTTCGATCATGTCGCCATAGGTGTCGTTGGCAGCGTTGAAGCCGTAGTTGCCCTTGCCAGCCAGCACGGCGTTGACCACCACGCTGGGCTCGCCACCGGCGTTGGCCACGATTTCGCGCAGGGGGGCTTCGATGGCCTTGAGCACCAGCTTGATACCGGCGTCCTGGTCAGCGTTGTCACCCTTGATGTCACCAGCAGCCTGGCGTGCGCGCAGCAGGGCCACGCCGCCACCGGCCACAATGCCTTCTTCCACGGCAGCGCGGGTGGCGTGCAGGGCGTCTTCCACGCGGGCCTTCTTTTCCTTCATTTCGACTTCGGTGGCAGCGCCGACCTTGATCACGGCCACGCCGCCAGCCAGCTTGGCCACGCGCTCTTGCAGCTTCTCGCGGTCATAGTCGGAGGTGGCTTCCTCGATCTGGATGCGGATCTGCTTGACGCGCGCTTCGATGTCGGCAGCCTGGCCTTCGCCGTCGATGATGATGGTGTTTTCCTTGCCCACTTCGACGCGCTTGGCCTGGCCCAGGTCGGCCAGCGTGACCTTCTCCAGCGTCAGGCCCACTTCTTCAGCGATGACCTTGCCGCCCGTCAGGATGGCGATGTCTTCCAGCATGGCCTTGCGGCGGTCGCCGAAGCCAGGGGCCTTGACGGCCACAACCTTCAGAATGCCACGGATGGTGTTGACCACCAGGGTGGCCAGGGCTTCGCCTTCGACTTCTTCGGCAATGATCAGCAGCGGACGGCCGGCCTTGGCGACTTGCTCCAGCGTGGGCAGCAGATCACGGATGTTGCTGATCTTCTTGTCGAACAGCAGCACGAAGGGGTTGTCCAGAATCGCGGCTTGCTTTTCGGGGTTGTTGATGAAGTAGGGCGACAGGTAGCCACGGTCGAACTGCATGCCTTCAACGACGTCGAGCTCGTTGTTCAGGCTCTTGCCGTCTTCCACGGTGATGACGCCTTCCTTGCCGACCTTGTCCATGGCGTTGGCGATGATCTCGCCAATGCTGGTGTCAGAGTTGGCGGAGATCGAACCCACCTGGGCAATTTCCTTGGAGGTGGTGGTGGGCTTGGAAGCCTTCTTCAGCTCTTCGATCAGGGCAGCTACGGCCTTGTCGATGCCGCGCTTCAGATCCATGGGGTTCATGCCGGCGGCCACGTACTTCATGCCTTCGCGCACGATGGCCTGGGCCAGCACGGTGGCGGTGGTGGTGCCGTCGCCAGCGTTGTCAGAGGTCTTGGAAGCAACTTCCTTGACCATCTGCGCGCCCATGTTCTGCAGCTTGTCCTTCAGTTCGATTTCCTTGGCCACGGACACGCCGTCCTTGGTCACGGTGGGGGCGCCGAACGAGCGCTCCAGCACCACGTTGCGGCCCTTGGGGCCCAGGGTGGTCTTGACCGCGTTGGCCAGGATGTTCACGCCTTCAACCATGCGTGCGCGGGCTTCGCCGCCGAAAACTACGTCTTTTGCTGCCATGTTTGGCTCCTACGAATTTGAATCAAATAGGCCGCTAACGCAGGTATATCAAGCGTTAGCAGCTATGAAAAAGTGAGTGAATCGGGGATTATTTCTCGACAACCGCGAACAGGTCGTCTTCCTTCATCACCAGCAGCTCGTCGCCATCGACCTTGACGGTCTGGCCGCTGTACTTGCCGAACAGAACGCGGTCGCCCACTTTGACGCTCATCGCGCCCAGTTCGCCCTTGTCGTTCTTCTTGCCCGGGCCCACGGCCAGCACTTCACCCTGGTCGGGCTTCTCGGCGGCGTTGTCGGGGATGAAGATGCCCGAAGCGGTCTTGGTCTCGCTCTCGATGCGCTTGACGATCACGCGGTCGTGCAGGGGGCGAAGTTTCATTTGTTGCTCTCCTAGACAAAAGGATGTTTTCACTGGCAATGCCCCCCGACAACCGGAGGGCACGGAAATCCAGCCGAGGCCTTGTTAGCACTCATGGCTGACGAGTGCCAATGATAAGGGCAATTCGCAGGCTTTCAAGGGGTGGGGGTATCGCATGGCCGGGGTGCAAATCCGAGCGCCGGGCCTGGGTATTTCTTTCGCAAACCGCTGGGGGCCACGCGGTCAGCGGCGGGCTTGCTACAACATTTGCCAGCGTTTTGGGAGGGATGCAACGGGGGATGGCCGGGTCGGAAAGCACGCATATACTGTAATTAACACCAGTATTTTTGCCATGCCCGTTGCCGTCTCCACTGTTGCCCATGCGTTCGACCCGGGAACCCTTCCGGGTGCTGTGGTTGCGGCGCTCTGGCGCGGGGTGGACCTGGGGCGTGCGGCGGCGCGCACCGTGCCCACCGGGTTTGACCTGCTGGATGCGCAATTGCCTGGCGGTGGCTGGCCCACACAGGCCGTGACGGAACTGCTGCTGCCGCAGGCGCCGCTGTGCGAATGGCGCCTGCTGGGGCCTGCGCTGCCTGCCATGCTGCAAGGCGGGGGGCGCATTTACCTGGTGGCCCCCCCACAGCCGCCGCACGCAGGGGGGCTGGCGCAACTGGGCGTGTCGCCCGCGCAGGTGGTGTGGGTGCGGGCTGCCGCCCCCCTGGAGCGGCTGTGGGCCACCGAACAAATCCTCCAGGCCAACCCTGCGGGCGCCGTGCTGGCCTGGCTCCCCCAGGCGCGGCCCGAGCAGATCCGCCGCTTGCAGATCCATGCACAGTCCTGCAACACCCCGGTGTTTCTGGTGCGGCCCGAAGGCGCTTTGCTGCAGGCCTCGCCCGCACCGCTGCGCGTGGGGGCAACCCTGGGGCTGGGCTGGGGCTTGCAACTGCGCATTCCCAAGCGCCGGGGCTGTGCGTTCGAGGGGGTGCTTCATCTGGCGGCGCTTCCCGGCAACCTGCAGGCGGTGCTGCCACCGCGCCTGGGGTCTGCCCCTGCCACGTTGCAGCCGCCACTGGCCAAGGAGTTGTCCGATGTCCCCGCATTGGGCCGCATTGCTGCCTCCGTCGCAAGCCACGGACTCCTCGCCCATTGAGGCCATGGCGCTGGGCACCTGGGCCCTGCAGTTCACCCCTCGGGTGGCCTTGCAGGAAGGGGTGGTGCTGGCCGAGGTGTCTGCGTCGGCGCGCCTGTTTGGCGGGCTGGAGCGGTTGCGCCAGCGTGTGCAGCAAGGCGCTGGCGAGCTGGGTGCCCGCGTGGCCTGGGCGCCTACGGGCCTGGCCGCACTGGCCTTGGTGCGCCATGGCGGCGGGTTGGTGTCAGATGGGGCGCTGGCCCGGCGGCTCGACGCCCTGCCATTGCCGTCCATGACCGCCGTAGGCCTGCACCAGGCTACGTTGGAGCGTGTAGGCTGCCGCACGCTGGGCCAGGTGCGCCGCCTGCCGCGCGGCGGGCTGGTGCGCCGGTTTGGCGCGCCCTTGCTGGCTGCGCTGGACCAGGCCTACGGTCTGCGGCCCGAGGCGTACGACTGGATCACCCTGCCGCCGACCTTTCAGGCACGGCTGGAACTGATGGCACGGGTGGAGCATGCGCCTGCCCTGCTGTTTGGCGCCAGGCGCCTGCTGGTGCAGATGGCGGGCTGGCTGGCTGCACGCCACTGTGGGGTGCGTGCCTTCACCCTGCACTGGCGCCACGACGCCATGCGCGCCCGGGCGGCCGGCGATGGGGGCGCACTCACGGTGCACACCGCCCAGCCCACGCACAGCGTGGAGCACTGCATGCGCCTGTTGGCCGAGCATCTGGCCCGGGTCGTGCTGGCTGCGCCGGTGGGCGAACTGGAGCTGCACGCCGACACGGTGGAACCCTGGGCCGTAGCCAACCACACGCTGTTGCCCGACCCCGTGCGCCAGGGCGAGGGCGTCAACGCGGCGCTCGAACGCATCCAGGCCCGCCTGGGCGTGCAGGCTGTGTGCCTGCCCGTGCTGTGCGCGGACCACCGGCCCGAGTGGATGCAGCACTGGCACAGCGATCTGGCACACCGCCCACGCCAGGCCGCCATGGGTGCCTGCATGCCGCTGCCGCCCTGGCTGCTGGCGGTGCCACTGCGCCTGGAGGAACGCCAGCACCGACCGCACTACCAGGGGCCGCTGCAACTGCTGCTGGGGCCCGACCGCGTGGAGGGTGGCTGGTGGCACCGCAGCGGCCAGGGGGGTGCCGCCCAGGCGCTTAACGTGCAGCGCGACTACTGGCTTGCCCGCAGTCCCCAGGCCGGTTTGCTGTGGGTGTTCCAGTAACGGCTGGCGGGGGACGAGACTGCCTGGTTTTTGCAGGGTGAGGGACTTGCAGAATTCCTCAACCCAGCCGAATTTGCCTCTGCGTGAGGCGCAAAAAAAGTTGCGGGCACCGCCCAAAAGGCTGGAAGATCAGGGTATCGAAGTCTGAACTTGGTGCCCGCCCATGAATACTACCC
>JAKLLE010000135.1 GCA_023150295.1 Giesbergeria sp. | reverse complement strand
CCCACACTGCGTGAATACGCCCTGATCGATCCCGAGCGCCTGAGCCTGGACTTATTCCGCCGCGATGGCGACAGCAAGCGCTGGGTGCTGCACCCCATCGAGGCCGGCGGCCACGTCGAATGGGCCAGCGTGGGCCTGCAAGTGCCGCTGGAGGCCCTGTACGAAGACGTGCCTATGACGACGACGGGGCCACAACCACACCCGGCGCACGACCAGGCATAAGCGGCTCGCCCGACATCCCGTTCTTCTTCTGCCAGCGCGCATGGTCTTTGGGGTACGCCACCCGGTAGCGCTGCAAATGGAACGCGGCTTCGTCGTCCAGGCCCAGCAGGGTGGCGCTTTCGATCAGGCGCTCGATCACGCGGGGCTCGGGTGAATAATGCAGCATGCGCAGGGCCAGCGCATGCGCCCTTTCGGCAGTGTCGCGGTTGACCGGCATGGTGGTCAGCTCGGCAAAGGCGATGGCGTCCTTGAACACCCAACTGCCTTGCACCTGCGCCAAGGGGTTGTCGCGCATGGAAGGCATGCGCTGCGCCACAGGCGTGTAGATCTGGCTGATGCGGTGGTACTGCCACCCCGGCGCCCCCCAGAGCACCAGGCCCGCCACCGCCACCACCGCCCACAGACCCAAGGGCACGCGCCGTACGACTTGTACGGCTGCATCCAGCCCACGCCCGCGCCAAAGCAGCGCCAGGGCCCACAGCGTGACGATCTGGAACGGGCCATACCAGAGCGGAAACTCCAGCATGCTGTGCAAGCCCACCACCGCCAGGATCCCCCAGGCCAGTTGGCGCGCGGGATCGGTTTCACTCCAGGGGCGCGCCTTCCACACCCATGCCAGCACGGCAAAACACAGCAGCGCTGCCACGGGGACGCCCAGTTCCACCGCCAGGTGCAGGGGCAGGTTGTGCGCGTTGTCCAGCAGCACGCAAAAGCGCTCACCCGGAAACAGCGTCACGTAATGCGCATAGTCCAACTCCCCCCAGCCCCAGCCGAGCCAGGGCTTCTGCGCAATCAGGTGCAGCACGTTGGACCACAGCACCCTGCGGCTGGTGCAGCCGGGTGCGTCGCCAAAGCGGGCGAACAAGCCTTCGGCACGAAAACCGGTCCATTGCAGCAGCAAATTGGGCAACAACCAGGCTGCAACCGCATAAATGGCCAAGCCCGCCAGCACCAGCCCGAGCGCAACCCGTCCGACCGAAGCGCGCCACAGCGCCAGCAGAACCAGAATCACTAACAATTGCGCCAGCCCCGTGCGCGACGCCGTGGCCGCACTGCCCACTGCCAGCAGGGCCAGCGCCCAGGCCGTCAGAATCCCGACCAGCCACAGAGGCCAGGGCCGACCGCCCCCATGCAAGTCTGCCCCGGCCTGCGCCGAGCTCCCTCCCGCCGATGACGCACGCAAATGCGCCTCGGTCTGCGCCACCACCCACAGCAAAGCCCACAGCCCCATGCTGAGCAGCGTGGCCTGCTGGTTGCGCTGCCGCAAATTGCCCATGGCCTGGCCGGGCTTGGAGGCATGCACCCAGGGATCAAGCCCAGGGGCCGCGCCAAAATATTGCAGCAGGCCGATGGCACTGGCCAGCACGGCGGCCAGCAACAGGCCCGCGCCAAGCCAGGTGGCCATCTCTGAGCGATCCATCCAGCCGCCCCGCACAGTGTTAACGCGGCCTGCTGAGCGTGCATTCCACGCCACCGCCACCACCCAACCGCACAGCCCGGCAGCCATCAAGGGCCAGAAGTTGGTAGAGGGTGGCTGGGTATAGGAAAACAGAAACGGGAAGGCAACTGCCAGCGCCATCAGCGGGGCAGTGAGGCAAGCAAGGTACACGAGAGGACGGCGCAAGGTGGGCGGATGATACCCACGATACCCTTGTTTTCAATGATGCAATTGCATCATGATGATTTAGAATCAAGACATCACTCCCACGAAAATGCAGGAGGCATGTCATGCGCACCACCATTGATCTTGAATACGATACCTTGATTGCCGCCAAAGAAATCGCCCGCGCCGAAAACACGAGTCTGGGCAAAGTAATCTCGCGCTTGTTGCGCCAGGCGCTGACCGGAGGTGCAGCACCCCAAACCATCAACAACCTGCCCGCCACGGCCACAGGGTTCGTGCCCTTCGGGTCGCGCGGGGTCGTTGTCAGCAACGAACTGATCAATCGCTTGCGCGATGCCGACGGCATTTAGACCATGCGTGCCCTGCTCGACGTCAATGTCCTGATCGCCCTGCTGGATGCGGCGCACATGCACCACGCCCGCGCCACGCAGTGGCTGCAGCAGGAGATTGCTCACGGCTGGGCCTCCTGCCCACTCACGCAGAACGGCTGCTTGCGCATCATGGCCCAGCCCGCCTACCCCCAGGCCCTGCCGTTGGCGGCAATCGTCAGCCGCCTGGCACAGGCTACCGCACACCCTGCGCACGCCTTTCTTGCCGACGACTACAGCCTGCTCGACGCCAACCAGGTGCACTGGCAACACCTGCTGGGCCACAGGCAAATTACAGACAGCTACCTGCTGGGCTTGGCCGTACGCCACCAGTGCTGTTTTGTCAGCTTTGATGCTCGGCTGAACCTTCACGCCGTTCCAGGCGCGACAGCGGAGCATTTGATCGTCCTGTAACCGCAATAGACACTATGGGCGAACTTAGAACTCAAAGTCGCGCCCAGGGTTTAAACCCATTTCGTTATACACAAGTCCCCTGCGCATGAAGCTCGCGTGAGAACCTGATGCCAGCGGCGAAGTCAAGAACTCGCTGCATGCCCAGCCAGATGGTCTTGACTCCCGGCTCGCCATCGCCCGTTCGCGCAAGAAA
>JAKLLE010000050.1 GCA_023150295.1 Giesbergeria sp. | reverse complement strand
GAGGGAGCACTGCGGGTCACCCACGGGGGAATCGATGCGATAGCGCTGCGCATTCTTCCTGACAACCGCAAAGTGCTCAAATATTGAGCACCGAAGTGTTTCCGCCATGTTGCGGTTTTGAATTTTGCAAGTCCCTCTTTTCAGGCAAAAAATCGACAATTCAGCCCTGTCCGATCTGGGATACTGCCCCCCTGTCATCGGACGAACCTGCACACAGACAAGGCAGCACCATGAGTATTTTTGACCGGCTGTGGGGCGGTGGACGCAAGACACCGCCAGAACCCAAATCCACGACCCCCGCAGCGCTCGGTGCAGAAGGCCCCGATTCGCAGGGATCGGTGGAGCGGCGTATCAGGCCGCGCAAGAACGCCCGCCAAGGCACCAAGGCGCTGATCATTGACGACTCCCCCACAGTGGTGGCGGCGCTGCGCAAGGTGTTGCGCTCAGCGGGCTACCAGACGCGCGAAGCCCTGGACGCGGAACACGGCCTGACGCTGATGGAACAGGACGCGCCGGATCTGGTGTTTCTGGACATCATCCTGCCCGGCATGAACGGCTTTGGCGCACTGCGCGCCATCCGCAAGAACCCCAGCACGCAGCATGTGCCTGTGATCATGATCAGCGGCAACGAACATGCCACCGAGCAGTTCTACGCCAACCGCATTGGCGCCGATGATTTCATGAAGAAGCCGTTCTCGCGGTTCGAAATTTTTGCGCGCATCGAAAACCTGCTGGACCACGAACTGGTGCCCAGGCGCAAGACCGACACCTCTGCAGGATCAGCGCAGGACGCACCCATCCACACCTCGCCGGTGCCCTGAGCGTATACCCGGATGGCTTCGCCGGGTAATGTGCCCAGGCATCGACTTCCCGGAAGATGCCCTTAACCTTGCGGCTTTGCCCCTTTTGTTGAGGACTGCCCCCGCGTGTTGTTACTGACCATTCTTCTGCCGCTACTGATGGGCACGCTGCTGACAGGCGTGTCCGGCGCATGGCCGTCAGGGCACCACCGCATGCGAACCGCTTTGCTGGCAGGCGTCACCACAGCGGGCAGCCTGGGTCTGCTGCTGTGGCACTCGCCCTCCGTGTTGGCGGGCAGCAGCGTGCTGCAATTCCATGAATGGGTACCGGAGATCGGCCTGCACATCGGCCTGCGGCTCGATGGCCTGTCACTGCTGTTCGCACTGCTGATCACGGGCATGGGCCTGCTGATCGTGCTCTATGCCCACCATTACCTGAGTGCCAGCGACTCGGTGGCCAAGTTCTACTGCACCCTGATGCTGTTCATGGCGGCCATGCTGGGGGTGGTGCTGTCGGACAACCTGCTGCTCCTGCTGGTGTTCTGGGAGCTGACCAGCATTTCGTCGTTTCTGCTGGTGGGCTACTGGAACCACCGCCCTGACGCACGCGCCGGGGCACGCATGGCGCTGGCGGTTACTGGCGGCGGCGGGCTGGCTTTGCTGGCTGGTTTTGTGTTGCTGGGGCAGATCGCAGGCACCTATGAAATCAGCGCCATGGCTGCGCTGGCTCCGCAAATCCAGTCCGATGCGCGCTACCCCGTGGCGCTGGTGCTGGTGCTGCTGGGGTGCTTCACCAAAAGCGCGCAGTTTCCTTTTCACTTCTGGCTGCCGCAGGCCATGGCGGCGCCCACACCGGTATCGGCCTACCTGCACTCGGCCACCATGGTCAAGGCCGGGCTGTTCCTGCTGGCGCGGCTCACGCCAGTGATCGGCGGCACCGAGCTGTTCATGGGCATCGTGTCCACCGCCGGGCTGCTGACGCTGGCATTTGCGGCGTTCATTGCGCTGTTCAAGCACGACCTGAAAGGCCTGCTGGCCTATTCGACCATCAGCCACCTGGGCCTGATCACCTTTCTCATCGGCCTGGGCTCGCCCCTGGCTGCCGTGGCGGCCCTCTTCCATGTGCTGAACCATGCCTGCTTCAAGGCCGCGCTGTTCATGACGGCGGGCATCGTGGACCACGAAACCGGCACGCGCGACATGCGTCAATTGGGTGGGCTGTGGCACTTCATGCCCTGGACGGCCACCATGGCCATGGTGGCGGCTGCCGCCATGGCGGGCGTGCCGCTGTTCAACGGCTTTGTGTCCAAGGAGATGTTCCTGACCGAGGCCGTCGGCTTTGCACAGACCGGTGGCTGGCGCTGGGCGGTTCCAGCCCTGGCCACCTTCGCGGCCCTGTGCAGCGTGGCGTATTCGGTGCGCCTGGTGCATGACGTGTTCTTCCACGGCCCGCCCGGCAACATGCCCCACGCACACCCCCACGAGCCCCCGCTGGGCATGAAGGCCCCTGTGGCGCTTTTGTCCGCACTGTGTGTGGTGGTGGGTGTGGTGCCTGCGCTCACTCTCGAACCCTTGGTACGCGTGGCCACGGCTGCCATGCGGGGTGGCACGGCCCCCGACTTTCACCTGGCGCTGTGGCATGGCTTCAATCTGCCCCTGCTGCTGAGCATGCTGGCCCTGGTGGCGGGGGTGCTGCTGTATTCGCGCCTGGCCCAAGGGCGGCGCCTGCACGCCTTGCAGTCCGAGCGTTGGTTCGGCCGCCTCACGGGACAAGGGCTGTTCGATGGCCTGGTCGATGGGCTTTTCTCCCTGGCAGGGCGCATCACCACCGCGCTGGAAATCGGCTCGCTGCAACGCTACATCGCATGGATGCTGACCACCTGCGTGCTGCTGGCGGCAGCGCCCCTGTGGCACGGGGAGCTTCCGGGCACGGGCACACGCGCCCTGTTGCCTGTCAGTCTGCCCGCCGCCGTGCTGTGGGCCCTGTTGCTGCTGGCCTGCGGCTGGCTGGTGCTGCGGCACCACCAGCGCTTTCAGGCGGTGATTGTGGCCGGCGTGGTCGGCTTGGTCACGGCCCTCACCTTCATCGGACTGTCGGCGCCCGACCTGGCGCTGACGCAGCTCACCGTCGAGGTGGTTTCCACCGTGCTGCTGCTCATGGGCCTGGCGCTGCTGCCGCAGCACACGCCGCGAGAATCCAGCACTGCCCGGCGCGTGCGCGACGCCAGCCTGGCCCTGGCGGGTGGCGCGGGCATCGCCTGGCTGGCCTGGGCGATGCTGACGCGCGACCACGACTCCATCGCGTGGTACTTCCTGCACCACTCGGCCATCGGCGGCGGCGGCACCAACGTGGTCAACGTCATTCTGGTGGACTTCCGGGGTTACGACACGTTTGGCGAGATCACGGTGCTGGGCATTGCCGCCGTGGGCGTGCTGGCCCTGATGGAGGGCATGCGCCAGCGCAAGGCCAGCACAGACCCGCAAGGCCGGCCCTGGTCGTTTGCAGCACAGCCGCTGATGCTGCGCGTGGCGGCGCGGGTGGTCTTGCCCATCGCCCTGGTGGTCACGCTGTACATCTTCATGCGCGGGCACAACCTGCCCGGCGGCGGCTTCATTGCCGGCCTGATCACCGCCGTCGCGCTGGTGCTGCAGTACATGGCCCTGGGGCAAAGCCGCGCCGAAGCCCTGCTGCGCGCCGGTGGCGGGCGGCGCTTCGTACGCTGGATCGGACTGGGCCTGGGCATCGCCGCATTGACCGGCGCGGGTGCCTTTGCGCTGGGCTACCCTTTCCTGACCAGCGCGCACGGGCACCCACACCTGCCGCTGCTGGGCGACATTCCACTGGCCACGGCAGCGCTGTTCGACCTGGGTGTGTACATCACCGTAGTGGGCTCCACGCTGCTCACCCTCTCCACACTGGGCGCTGTCAGCCGCGAGTCTGCGCCCCTTGCCGGAGCCTCCCATGAGCCTTGAATTCCTGATTGCCAGCGGCATTGGCGTGGTCACGGCCAGCGCCATCTACCTCATCCTGCGCGGCCGCACCTGGCCTGTGGTGCTGGGCCTGAGCCTGCTGGGCTACGCCGTCAATGTGTTCATCTTTGCCATGGGCCGCCTGTGGCAGGACGCCGCCCCCATCCTAGCCCAGGGCGCACGCGTTGCCGACCCTCTGCCCCAGGCCCTGGTGCTCACGGCCATCGTTATCGGCTTTGCCACCACGGGCTTTGTGGTGGAACTGGCCCTGCGCACCCGGCACGACACCGGCACCGACCATGTGGATGGACACGAACCCGGTCAACACCACGCAGCAGCCCCCCATGAGGAGGGCCGCGCATGAGCCTGGCGCACATGTCCTTCTGGAGCCACCTGCCGGTGCTGCCGGTGCTGTTGCCACTGTTCACGGCAGCAGCACTGCTGCTCATGGGCGATGGCGGCGGACAGGCCAGCCATGGCGGCACGCTGCTGCGGCGCAGGCGAATGCTGAGCCTGGGCAGCGTCGCCCTCGGGGCAGTGCTGGCCTGGGGCCTCTTGGCACAGGCCGCACAGGGGCAGCTCACGGTGTACCCGCTGGGAGGCTGGCCTGCACCCTACGGAATCGTGCTGGTGGTGGACAGACTCAGCGCACTGATGCTGGCACTGACCTGGACCATCGCGCTACCCGTGTTGTGGTACGCCACCGGCGGCTGGGATGCGCACGGGCGCTACTTCCACGCCATGTTCCAGTTCCAGCTCATGGGCCTGTCCGGCGCCTTTGTGACGGGAGACCTGTTCAACCTGTTCGTCTTCTTCGAGGTGCTGCTGATCGCCTCTTACGTGCTGATGATCCACGGCCAAGGGCGGGAACGCATGCGCGCCGGGCTGCACTATGTGGTGCTCAACCTGGTGGCCTCGGCGCTGTTCCTGATTGGCCTGGCACTGGTGTACGCACTGACCGGAACGCTCAACATGGCCGACTTGGCCTTACGCGTGGCCCGGCTGGACGCCGAGCAGGCCACACTGCTCAAGAGCGCCGCCATGGTGCTGCTGGTGGTCTTTGGCCTGAAGGCGGCCATCGCGCCGCTGTACCTGTGGTTGCCCGCCACCTATGCCGCCAGCAGTGCGCCCGTGGCCGCGCTGTTTGCCATCATGACCAAGGTGGGGGTGTACAGCATCATCCGGGTGCATGGCGTGATCCTGGGCGAACAGGCGGGCCACGCTGCCCTGGCGGTGCAAGCCTGGCTTCTGCCAGCGGCCCTGGCCACCACGGCGCTGGGCGTGCTGGGCGCGCTCGCGGCGCACAGCCTGGCCCGGCTGGTGGCCTACCTCACGGTGGCTTCGGTAGGCACCATTCTGGCCGCCGTGGGCCTGTTCACCCCCGCCGCGCTGTCCGCCGCGCTGTACTACCTGCTGCACAGCACCGTGGTGGTTGCGGCCCTGTTCCTGCTGGTGGAACTGGTGGCCTCGCAGCGTGGCCCAGCGGCAGACCGGCTGCAGCCCGCAGCCCCCGTGGCCCAACCGGTGCTGCTGGGTCTGATGCTGCTGCTCGGTGCTGCATCGGCCGCAGGACTGCCCCCACTGCCGGGGTTTCTGGGCAAGCTCATGGTTCTGCAGAGTGCGGCTCAGACGCCTGCCCACGCCTGGGTCTGGGCAGTGGTGCTGGGGGCGGGCTTGCTCAGCCTGGTGGGCCTGGCGCGCGCCGGCGTCATCCTGTTCTGGAACGTCCTGCCCGACGACCATGCCACGCACAGCCACGCCGGTGGCAGCCTGCGCCTGACCGGCGCCACCCTGGGCCTGTTGGCGCTGAGTCTGGTGCTGGCCATCGCAGCGGCGCCCATCAAGCGCTACACCGACGCCACTGCCGCCCAACTGGCCGACCAGGGCGCCTATGCACGCGCCGTACTGGGCGGCACACACGACACCACCAGGCCCTACCGTGGTGGCGAGGGTGACATCCGCCTGCCGGGCCAGGGAGCCGCGCCATGAAGACCCGGCCCTCCTGGTTTGCCCACCCCTGGCTCTCGTTGTTGCTGGGGTTGTCCTGGCTGCTGTTGCAGCACTCGTTGTCGCTGCTGCACCTGCTGTCTGCGGTGGCCATTGGCCTGGTGGTTCCCCGCCTGCTGCATGGTTTTCTGCCCTCCACGGGCCGCCTGCGCATGGTGCCTGCCTTGCGCCTGCTGGCCGTGGTGCTGTGGGACATCGTGCTGTCCAACATCACCGTCGCCCGCCTGGTGCTGGGCCCACCCTCACGCCTGCGCCCCGCCTGGGTGCCCGTGCCACTGGCGCTGAACGATCCCACGGCCACTGCGCTGCTGGCCAGCATCATCACCACCACACCAGGAACGGTCTCCTGCACCATCGACGAGCAGCATCGCCTGCTGTGGGTGCATGCGCTGGACTGCAGCGACCCCGCCGAGATGGCCGCCACCATTGCGCAGCGCTACCAGGCACCGCTGCAGGCCATTTTTGAAAGCACCCCGGGAGATAGCCCATGAGCAGCAGCATCCTGTCCCTGGCGCTGGACGCAGCCACCGTGTGTACCGCCCTGGCCTTTGCGCTGTGTGCCTGGCGCCTGGCGCGTGGGCCGCAAGCCATCGACCGCGTTCTCGCGATCGACACCCTCTACCTCAACGCCGTGGCGCTGGTGGTACTGTTGGGCATACGGCTGCAGACGGCGCTGCTGTTCGAGGCCGCGCTCATCGTCGCCATGCTGGGGTTTGCCTCCACAGTCGCACTGGCACGCTATCTGAGCCGCGGCGACGTGATCGAATGAAAGGAGAAGCCACACCATGAATTTCACGGACGCTGCGCAATGGCTGGCTGCCGGATGCCTGCTGGTATCGGCTTTCTTCTCCTTGGTGGGCGCTATCGGCCTGGTCAGGCTGCCCGACTTCTACATGCGCCTGCATGGGCCCACCAAGGCATCCACCCTGGGGGTGGGAGGCGCCTTGCTGGCCAGCATGATCCTGGCGGCGCTGCAGGGCCGAGCTGGCATGGCGGAACTGCTCATCACGCTGTTTGTCTTCGTGACGGCGCCGGTGTCCGCCAACCTCATGGCCCAGGCCGCATTGCACCTGGGCGTCCAAACCCGCGCCCCGGCCCCCCAGGATGTGGTGCCCGAGCGCAAACGCCCCTGACAGCGGCGCCTTCAGGCCGCAGCGGCCTTTTTGAGCACGGTGTAAATCTGGTCCTTGAGCGAGAGTTTTTCCTTTTTCAGCGTCTCGATCTCTTCGTGCGTGGCCGGGCTGATGCTGGCTTCCATGTTCTTGATCCTCTGGTCCAGTTCGTTGTGCTGGTCGAACAGGCGCAGGAAATGTCGGTCGGTGGTCTTGAGCTGGGTGATCAGATCGCGGTATTCAGGGAACATGCAAAGCCTCCGGGTGGATCAAAGAACACAGGCCCTGCGCATTCCAGTGCCTGCACCAAGATCACTGTAACCCAGCCCTGCTGCCGGGGCCGCAAAGCCCCCCGGCTCAAGACAACCACTGGCGCAGCATGTCGGTCTCTGGCGCGCCGATACTGCGGCGCACCGAGCCGTCCTTGCCCAGCAGCACCACATAGGGCGTGACATTGGGCCACTGCGGGTCCACGCTCTGGCGGATGGCAGGCTCGAAGCCATTGAAGGTGTACAGGCGCGTGGCGCCCACGTAGTGCTTGGCGTGCTCCAACGCCTTGGCGCCCTGCACATCCATCAGCACCACGACCAGCTCGGCCATCTTGCGGGTGGTCTGGATGTGGGAAAACAGCCGGTCGAAAGCCTCGGGGCAGCTGGGGCAATACGTGGTCGTAAAGATGTAGGCCGCCGGGCGGGGGCCCTTGTCCACCAGGCGCTGCCACGTACTGGTGTCAAACAGCAACACCGAGTTGAGCGTCACCCGCTTGCGCTCCGCGGCAGCCAGCGCCTGCTGCGCCCAGCCGCCCACGGCCATGGCCGCCGCAGCGGCCAACACGGCACGCCGACGGGGCGGACGGCTTGAAACCTCAGAAACCAATGTCATGAACCTTCACCTCCTTGGAATTGCGCCACACCACGACCATGCGCTCACTGTGCCGGACGAGACGGGGAAAGTCATTGTCCCCCTCGGCCTGGCCCAGCACCTGCTCGCGGAAGCTCTTGCCAGCATCCGTGGAAGTCCAGGCCTTGAGGGTGCTGGTCGCGCCATCGGTGCTGCGCCAGACCACCGCCACCTTGGAGCCTTGCGCCTGAAGATCAGCATGCTCTGCGCGGGCATCGGGAATGCGCTGCATGCTGCCGGGTTCCGGGCGCCCATCGACCGCCAGTCGTGCATAGCGCACACCCGCCACTTTAGCGTCTCCTTCCTGCCGGATGCCAAACCACACCGCATGGAAGCCCTCCTGCGCTGCCACGAGCGCGGGGCCGTGGTGCGGGCAACCGTCGATGCGCCAGCCGTCTTCGGTGGCGCGCACGATGTCGGCACTCTTGCCCTGCACATCCAGCACGGCCAGGGCATGGTCGCGCACATTGGGCTCGAACACATGGCGCCACAATGCGCGGACGCGTCCGTCCGGCCCCTGCGCCAGGGCAATGCGGCAGCATTCGCAACTGTGGTCGGCCACCTTGATGTCGGGGCCGAACGTGGCGCCGCCGTCGAGCGACACGTTGCGGTAGATGGCCGCGCCCCGGTAGGTTGATTTGCTGCCCACGCGCGGCGCCGTCTCCAGGTCGCGCTTGTCGATCCAGACGGTGTGCAGCGCGCCCTGGGCGTCAAAGGCGATGGACTCGAAACGGTGCGTGATGATCTGACGGTCGGCGTGCACCGTGGCCGGTGCGCCAAAGGTCTGGCCCCCATCGGTGGAACGCAGCATGCGGATGAAGCCGGTGAAGGGCTTGTCCAGCACCTGGGTGTAAGACACCAGCACCACGCCCTTGGGGCCAAACAGCAGCTTGGGGCGGTTTTCGCCGTCGGCAGAAATTTTGTCGGTGCCAGTGTCCAGCGTGCGCGGCGCGCCCCATTGCCAGCCCTTTTCTTGGGCATGGGCGGTCTGGACGAACAAACGCCCCTGGTCATCAAGCGCCGCCATCCACAGGCTGCCATCGGGCGCAAAGGCGGCACCGGTGCCCAGTTGCGGGCGTGGGGCACGCTCCTTGGTCGGCTTGGGCGCAGCTGCCTGCGCGGGTGCCCCATGGCTTGCATGCTGCGCCATGGCGACATGCAGGCCCAACGCCAGGGCCGCCACGCCCAGGGCGCGGGCGCTACGCAGGCCAGCGCGTGCGAAAGAGATGGCAATGTTCTTCATGAAAATCCCATTTTTGTAGCGAAGCCCGGAAAGCGCGCTGCCACACACCAGGGCCCGTGCATGGCAGCGCCCTGCCCTTATTGCATGGCGTAGCGCAGTTCGGTCTGCACCGAGCGCTGCGGCAGGGTGTGCGCCTGCCAGGACTTCTGGTTGGTCACGTTGTTGATGCCCAAGGACCATTCCCAGTGCTTGGCAAACTTCCACGCGGCCTTGAGGTCGAGCTGGTTCACGCGCGAGGTACCACCGTAGGTATCAGGGTTGGTGTCGATGTTCAACTCGGTGTTGTACATGCGCCCGCTCCAGCGCCATGCAGCGCCCAGCAGCCACTGGGCATGGGGGCGGTAGCTGGCCTGCAGGCTATAGCGCTGCTTGGGGATGCGCAGCCATTGCTTGCCCACCTGCGCGGGGTTGGCGGCGTTGGCCTTGACCACCGCGTCGGCCCAGGTGGCGCTGCCGCCGATGTCCAGGTTCTTGATGCCCGCATCGCGCAGTTGCCAGACCAGTTCCAGGCCGTTGGTCAGCACGCGGTCCACGTTGCTCACGCGCGTGACCGATGGGGTCACGGTGCTGTCGGTCTGGCGCAGGATGGTGTCCTTCACGTCGTCGCGGAACACGCTGGCGCGCAGCCAGTGCTCACCCCAGTATTTTTCGGCGGCCAGCTCGAAGGAACGCGATACCTCGGGGCGCAGGTTGGGGTCGCTTTGGGTGATGCTGTTGCCCGTCTTGGTGCCGTTGAACAGCTCGTCCACATTGGGAAAGCGCACGCCACGCCCAAAGCTGGCGCGCAGCAGCAGGTCGTCGGCCGCCGTCCAGGCCAGCGAGAGTTTGGGGCTGGCCGCATGCAGGCTGCGCTTGGCGTAGGACTGCTGCACCACGGGAGGCCCAGCAAAATACTGCGAGCCATCGTGGGCCTGGAAGGACTCCAGGCGCAGGCCCGAGGTGAGCATCCAGTCGGGCGCAAAGCGCCAGGCGTCCTGCCCGTAGAGCGCGGTGATGGTGGTTTTGCCGTAGTAGCTCTGGTTGAGCGTGGTTTCGGTGTTGCGCCAGTCGCTGGCATTGTTGACCACGTTGTCGAGCTGATAGCTGTTGCGGTGCAGGCCAAACACCAGCGCATGGCGCCCGCCGCCAAAGTCATCCGGCGTGGGGGTGTAGGTGGTTTGCAGTTCCAGCGTGTTCCAGCCCGTGCCGTCGCGCCGCGTCACCGTGCCAGCGCCGCCCAGGTCGGCCTGCGGTTGGGGCAGGCTGGCCTGGCGGTTGGCGTCGTGCAGCATCTGGTAGTGGGTGAACATGGCCGAGGCGTTCCAGCCCGTGGCGTGGCGCGTCTTCCAGGTAGCGCCCAGTTGGCGGTGCAGTTCATCACGCTGGCTGGGGGCAAAGGTGTTGGCCGGGATGTTGAAGCTGTAGCGGCCATCGTTGACCACCCCGCTCCAGATGGGCTTGCCCGTGGCGTCGCGCAGGTAGGTGGTGTTGGTCACAGTGCTGTCGCTGCGCCACATCGAGATGCGACCCTCGATCTCTTGCGTGGACGACAGGTCGTAGCCCAGGCGCAGGTTGACCGTGTCCTGCACGCTGTGGTCGGCGCCCGTGGCGCCGAAGAGGGCGCGCTCACGGCCCTGCGTGTCCACGTCGTACAGGATGCCACTCACGCGGGTACCCAGGGAACCATTGCCGAAGGCCCCGCTGGTGGAGCCGCGCACCGCATTGCCATAGCCCATGGGGTGGCCCTGGCTGTCCTGGTGCTGCACGCCCAGCACGTACCACAGGCCGCTGTCCAGGCGCGAGGCCAGGCGCGCCGACAACTGCTTGCTGCCGTAGCTTTCGTGGGTGCCGTACTCGTCAAAGCCCTGGTGGTTGTACTTGACGCTGGCCGAGGCCTCGAACCTCTTGGGCTTGCGCTCGGTGAGCACTACCGTGGTACCGATGGAGTTGCCGGGGTAGATGGCCGAGAACGGGCCGTACAGCGCGTCGATGCGCTCGATGGATTCCACGTTCACCATGTTCCAGCGCGGCGCATCGAAGCGCCCCAGGAAGTTGGAGATCAGGTAGCCGTCCAGATAGACCAGTGCGCGGCCCGGCTGCAGCACGCCGTGGCTGCGGCCGCTGACGTTGGCATTGCGGTCGCCAAAGTAGCGCTTGCGGATGCTGGTGCTGGGCAGCAAGGCGGCAGCGTCCTCGGGGTTGAAAATGTTCTGCTCGCGCAGCTGCTCGGCGGTTTTGCTGGCCGTGCTGCTGGGCAGGTTGGGGTCGAGCTGCGCGCGCGACTCGGTCACGCTGATGGGTTGCAACTGGGCCTCGGTGGCTACGCCCTGGGCCAGGGCGGCGGCAGGGATGAGTGCCAGGGCGGCCGACAGGGGGCACAGGCGCAGCAGCGCTGCGCCGGAAGACGAACGGGGGCTTCGCACAAGCGACTCCAAAAAAACAATCAAAAATGCCTGCAGCGCTTATCCATCAAGCGCTACGTGCTATGCTTTTTATAGCGATTGTTGCAAGGGTGGCCCACGCGAAGGGGGAGACACCACCCAGGCGCTGCGCACCACAGGTGCGTGCTGGTGGGTGGTCTGGGGGGGCTGTGCCGGGGTGGCCAGCAGGGCGGCAACGCCCGGTGCGGGAAGTGCCTGCGACAGATCCAGCGCCAGCAGGCACCAGGGGCATTGCGCTGCCCCGTGCACGCTGGGCGAGGAACCGTCGCCGGGCGCAGCCACGTCGGCGTGCATGGCGCCCATGGCGGTGCACACCTCCATGCCTGCCATGCCCGCACCCACCACCTGCGCACGCACCAACAAGGGCGCACAGGCCCCCCACAGCGTGAGCGCCGCGAGCAGCCACACCCCCAGCCGGTGGCGGAGCAGGGCCGAGGGGCGCAGCGCGGTCATGGAGAAAACAGCTTCAGGCGGAGGTGGGGGGTTGCAGTCAGGCGCCAGGCGAGCGCCTGCACCGGAGCAGGCCCGCATTGTATCGGCGCGTCACTGCGCGGGCACGGGCAGGCGCAGCACAAACTCGGCCCCGCCCTGCGGGTGGTTGCGCGCGCTGAGCTGGCCGCCGTGGCGCTCCACAATGCCGTAGCTGATGGACAGGCCCAGCCCTGTGCCCTTGCCCACCGGCTTGGTGGTGAAAAAGGGCTCGAACACGTGCGACAACGCTTCGGGCGCAATGCCCGGCCCGTTGTCGTGCAACGTGATACGCACCCAGCCCGGCTCCTGGCGCGCGGTGATGCGCAGCACCGGCAGCACGCCGCCCTGGCTGCTGGCGGCGTCGTAGGCGTTCTGGATCAGGTTCATCAGCACCTGCAGCAACTGGCCTGCATTGCCCCGCACGGTACAGGCGGGGCAGCGCTGGAACTGCACGTCGAAGTCCAGCTTCATGCCCTTCTTGACCCAGTGGATGGCGCGCTCGATGACCGCATCCATGGCCACGGTCTCACGCTCCTCGCCGTCGAGCGCCGAAAAGCCCTTGAGCCCATCGACGATGCTGGCCGTGCGCTGCGCACCTTCGATGGTGCCGTCCATCAGCGAGGGCAGGTCGTTCAGGATGTGCTCGATGCGCAACTGGCGCGCCAGTGCGCGCAACTCAGGCAACGCCTGGTCGCCCAGCGCGGCATGCACCGCCTCCAGGTACTGGCGCAGGCGCTGGGTATAGCGGTTGAGCGCGTGCACGTTGCCCAGCACAAAGCTGATGGGGTTGTTGAGTTCGTGCGCCACACCCGCCACCAGGCGGCCCAGCGAGGACATTTTTTCGGCATGCAGCAACTGCTGCTGGGTGCGCTTGAGCGCTTCGTGCGCCTCGTGCAGCTGGCGGTAGGCGCGCTGGATCTCTGCGGTGGGGCGGCCCACGAACACATAGCCAATGCAGCGCCTGCGGCTGTCGTAGCGCGGGGTGGTGGTGAAGTCCACCGGCACCGGCTGGCCTGCGGCGTCGCGCAGCATCAGCTCCACGCTGTGGCCCTGGCGCAGCGTGAGTGCGCGGTGCATCATGTCCTGCAGGGCCGCGCCGTCCTGGCTGGGGTGCAGCAGCGCCTGCATGGGCGCACCGAGCAGCGCGTCCTCGCTGCTGCCCGCCAGATCGCACAGGGCCTGGTTGGTCTGCTCGATCAGCCCCTGCGCATCAGCCGCCACCAGCACGTCGGACATGGACGACAGCAGGCCGTAGATGAACTGCTGCGAGGCTTCGAGCTGCGCGTTCTTCTGCTCCAGCGCCACCTCGTCGCGCAGCAACTGCGAGTACACCTCGTCCATCTTGTGGATGACATCCAGCCAGGTGTCGTCGCCCACACCTTCGGGGTGGCTGGGTGTCTGGGGCTGCGTGCGGTCGGTCATGGCATCAATGGACGGTGCACACCATGCACGGGTCGAAGGAGCGCACGATGTGCTGCACCGCCACCGGCGAGGTCTCGCCCGGCAGCACGGGCGCCCCCACCAGCGCGGCCTCCAGCGCGCCGGGCGTGCCTACGCGGTCGCGCGGCGAGAAGTTCCAGCCGGTGGGCGCAACGATCTGGTAGCTGGCGATGCGCCCACCCCGGATCGAGAGCCAGTGCCCCAGGCTGCCGCGTGCCGCCTCGCACAGGCCCACGGCGTCGGCTGCGTCGGGCAAGCGGGCTTCCTCGCAGCAGGGAGCGCCGGGGACGATGGCGCGCAGGCAGTCCTGTGCCAGCAGCACGAGCTGCGCCAGCTCCATGGCGCGCGCCAGCACGCGCGTGAACACATTGCCCCGGCTGCGCTGCCACAGCGCGCGCAGCAGCGGCTGGCCCTGCGCCAGTTGGCGTGCCAGGGCGCCGGTCTCCAGCACCTGGCCGGCCAGGCGCGGGGCCTTGTTCCAGGTGTAGGCACCGGGCTTGTCGGCGTCGGGCTCCGTCAGGCCCCGCGCGGGGTGCAGCGGCCCCGCGCCCTCGGCCAGCCAGGCGTGGCGGGCGTCTTCGGTGATGAGTGCCAAGTCCACGGCGTGCAGTTGCTGCCCATCCCACACACCGGGCGCCATGGCGTGGCGCCCCTGGGGGTCGGCAAAGGCGCCGTAGCTGAGCGTGCGGTCCGGGCCACGGCCCAGGGCCTGCAAATCCAGGTCGGCTGCGATGCGTAGGAACAGGCGCAGATCGCCCCGTTGCGGGTCGCGCTCCAGCCACTCGGCCAGGGCCGCCTCGCTCTGCCAAGAGGCCACTTCTTCGAGCGGTGCACCGTACAGCACCCGCTCCAGAAAGCTGCGCAGCTCTGCCACACGCGCGCCCAGGCGCAGGCGCTCGGGCGCCGACAGGTTGCGCGTGCTGCCGCCGGGGGCGATGGAATGGGTGTGCGGCCACTTGCCGCCCAGCGTGCCCATGAGTTGCAGCCAGCGCTGGCGCACGGCCAGGGCCTCGCGCGCGTGCTCCCCCGCCAGCGGCGCAAAGCGCTGCACCGCCTGGGCGTGCCAGGCGCGGCCCGCATACACCTCGCGCGTGAAGTCGGGCATGAAGAACAGGTAGAAGTGCGTGAGGTGGTCTGCCGCGTTCTCGCAGGCCAGCATCAGGTTGGTGAGCCACACGCCGTTGGGCGGCGCCTGCACGCCGCAGGCCGCCGCGAGCGCACGCGCCGCCGCCACTGACTGCGTGACCGAGCAGATGCCGCAGATGCGCGGCACCACCACCAGCGCGTCGAACGGGTGCTTGCCCTGCAAAATCTGCTCAAAGCCCCGGTACATGGGCGCATTCACCCAGGCCTCGCGCACTCGGCCTGCGTCCACCTCCAGGCGCACCTCCAGGTCGCCTTCCACGCGGTTGAACGGACCGACCAATAACCGCTTCATTTCAGTGATCCATTCCGCGAACGCAGCACCCGCAACGCATGAAACTGGCGCGCCCCAGGCCAGGGCCGCCGCGCAAGGGCCGCCCCGCCGCGCTGGCGGCGTCCCCCTGCCCGCAGCGCGCAGCGCTGCGAGAGCGGGGGGAAGGAGCGAAGCGACAAGGGGGGTGATGACCTCACAACGCCTTGCGCAGCGTGGCGGTGGGGATGCGCAGCGCCTCGCGGTACTTGGCTACGGTGCGGCGCGCGCACTCGATACCCTGCTCCTTGAGCATGTCGGCCAGTTGGCTGTCGGACAGGGGCTTGGCCGGGCTTTCGGCGGCGATGAACTGCTTGATGAGCGCGCGCACCGCCGTGCTGGAGGCGTTGCCGCCCGTGTCGGTGCCCAGGCCCGAGCCGAAGAAATACTTCAGTTCGAACGTGCCCTGCGGCGTGGCCATGTACTTGGCCGTGGTCACGCGCGAGATGGTCGATTCGTGCAGGCCCAGCTCGTCGGCAATGTCGCGCAGCACCAGTGGGCGCATGGCCAGCTCGCCGTGCACGAAGAAGTTCTTCTGCCGCTCGACGATGGCGCGCGAGACGCGCAGGATGGTGTCGAAGCGCTGCTGGATGTTCTTGATGAACCAGCGCGCCTCCTGCAGGCGCTGCTGCAATGCCTGGTGGCCCTCGCCTCCGCGGTGGCCGCGCAAGGCGCCTGCGTACACGTCGTGCACGCGCAGCTTGGGCATGACCTCGGGGTTGAGCTGCACCACAAAATTCTGCCCGCTGCGACCGCTGCGGGTGACAAGCACATCGGGCACCACGGCGTTGCGCTCCACATCGGCAAAGCGCCGGCCTGGGCGCGGCTCCAGCCGGGTGATCAGGGCCATCGCGGCGCGGGTGCGTTCCTCGCTGCAGCCGCACAGCTGCACCAGCCGGCGTACGTCGCGCCGCGCCAGCAGGTCCAGCGACTGGCCGCAGATGCACAGGGCTGCCTGCACGGTCTCGGCGTCGGCCGTGCCGTCCTGCAGCAGCGCGCGCAATTGCAGGCCCAGGCATTCGGCCAGGTTGCGCGCACCCACGCCGGTGGGCTCCAGGCTTTGCAGCAGGCGCAGCGCCACGGTGAAGTGGTGCACCAGTTCGTCCAGTTGCTCCGGGTCGTCCGTGCCCGCCAGCCCCTGGGCCAGGGTCTCTATCGGGTCTTCGAGGTAGCCGTCTTCGTTCAGCGATTCAATGAGAAACCGCAGCGCCGCACTGTCCACGTCCGACAGGCGCAGCGCCAGGGCCTGGCGGTGCAGGTGCTGGGTGAGCGACTCCTGGGTGTGCACCCATTCCGTGGCGTCCGTGTCGTCATCGGCAGCGGCGCCTTGCTGGCGCGCGGGGGCGTCACCGCCCCATTCGCTGTCGTCAGGGGCCATGTCGGTGGTGCCGTCGCCCTCCCAGCCGGGCTCCTCGCCCAGGACGGCGGTTTCTGCATCATTTTGGCCCTCAGCGCTTGCTACATCTGCGCCAGTAGCTCCTGAAATGATAGCATTGTCCACGCTGGCATCGTCGCGTTGCGCGGGTGCGTCCGCCTGGCCCAGGCCAAAGGCCTCACGCTCGGCCTCGTCGCTGGAGCGTTCCAGGAACGGGTTTTCGTCGAGCATCTGCTCGATCTCTTGCGACAGCTCCTGGGTGGACAGCTGCAGCAGCCGGATGGACTGCTGCAGTTGCGGCGTCAGTGCCAGGTGCTGCGAAACGCGCAGCGACAACCCAGGTTTCATCACATCCTGAAGTGTTCGCCAAGGTACACGCGGCGCACCTCGGCGTTGTCCACGATCTCGGACGGTGTGCCCTGGGCCAACACATGCCCGTCGCTGATGATGAAGGCGTGGTCGCAAATGCCCAGCGTCTCGCGCACGTTGTGGTCGGTGATGAGCACGCCGATGCCGCGCTCCTTGAGGAAGCCGATGATGCGCTGAATCTCGATCACGGCAATCGGGTCGATGCCCGCAAAGGGCTCGTCCAGCAGGATGAAGCGCGGCTGCGTGGCCAGCGCGCGTGCAATTTCCACGCGGCGGCGCTCGCCGCCCGACAGGGCCAGGGCGGGCGATTCGCGCAGGTGGTCCACGCGCAACTCCTGCAGCAGCGCCGTGAGGCGTTCCTCGATCACCGCATTGGCGAGCGGCTGGCCCTGGGGGTCGCGCTGCAACTCCAGCACGGCGCGCACGTTCTCCTGCACGCTGAGCTTGCGAAAGATCGACGCCTCCTGCGGCAGGTACGACAGCCCCAGGCGCGAGCGCCGGTGGATGGGCATGTGCGCCACCGATTGGCCGTCGATGCGGATGTCCCCGGCGTCGCTGCGCACCAGGCCGACGATCATGTAGAACGATGTGGTCTTGCCTGCACCGTTGGGGCCGAGCAGGCCGACGACCTCGCCCTTTTGCACGGTGAGCGAGACGTCCTTGACCACCTTGCGGCTGCCGTAGGCCTTGGCCAGGTGCAGCACTTCCAGCCGGCTGTGCGCCGCTGCGGGTTCGGTCTGCTGCATGCCGCCCCCGTTCACCGCGTACCGCCCAGCGCGCCGCTGGGCCGCAGGGCCGGGTTGGCGGCGGGCTCCTGCGCCGGGGCCGGCGCCGCACTGGCGGGCGCCTCCTTGGGCGAGAGCACGGCGCGCACCCGCCCGCCGGGCGCCGGGCCGTCACCGGCGGCATTGGGCGCGGCTTTCTGGCCATCGACGGTGAACACGTCGGTCAGGTTGTTGTAGACGATGACGGCACCCGTGATCTCGTCGCTGACCACTGCAGCGCGCAGGCGGCGCAGTTCGGCGCGGCGCACGAAGCGCACCGTGTCGTTGCGACCGTCGTACTCGATGACCTCGCCCTCACCTTCGATGAATTCCTCGGGCGCGCCCGGCGCCACGTCGCGCCGCTGGCGGAAGAAGGCCCGCTGCCCAGGTTCAGCGCTGACGGTGCCGAACTGGTATCCCTCGGCGTCCTGGCGCACTTCCAGGCGCGCGCCGCGCAGCACGATGCTGCCCTTGGTCATGACCACACGGCCAGAGAACACGCTGGTCTGCTTGAGGTCGTCGTGGCGCAGCGCGTCGGCCTCGATGTTCATGGGCTTGTTGCGATCGGCCTTTTCGGCCAGGGCTAGACCCGAGCCGCCCAGAGCGGCTGCCACCAGCAATGCTGCAGCCCATCCAGACCGGGTCAAAAAACGAATGTCCATGCGGCTTTCCCGTCAGACATGCCGCGAAGGGGCATGCAAATATTGTGCAGGGCACGAATCTTGCAAGCATTGTAGCCCTGGCCCGTGCGGCCGGGACGCAGAATCCACGGAAATCCGGTGCCGGAGCCCGTGGGGTGGCGGCAAGCGATCAGCCCTTGCGCGCCACGGCCACCAACTGGTCCACCACCTGCAGCACGGCGTTCAGGCTGCCTGCCATGGTGCCGTCGGTGTAGAAGCGCCCGGCCACGCCCATGGACGGCGTGCCTTCGACCCCATAGGCCTCTTGCAGTTGGGTGGCCCGCTTGATCTGGCTGGCAACGTTGAACGAGGCGTACATTTCCTTGAACTTGGCCAAGTCGACGCCGGGCTGCTTGGCCATCCAGGCGATGATCGCCTCTTCCTTGGAGAGGTTGACCTTTTCCACGTGGATGGCACGGAACACGCGGGCGTGCAGTTCATCCACCTTGCCCATGCCCTGCAGGGCGTAGTAGAGCTTTTGCTGTGGCACAAAGCTGGCATTGAACGCCACCGGCACGCGGCGCACCGCCACGCCCTTGGATTCGGCTCCTTTGGCCCAGGCATCGAACACGGGCTCGAAGGTGTGGCAATGGCCGCAGTTGTACCAAAAGAACTCGATCACCTCGACCTTGCCTGCGGGCGCATCGGTGGCCACGGGCTTGCCCAGGCGGGTGTAGTCCTTGCCTTCCTTCGGCTGGGGCTGGGCCTGTGCCCAGGCGGGCAAGGCCAGGCTGGAAGCGGCCAGGGCCGATGCGGCCGAAAGGGTGAAGCTGCGTCGTTTCATTTCCATGTTTCTCCGTTGACGGGTCTGCGGTGGGAGCGCGGGGGGTGGCAAAAGTTCAGCGCTGCACCCGCACCAGGGCCGATTCGACGCCTGCACCCGCCAGCTTTTCCTTGAGTTGGTCGGCATCGTCGCGCTTGGCAAAGGGGCCGATGCGCACGCGGTAGACATTGCGGCCGTTCTGCTCGCGCTCGCTCACGCGCGCCTCCCAGCCCAGCATGGCCAGCTTGGCGCGCTGGGCATCAGCATCCTGCTGGCTGCGGAAGGCACCGGCCTGCACGTAGTAATCAAAGGGATCGACCTGCCCGGCGGCGGCGGCGCGGGCGCTGGCCAAGTCTCCCAGAGGATCGGCGCCGGGCTTGCCCTCGGCCTTGCTGGCGGCAGGCTTGGCGACCGAGGCAGGCGCACGGGCCTCAGAGGCCGCAGCCACAGGCCCCGATGCTGCGGCAGAGGCAGGGGTCGCCACCTTGGCAGGGGATTTGCCATACAGCGGCGCATTGGGGTCCCAGTCGCGGTTCTTGCGCGCCTCGGCCTCGTCGTTTCCGCCATTGAGCACTGCGCCCTTGTTCAGAAAGGGCACGGGCACCTTGGTGACGTACACGGCCACGGCCAGGGCCGCGCCCAGGCCGACGATCAGGCCCACGATGAATCCGACAATGGTTCCGCCCCGGTGTTGGGATTTCATAAGTCAGTTACCACTCACATTCTGCGGGGGGCCGATACGCCCAGCACCGCCAAACCATTGTGCAATACCTGCGCGGTGGCCGCGATGAGCGCCAGGCGCGCGCGCTTGACGGCGTCGTCGTCCACCAGGATGCGCTCGGCGTCGTAGTAGCTGTGGTAACTGGCCGCCAGGTCGCGCAGGTAGAAGGTGACGTCGTGCGGCGCCTCACCCTCAGCGGCCGCGGTCAGCATCTCGGGGTACTTGGCCAGTTGCAGCATCAGTGCCTGGGCCTGGGGGCCTTCGAGCGCGGAAAGATCGGTGCCCTGCAGGCTGGTCACCTCGCCTCCCCAGGCCGTAAGCACCGAGCAGATGCGCGCGTGCGCGTATTGCACGTAGTACACCGGGTTGTCGTTGTTCTGCGCCACGGCCAAATCGACGTCAAAGGTGTACTCCGTGTCGGGCTTGCGACTGAGCAGGAAGAAGCGCACGGCATCCTTGCTGGTCCACTCGATCAGGTCGCGCAGCGTGACGTAGCTGCCCGCGCGCTTGCTGATCTTGACCTCTTCGCCGCCCTTGACCACGCGCACCATGGTGTGCAGCACGTAGTCGGGGTAGCCCTGCGGAATGCCCACATCGGCCGCCTGCAGGCCAGCACGCACACGGGCAATGGTGCCGTGGTGGTCCGTGCCCTGGATGTTGACGACCTTGGAGTAACCACGCTCCCACTTGGCGATGTGGTAGGCCACGTCGGGCACGAAGTAGGTGTAGGTGCCGTCGCCCTTGCGCATGACGCGGTCCTTGTCGTCGCCGTAGTCCGTGCTCTTGAGCCACAGCGCGCCGTCCTGCTCGTAGGTCTTGCCGTTGGCGATGAGCTTGTTCACCGTGGCCTCGACACGGCCACTGGTGTACAGGCTTGATTCGAGGTAGTACTCGTCAAAGTGCAGATTGAAGGCCTGCAGGTCCTTGTCCTGCTCGTTGCGCAGGTAGGCCACAGCAAACTGGCGGATGTTGTCGTAGTCCTCCACATCGCCGTTGGCCGTGAACTCACGGTCGTCGGCCTTGACGGTGGCCTTGGCCTTGAAGGCCTCGGCGATGTCGGCAATGTAGTCGCCGTTGTAGAAGTTCTTGGCCAGCGGGTTGTCGCTGTCGGTGGGCCAGCAGTCGTCGCCGGGCTTGAAGCCCTTGGCCCGCAGTTGCGTGCTCTTGGTGAGGGTATCGATCTGCACGCCCGCGTCGTTGTAATAGAACTCGCGGTGCACGCTCCAGCCCTGCGTGGCAAACAGGTTGCTGATGGCGTCGCCAATGGCGGCCTGGCGGCCGTGGCCCACGTGCAGCGGGCCCGTGGGGTTGGCAGAGACAAATTCCACCAGCACGCGCTCACCGCGCGCGGGCTGGCAGCCGTAGCCATCGCCTGCGGCCAGCACCTCGCGCACCACCTCCTGCTTGGCAGCAGGCTTGAGGCGGATGTTCAGGAAGCCAGGGCCGGCAATCTCGATGGCGTCTACCCAGCGCTGGTAGGCGGGCGTGGCTTCCAGCGCGGCCTTGAGCTGTTCGCCCAGGGCACGGGGGTTGAGCTTGAGCGGCTTGGCCAGTTGCATGGCTGCAGTGCAGGCAAAGTCGCCATGCGCGGCGACCTTGGGCGACTCGAAAGCCGCCTTGGCACCTGCGCCGGGGGAAAGTTGTTCCAGCTCGGCCGCCAGGGCGGCGAGCAATTCGGTCTTGACGGAAAGCATCGCGGGATTTTACGGGGCCGTGGCGCCCAGCCCACGCCCGCCTCGCCATGCGTTGTGCGCAGGGCGCTTGTGTGTTGGAATTTCGCCAGCCCTTTTCACCACCCTGGAGAACCCATGAAGCAGCTTGTTACGTTCAGTGCACTGGCCCTTTCCCTGGCCCTGGGCAGCGCCCACGCCGCCGAAGACAAGGCCCCCACCAAGCAACAGACCAAGATGGCCACCTGCAATGCAGACGCCAAGACCAAAGACCTCAAGGGCGAGGAGCGAAAGGCCTTCATGAAGGAATGCCTCAGCAACAAGCCCGCCACACAGCAGGACAAGATGAAGACCTGCAACGCCGACGCCAAGGCCAAGGACCTCCAGGGCGACGAGCGCAAGGCCTTCATGAGCGAGTGCCTGAAGAAGTAAACCACGCCCTCCCCAGGCACAGGCCAGCGCCTGGGGGGATGGCTGTCAGCGCGTGCCCACGCCCCGCGCCAGGCACACGGCCAGCAGAACCACCACCACCATCAGGTGCGCAGACCACATCACCAGGCTGCGCGTGCGCCGCAGTGCGTCGGCCGGGGGCAGGCAGCCCTGGGCGTCCAGCTCGCGGCGCCAGGCACGGTAGCGCCGTGCGGCCAGCAGCAGCAGCCCCAGCATGGCCACCAGCAGCGTGATCTTGGTGTGCATCAGGGGCTGCGCCCAGTACCAGGCCACCCCTTTCACGCCCCAGAAGCTGCGCGCCAGCCCGGTAAGCAGCACCAGGCCGCCAGACACCAGGCTCAGCAGGTTGACCCACACCAGGCGCCGAACCACGGCCGGGTTGATCCACTCGGCGCGGCACAGCGCGGTCTCGCTGGTCATGAAGGTGGCCAGCATCAAAAAGGCCATGATGTGGGCGTAGGCCAGAAAACTCTCGAAAATCACGGTACTAGCTTCCTTGGGTTGGGGTTTCGCTCCCTGCCGTGCGCGACCAGAAGGCGGGCTGGGCAAAGTGGTGGCGCAGAAAATCGATCCATAAACGCACCCTCAGCGGCAAGTGCTTGCGCTGCGGGAACAGCACGTAAATGCCGTTGGGCGGCGCGGCAAACTCCTCCAGCACGGCCACCAGCCGACCGGCGGCGATGTCGCCCTCCACCTCCCAGGTGCTGCGCCAGGCAATACCGTGGCCCGCCAGGCACCAGTCGTACAGCACCTGGCCGTCCGAGCAGTCCATGGGCCCTGCGGGCTTGAGGTGCACCACCTCGGCGCCACCGGCCTGCGTGGGCATGCGAAACGCCCAGCCCCGCGTTTGCGAGGCTTCGCTGGAGAGCGTCAGGCAATCGTGCTGCACCAGTTCGCTGGGGTGGCGCGGCGTGCCGTTGCGCCGCAGGTACTCGGGCGTGGCCACGCACAGGCGCCGGTTGTCGGCCACGCGCACGCTCACCAGCGACGAGTCGGGCAGGTCGCCCACGCGCACGGCGCAGTCAAAGCCCTCGGCCGCCAGGTCCACCACACGGTCGCTGAGATTGAGCGAGAGCGTCACCTCGGGCTGCTCGGCCAGGAACCGGGGCACCAGCGGTGCCACGTGGCGGCGGCCAAAGCCTGCGGGCGCCGTCACGCGCAAATGGCCGTTGGCCCGCACGCCCCCGGCCGACACGCTGGCCTCGGCATTGGCCACGTCGGCCAGCAGGCGCTGGCAGTCTTCCAGAAAGGCGGCGCCTTCGTGCGTGAGGCTGATGCGCCGCGTGGTGCGCACCAGGAGCTTGACGCCCAGGTGCTCCTCCAGCGCATCGAGCCGCCGCCCCATGATGGCGGGCGCCACGCCCTCGGCGCGCGCCGCTGCCGTCAGGCTGCCGCGCGTGGCCACCGACACGAAAGACGCGAAGGCCTTGAGCTTGTCCATGGGGGGGAATTATCGGGACAAAGTGTGCCCCCGTGCCCCTGAGCCCCCACGAAGCCCAGGCCCAGGGATTCAAAGCAAAATCGGCCTCCAGCGCACGTCCATCAAGCGCCAATAGCTATTATTTTTATAGCATTCAACCTAGAAACCGCAGTTGGATGCGCCTGCCAGTGCCGTGATCGGTGTGCCAGGCAAGGCGTGACGACGCAGCGCACTGCTGTGCGCAAGGAGGAGCAACGCCGCATGGCGCGCCGAGGGCGGTGCTGGCGGGTGCATAGCGCTTTCACTCCAAAGGCGAGCCTTTCCGAGTGGCACAGGTTCGGATTTCATGCGGTCTTTCCAATGATTGCGAGCGGTCAACTGCGGTTTCTGGGTTTAACCCAGCAAGGTCTTGAGGAAACCCACGGTGCCGTAGCGCTGCACGGCGGTGTAGTGCTCTTGCGTGAGGGCCTGCACCATGGCGGCGTAGGTGTCGGCCAGTTCCGGGGCGATGCTGAAGTGGTCGTAGTTGACCACCACCGACACCCGCTGGCCCAGCCCGGCGAGCAGGCGGCGCACCTCGGCGTCGATGGCCACCACCGTGGCGCTGTCACCCACGTGCAGCCCCGAAAAGTCGATGTGCAGGCGAAGCCGCGCGGCGTCGAGCACAAAGCGCTCGGCCAGGGGGCGGCTTTGGAGTTGCTCGCGCAGGCCGATGGGCCCTGGCGCAAACAGGCGCGCGTCCATGGCGCGCAGACTGGGGCTGATGCGCGGGCGAAAGGCCATGTGCGCCAGCACGTCGCGCTCCAGGTCGATGCCCGGCGCCAGTTCGATGAGTTCCAGCGCGCCCTGGGCGGGATCGCCGGGATCGGCCACCAGGCGGAACACACAGCGCTCGGTCACGTACAGCACGCGCTGGCCGCGCCGCAGCGCCTCGGCCCCGCTGAAGGTGCGGTGCTCCACGGCGCGCACAAACTTGCGCGCCCCGCCCTCGTGCACGATGCGCAGATGCCCTGCGTCCACCTGCGCCTGCAGCGCGCCCGCCGTGAAAGTGCCCACAAACACCACCGTCTTGGCGTTCTGGCTGATGTTGATGAAGCCGCCCGCACCCGCCAGCCGGGGGCCGAACTTGCTGACGTTGAGGTTGCCGTGCACGTCGGCCTGCGCCAGGCCCAGGATGGCGATGTCCAGCCCGCCGCCGTCGTAGAAGTCGAACTGGCTGGGCTGGTCGATGATGGCCTGGGCGTTGACCGCCGCGCCAAAGTTCAGCCCACCGGCCGGGATGCCGCCGATCACGCCAGGCTCGGCCGTCAGCGTGACCAGGTCGATGATGCGCTCCTCGGCCGCCACGCTGGCCACGCCCTCGGGCATGCCGATACCCAGGTTGACCACCTGGTGCGGGCGCAGCTCCTGCGCGGCGCGGCGGGCGATCACCTTGCGCTCGGTCAGCAGCATGGCGGGCACGCTGTCCATGGGCACGCGCAGCTCGCCCGAGTAGGCGGGGTTGTAGGGCTCGGCAAAGGTCTGCGGGTGGTGCGCCGGGTCGGTGGCCAGCACCACGGCATCGACCAGCACGCCCGGCACCTTGACCTGGCGCGGGTTGAGCGAGCCGCGCTCGGCGATGCGCTCGACCTGCGCAATCACCACGCCTCCCGAATTGCGCGCCGCCATGGCGATGGCCAGGGCCTCCAGCGTGAGGGCCTCGCGCTCCATGGTGAGGTTGCCGTCGGGGTCGGCCGTGGTGGCGCGGATGATGCCCACATGGATGGGAAAGGCCTTGTAGAACAGGTAGTCCTCACCGTCGATCTCCATGCGGCGCACCAGGTCCTCGGTGGTGCGCGCGTTGAGCTTTCCGCCGCCGTGGCGCGGGTCGACAAAGGTGTCCAACCCCACGCGCGTGAGCGTGCCGGGCTTGCCCGCCGCAATGTCGCGCAGCAGGTGCGAGATCACGCCCTGCGGCAAGTTCCAGGCCTCGATCTGGTTCTCGACCGCCAGCTTCTGGATGCGCGGCACCAGGCCCCAGTGCCCGCCAATCACGCGGCCCAGCAGGCCGGGTTCGCCCAGGTGGTTGAGCCCCCGGTGCTTTCCGTCGCCCTGGCCCGCTGCATAGACCAATGTCAGATGGCGCGGCTGCTGCGTGGCGGCAAAGCGCTGGGCCAGCGCCACCGCAATGCCCTCGGCAAAGCCAATGCCCACAAAACCGCCCGTCACCACCGTGTCGCCGTCGTGGATGAGCATGACAGCGTCCTCCGCGCTGACGCGCTTGTCCCGGTGGCTGGAGCGCACCGCATAGGCCAGCGGTGCGAGCATGTGGTCGGCTTGGGGCTTCATGGCGTGGGCGGGCTCGGTGTGGGGCTTAGTAAGCCCAGCTTAGCGCGCCCCTGCTGCGCCGCCCATCCGTAGGAATACCAGCTTTGCAAAAAAGTCATTGGTTTTGAGATATTCAGGCTATTTATGCCTTTCCACATCTGCAATACAGTGCTGCTATGCCCCAGTGGCTCCATTGCTTTCATTGACTTCGTCCGAGGCTTTCACCATGACCGACCGCACCACCGTCCACGGCCTGCAAGTGGCTACCAACCTGTTCCGCTTCATCGAAGACCAGGTGCTCCCCGGCACCGGCATCGACGCCGCCACGTTCTGGAAGGGCTTCGACGCCATCGTGTCCGATCTGGCCCCGCGCAACATCGCCCTGCTGGCCGAGCGCGACCGCCTGCAGACCGAGCTGGACACCTGGCACAAGGCCAACCCCGGCCCGATCAAGGACATGGTGGCCTACCGTGGCTTTCTTGAAAAGATCGGCTACCTCGTGCCCCAGCCGGCCGACGTGAAGATCACCACGGCCAATGTGGACGATGAACTGGCCACGCAGGCCGGCCCGCAGCTCGTGGTGCCCATCCTGAACGCGCGCTACGCCCTGAACGCCGCCAACGCGCGCTGGGGCAGCCTGTACGACGCGCTGTACGGCACCGACGCCATCAGCGAAGAGGGCGGCGCCGAGAAGGGCAAGGGCTACAACCCGGTGCGCGGTGCCAAGGTGATTGCCTTCGCCCGCCAGGTGCTGGACGACAACGCGCCACTGGCCAGCGGTTCGCACAAGGACGCCACCGGCTACCGCGTGGAAGGCGGCCAGCTCCTGGTGCAGCTTGGCAACGCCAGCACCGGCCTGCAGGACCCCGCCCAGTTCAGGGGCTACCAGGGTGATGCGGCAGCGCCCTCGTCCGTACTGCTGCAGCACAACGGCCTGCACCTGGACATCCAGATCAACCGCGCCACGCCCATCGGCCAGTCCGACGCCGCGGGCGTGAGCGACGTGGTGCTCGAAGCCGCGCTCTCCACCATCCTCGACCTGGAGGATTCCGTGGCCGCCGTGGACGCCGATGACAAGCTGCTGGGCTACAGCAACTGGCTGGGCATCCTCAAGGGTACGCTCACCGAGTCGTTCGAGAAAGGTGGCAAGACCCTGACGCGCGGCCTCAACCCCGACCGCGTCTATACCGGCCCCAACGGCGGCGAAGTGCGCCTGCATGGCCGCAGCCTGATGTTCGTGCGCAACGTCGGCCACCTGATGACCAACCCGGCCATCCTGTGGAAGGACGCGCAGGGCCAGCAGCGCGAGATCCCCGAAGGCATCATGGACGCCGTGGTCACCACCACCATCGCGCTGCACGACCTGCAGGGCCATGGCGCGGGTGGCCTGTGCAACTCGCGCAAGGGCTCGGTCTACATCGTCAAGCCCAAGATGCACGGCCCTTCCGAAGTGGGCTTTGCCGCCGAGTTGTTCGGCCGCGTGGAGAAGCTCCTGGGCCTGCCCGCCAGCACCGTCAAGCTGGGCATCATGGACGAGGAGCGCCGCACCTCGGTCAACCTCAAGGCCTGCATTGCTGCTGCCCAAAGTCGCGTGGCCTTCATCAACACCGGCTTCCTGGACCGCACGGGCGACGAGATGCACACTGCCATGCACGCCGGCCCCATGATCCGCAAGGGCGACATGAAGACCAGCGCCTGGATTCAATCGTACGAGCGCAACAACGTGTTGGTGGGTCTGTCCTGTGGTCTGCGCGGCAAGGCGCAGATCGGCAAGGGCATGTGGGCCATGCCTGACCTCATGAAGGCGATGCTGGAGCAGAAGATCAGCCACCCCAAGGCAGGCGCCAACACCGCCTGGGTGCCCAGCCCCACGGGCGCCACGCTGCACGCCCTGCACTACCACCAGGTGAAGGTGAGCGACATCCAGATCGAATTGGAAAAGATCGACGCCAACGCCGAGCGCGACAACCTGCTGACCGGCCTGCTGACGGTGCCCGTGTCTGCCCACCGGAACTGGAGCGACGAGGAAATCCAGCAGGAACTGGACAACAACGCCCAGGGCATTCTGGGCTACGTGGTGCGCTGGGTGGACCAAGGCGTGGGCTGCTCCAAGGTGCCCGACATCAACGACATCGGCCTGATGGAAGACCGCGCCACGCTGCGCATCAGCAGCCAGCACATGGCCAACTGGCTGCTGCACGGCGTGGTCAGCGAAGGCCGCGTGCGCGCCACCATCGAACGCATGGCCGCCAAGGTGGACCAGCAGAACGGCGGCGATCCGCTGTACCAACGCATGCATGGGCGCTTCACAGAGTCCATGGCCTACCAGGCTGCCTGCGACCTGGTGTTCAAGGGCGTGGAACAACCCAGCGGCTATACCGAGCCGCTGCTGCATGCCTGGCGTCTCAAGCTCAAGGCCTCGGTGTAATTTGTTGCTATTGTTTTTATAGCTGTTTGCGCATTATCCATAAGCGATAGAGGTATTTTTATTCATATGAGGGACTTGCAAAATTCAAAACCGCAACATGGCGGAAACACTTCGGTGCTCAATATTTGAGCACTTTGCGGTTGTCAGGAAGAATGCGCAGCGCTATCGCATCGATTCCCCCGTGGGTGACCCGCAGTGCTCCCTCG